>JAQUWX010000020.1:0-4956 GCA_028692635.1 Alphaproteobacteria bacterium
GTAAGATTGCGGCGCGTGGCGTCGGGCTTGATTATCGAAAAAGTACGTTCAACAGCCATAATTAACTCTCCTATATAAGCTCAGTTAGATATTTTCATGGGTTATATACTGCGGCAAACGCCTAGGCAATCTTTTGCAAGAGCTATTGTTAATAACGTCCCTATGGTTATAGTAGAGGCGTTTCGTATGTGAATCACTGGGGTGGAGTTCAAGAATGAGTAAAACTCATAATGTCAGGCTCCTTATAATAGGAGCTGGTCCTGCCGGTTATACTGCGGCCATATATGCCGCCAGAGCCAATGTTAAACCGACCTTGGTGCAGGGGATGCTGCCGGGAGGGCAGTTGACTATTACTACTGAGGTTGAAAATTTTCCCGGATTTGCAGATCCAATTCAAGGGCCGTGGCTGATGGAGCAGATGGCCGCTCAGGCCACCAGGGTAGGAGCTGAGCTGATTTATGACGTTATAACCGAAGTTGATCTGAGCCAAAGGCCGTTCAAGTGTATAGCCGATTCCGGCGAGGTGTTCGTGGCCGACAGCATTATAATCGCTACTGGAGCGCAGGCCAGGTGGCTTGACATTCCAAGCGAGAAAAAGTTTCAGGGTTTTGGCGTGTCCGGCTGCGCGACGTGCGATGGATTTTTCTTCAGAGGAAAAGAAGTGGTAGTCGTGGGCGGAGGCAATACCGCGTTAGAAGAGGCTCTCTATCTCACCAATCACGCCAACATGGTGACTTTAGTGCACAGGCGCGACGCTTTTCGCGGAGAAAAGATCCTGGCCGACCGAGTTAAGAGAAATCCTAAAATCAAAATTGTATGGGATAGCGTGGTTGAAGAGATTAAAGGAAACGAGGCTCCTATTCCTGCGGTTACCGGAGTTCTGCTTAAGAACGTAAAGACCGGCAAAATCACGCAGGTCGCAGCTGAAGGGGTATTCATCGCCATAGGACACAATCCTGCGACGACAGTATTTAAAGACAAGCTGGAGCTGGACGACGAAGGCTATATCATAACAAAACCAGACTCTACCGCGACCAGCGTTCCGGGAGTATTTGCTGCTGGAGATGTTAGAGATAAGATATATCGTCAGGCAGTGACCGCTGCGGGGACCGGCTGCATGGCAGCTCTTGAGGCGGAGAAGTTTCTGGCAAGTCAGTCGTAACCTTTCGTTGGAGACAACATGAGCCGCTATATAAATAGAGTGCTAGGTCCTGGTGAGCAGGCTCTATATGCCGCCGAGATACATTGGTACATATATCTGAACGGCGTGTTTGTCCTCATCCTGGGATCTCTTATCGGGCGTTTCGGGCCATGGTTTGTGGAGTTCCTTCTTGGGACCGATGTTATGCAGGAGTCGGCAAAAATCGTCCAAATGGCATCCTTTGCTGTCATAGGGCTTGGTGCTTATCTTTTGCTGCTCGCCTATGTGAGGCAGATTTCGACTGAGCTTGTAATTACCAACCGTCGAGTAATCGCCAAATACGGGTTCATAGCTACGACCACGTTCGAGCTTATGCTGTCAAAGGTAGAAGGCGCCAACATCGACCAGACCATATGGGGAAGATTGCTGGGCTTTGGCACTGTTCTGGTAAAAGGAACAGGTGGCGGCATCTCTCCGATAGACCACGTGGCTGCTCCATACGGCTTTCACAATTTTCTGATGAAAGCGCTAGAGAAAGAATCCGTTGCTCGGTAGTAGGATCGCTTAAAAAGTATAAGATTTAAAAATGGCAACCAACCCGCCTTCGCCCTTTGGGCTACGGCGCGGCAGCCTTCGCTCACTGCGTTCGCGAAGGCTGGTGGGCCCGGTAGGACTCGAACCTACGACCAAACCGTTATGAGCGGTTCGCTCTAACCAACTGAGCTACAGGCCCCTCCGCGCAGGTCAATGATCTGCGCTTCCTTCTACATATATACTATCCGCAAAACAGTCCACGGAAAATTTTTACAATTCGTTAGTAATCTGCGTGCCATAAAAATGCAGTTCCTCATGGCGAGTCGCTGATTGCGTTCTCTTATGACAATTGCTTCGTCATCGTTTCGGGAATTTTGTCTCGCTTATGCGTGATGATGTTCTTGATGCAGACGGCAAGATGTTGCAACAGTGCAACGTAGTAAGAAGAACATCGATTAGTAGTGGGTAATGACGGAATGTGTTTCAAAATGTTGTTGACTAATTTAACGACTGGCCACAACATACTGCCACTCTACTCTAAATCTAATTAGGAGGTCACTATGGCTGCTAAGAAAAAAGTTGCGAAGAAACCCGCGAAGAAGCCGGCTAAGAAAGTAGCGAAGAAGAAGAAGAAATAATTTTTCGCCCCTTGTGGGCGAATTGATTATTCTTAAACCCCTGTTCGGCATGCCCCGCGATAGCAGGTAAGTCGAACAGGGGCTTTCTATTTCTGGAGCGTTTTTTGCTTATGATTATGGCCTAAAAATGGCGGATTTACTGGGGTTTTTAAGTATATTTATTTAAATGTAAAACGATTTTTTCTGTCTGTCTTTCCACTTTCTTTCACGCGCAAAAAAACATCTCGCGGATTGAAAATTCAAAAAACAAATTCTGATCAATGGCGCGATAAAATCTTCCGCGATGATTTTTTTTCGCAATCGAAATCGCGTGCGTCATGAAATGAAGTCCACCGATTCTCGACTCAGAGAGAGATGACGATCGCTCCGGCGATTCTTTTTTGAATCATTAAAGGGCCGCAAGCGGACGCGATTTACCCGCCGAGCGTTCCTCGAAGTCTGTTTTTAGGTGTCCAAGAAGCTCCGCAGCTTCCTCGAGCGCGAGGGGTGCTTGAGTTTGCGCAGAGCCTTTGCCTCTATCTGCCGGATGCGTTCGCGGGTCACGCTGAACTGCTGTCCGACTTCCTCGAGGGTGTGGTCCGTGTTCATTCCTATGCCAAAGCGCATGCGGAGAACTCGTTCCTCCCTGGCGGTGAGGGTAGCCAGCACGCGAGTAGTCGTTTCGCGCAGATTCCCTAAAATGGCGGAGTCCAGAGGCTGTACGGCGTTTTTATCCTCGATGAAGTCTCCAAGATGGGAATCTTCCTCATCTCCGATGGGAGTTTCAAGGCTGATGGGTTCCTTTGCGATTTTCAGAACCTTGCGAACCTTCTCGAGAGGCATGTGCAGCTTTTCTGCCAGCTCTTCCGGTGTAGGCTCACGACCTATCTCGTGCAGTATCTGGCGGCTGGTGCGGACCAGCTTGTTAATAGTTTCAATCATATGCACTGGTATGCGGATAGTGCGAGCCTGATCCGCGATAGAGCGGGTGATCGCCTGTCTTATCCACCATGTGGCATAGGTAGAGAACTTGTATCCTCGGCGGTATTCGAATTTTTCCACCGCCTTCATCAGGCCGATGTTTCCCTCCTGGATAAGGTCGAGGAACTGCAATCCGCGGTTGGTGTATTTTTTGGCGATAGAGATAACGAGGCGAAGGTTGGCCTCGACCATTTCTTTTTTAGCCCGATTGGATTCGCGCTCGCCTTTTTGCACCGTCATGACGATGCGCTTGAACTCACCCAGGGGCAGTCCGGCTTCATCGCAGATAGAAGCTATTTCAGCGCGCAGTCTGTCAACTTCGCCTTCGTGTTTTTCGACAAACTTGGTCCAGGCTTTGACGTTAGGCGCTATGTGTTTATGAGCAGGCGCTGCCTTAGCACGGGGAGCGTCCTTTTTCCCCTTAGCGGCAACTTTCTCTGCCGCAGTCTTCTTGACGGCGGGCTTGGGATTGAAAACTTCCTCAAGCCAGTTGCGATCAAGCTCATGTCCGGCGTATCTGGCAAGAAAATCTTCGCGTTTGACTCCGCTATCGGTAGCCAGACGCAAGATGCGGCCTTCGATGCCAAGAAGGCGGCGGTTCAAGGTGTAAAGCTGTTGAACCAGTTGCTCCAGGCGGTGATTGTTAAGGCGCACCGTTCTGACCAGATCGACGAGATCGTTTTTGACTTGTTCGAACTTCTTTGTGGCTTGCGGGGATATCGCCTCGTTCTTCTGTATGGCGACGTGGCGCTGAGTCTGAAGTCGGAACAGCTTGGAATATGTGCCGGAAATATGATCGAAGGTTTCCATAACCTGCGGTTTCAGTTTCTCCTCAAGCATCGAAAGAGAGAGATTTTCATCGTCGCCCTCGCCATCGAAGTCTCCCTCGATGTCCTCGCCTTCCGGGGTTTTTTCCGGGTCTTCTCCTTCAACGGAGGCGCCTTCTTCCTCGCCCAGCATTTCGGCTTCGCTGTTCGGGCCACCACCGTATGTGGCTTCAAGGTCGATGATGTCGCGCAGCAACATCTTTCCTTCGTTAAGAGCGTCATGCCAGCTCAAGATAGCGTGGATGGTCAGGGGGGATTCGCAAATCCCGCTTATCATCATTTCTCGTCCGGCTTCGATGCGCTTTGCGATTGCGATTTCGCCTTCGCGGCTTAAAAGCTCAACCGAGCCCATCTCTCGCAGGTAAAGGCGGACAGGATCGTCTGTGCGACCGACTTCTGAAGAGTCTACGTTGCCTTTAGCTTCGCCTTCTTCGCTTTCGGCTTCTCCTTCAGCGGCGGGTTTCTCGGCAGCTTCTTCTTCCTCGCCCTCGACGACATTGATCCCCATTTCCGACAGCATGGCCATCGTGTCTTCGATCATGTCGGAGTTGATCTTATCCTGTGGCAGGGCGGCGTTTATTTCATCAATGGTGACATAGCCGCGTTCCTTGCCGCGCTTTATCATCTTTTTTACGGCTTCGACGGCGGACTCGATGATAGGGGCCTCTACCTTGTCGTCTTCAACGGCGGGAGGTTCATCCGTAATAAGATTTAGCGGTTGTTGTTTGTTCTCTGGAGGCTTGGGGGCAGGGGCCGCAGCCGGTATTTTGGTTTCAGCTTTTGTCTTTGCTGCGGGAGCGGCAGCTTTAACTGCGCCCTTTTTAGCAGGTGCAGTTTTCTTTGCTGCGACTTTCTT
>JAQUWX010000020.1:5056-27743 GCA_028692635.1 Alphaproteobacteria bacterium
TTTCTTTGCTGCGACTTTCTTAGGTGCAGGTTTTTTCGCAACAGGTTTTTTCGCTACGACTTTCTTTGGCGCAGGTTTTTTTACCGCCACTTTTTTAGGCGCAGGTTTTTTCGCTACTGGCTTTTTTACAGCCTTAGCCGGAGTTTTCTTTTGCGCTATTTTTTTCGAAGATTTGCTTGCCATGTTCCCAGCTTTCTAAAACCATAAATTAAATGGATAACAATAAAGTGCTATCCGTACCATCTCCGACTGCCGATTCTCTGTTTAGAGTCTCGATCTGCGAACGTAACGCCAAAAGACGCGTAAGATTTTCCTCTGACGCATTTTCGGCATACTGACGCTTCGCAGCCTGCATGTCGGCCTGAAGAAGTTCCTGCAAATGTTTGTTCCAGATAGATTTCCATCCCTGGCGAGCTTGTTCAACCGGTTTGTCAGGGCGGGCAAAACCGGCGTGGACATAAGTAGCTTCTGAGAGCGTCTCACTTAGTCCTGTCGCCTGAATTTTTGTATCTGCCCCACCGGACAATTGGCGATAAAGCTCCTCTGCGTCAAGAGGTTCGTGCGAATCATCCGATAATAAATTTACCAACTGCTGCCGCAGAGCTTCAAGAGTGGGGGTAAAAAAGCCTATTTGAGCCAAATCTTCTCCAAACTCGCCGAAAAGAGAGGGATGGTTAATCATTATGGCTAATAGGACCCGCTCCCGCAGTTTCTGGGGATTTAAGGGCTGTTTGCGGGAGAGGCCGTCAGGAGTGCCTGTTGTGAAAAGCTCTCTCTTGTTGCTGCGGTTGAATTTTCCAGTTTTCGTCGAAGTTTTTTGCCAGCTGAATGCGGCGGAAATTCTCTTTTGTATCTCGTCATTATACAAGGATCGGAGAGACTCATCCTTAATACGGGATATGCGATGTTTTATAGAGCTTATGAAAGCTCCGCGTTCTTCAGGAGTCGTCAGCCGACGATTTGCCAGAGTGAGATCCCAAATAACATCGATCATGGGCTTTGCTTGATCCAGGATGGATTGCATGGACGATTTTCCGGATCGTTTTATAAGACTGTCCGGGTCTTCTCCTTCCGGCAGATATGCGACACGAACGGTTTGGGCAGCAGTCAGCATGGGCAATATGCGCTCTACCGCACGAGCCGAGGCTTTTATTCCGGCGTTATCTCCGTCGAAGCAGAGTATAGGGCTGTAATCTTTTGAAGGATCACGCGTATCGGGGGGTGGGAGCAGTTTCCATAATATATTGATCTGATCTTCGGTAAGAGCAGTTCCAAGAGGAGCCGCCGCGCCATGGAAGCCTTCTTCGACCAGAGCAATCACGTCCATATATCCTTCGACGACGATAATTGGCTGGCCCTGGCTTATGGCTGCGCGAGCGCGGGATAATCCGTAAAGCAACTTGCCTTTGTGGAAGAGGACATGGTCCGGCGAGTTTAAATATTTTGGTCCGCCGTCATCCATGACTCTGCCGCCAAAAGCGACGGTGCGTCCGCGTCTATCTCCGACGGGGAAGATGACTCGGTTACGGAAGAAGCTGAAATGGTCAGGGCGATCTTCGGATTTTTTTATCAGGCCTACGGCTTTAAGCTCGTCTAAAGAAAATCCTTCCCCGGATAGTTTCTTTATCATCGATTGGCTATCGTTGGGAGCGAAGCCAAGATGAAAGCGCTTTATGGATTCTTCCGTAAGTCCTCGTCCGCGCAGGTAGTTAAGAGCTTCGCGGCCTTGAGGAGAGAATAGTTGTTCTTCAAACCATGCGGTGGCTCGCTCCAATACCTGATATAGGCGCTTTTCCAGGTTATATTGTTCGCGCTCCTGCGGAGTGTCTTGAGGAACCTGCAATCCCGCTTGAGCCGCAAGAATCTCAACGGCTTCTGGAAAGCTCAAGTGATCGAAGCGCATAGTGAAGCCGATGATGTCTCCATGAGAGCCGCACCCGAAGCAGTGATAAAACTGCTTATCGTCATTCACATAAAAGCTTGGAGTCTTTTCGTTGTGAAAAGGGCAGCATCCTTTGAACTCTCTTCCGGCGCGAACCATGCGCACGCGTTTTGCCACGATGCCAGACAGCGGCAACCGCGATCGCAATTCTTCGAGAAATGATGGAGGAAACGCCATTAAGCCAGCTTGCTTTTCACTAACGCGCTTGCTTGGGCAAAATCCATTTTTCCGGCATAGGTCTTTTTCATTTCGGCCATAACTTTGCCCATGTCTTTGATGTCTTTCGCTCCGATGGCGGAGATTACTCCGGCGATGGCTGCGTTTATCTCTTCCTCGTTCATCTGCTTGGGGAGAAAGCGCTCGATCACTGTGATCTCTTCGCTTTCCTGCTTGACCAGATCGGCGCGGTTGCCTTTCTCGTAAAGAACGATGGATTCTCTGCGCTGCTTTATCATTCCTTGCAGCATGCTACAGATTTCGTCATCCCCTATACCGTTGGCATTGCCCTTTGGTCTGGCCGCTATATCGAGGTCTTTCATCTTGGCGAGAATCATCCTCGTGGTTCCCAAAGTACGCTCATCCTTGTTTCTCAGGGCGTTCTTCATTGCATCGGTAATCTGATCGCGCAGCATTTTCACTCCTTTAGATAGTATTTTTAAGGCGCTTCCTTAAATCTGTAATTCTTGTTGCAAAGAGGCTGTCTTGGCGGCATAGTCCGCAGCCGTTTGAACGGAATTCCTCGCATGTCTGGAGATTATGATAACCAAGCCGCCGTTGCAGCAACGAAATAGCACACCTGTGTCTGAAACCAAACCGGTAGATGCCACGGCAGTATTAGTGCTTTCTGATGGAACTGTATTATGGGGCAAGGGGTTAGGGGCAGCAGGCAGGGCTGAGGGCGAGGTTTGTTTTAACACCTCTATGACCGGATACCAAGAAATTCTGACCGATCCCAGTTACGCCGGACAGATAATTACGTTCACATTTCCTCATATCGGCAACGTCGGAACGAATCAGCAGGACATTGAGACGCTTAAACCAGCCGCTAGAGGGCTTATTTTGCGCTCCTCTATAACTGAACCGTCGAGCTGGAGAGCGATTCAGCATCTGGATGCCTGGTTGAAGGAAAACAATCTTATTGGAATATCCGGGATCGATACTCGAGCGTTGACTATCCGCATCCGCGATTTAGGCGCGCCTAACGGTGTTATATGTCATGCGCCGGATGGAAAGTTCGATATTGACGCTCTTATAAAGCAAGCTAAAGCGTGGCCGGGATTAGAGGGCATGGACCTCGCCTGTGAAGTTATGTGCCAGAAGGCATATGAATGGAACGAAGGCGCATGGCAGTGGCAAGACGACGGCAAATCCGATTATGCAAACGGAGATGCTTCCGCCAGGTTTCACGTCGTTGCCATAGATTATGGAGCTAAACGCAATATCCTTCGGTGTCTTGTTAATGCGGGTTGCCGCGTAACGGTTGTTCCTGGAAATACCAAGGCAGACGATATTTTCGCGCTTAAGCCGGATGGAGTTTTTCTTTCGAACGGTCCTGGCGATCCTGCCGCTACGGGAGTTTATTCCGTCCCAGTCATACGTGCGGTGTTGGATAAAGGGATACCGTTGTTCGGCATATGCCTCGGTCATCAGATGTTGGGTCTGGCGCTTGGCGGAAAAACCACAAAGATGCCTAGAGGCCATCGCGGAGCTAACCATCCGGTCCGCGATCTGCAAACCGGCAAGGTTGAGATTACCAGTCAAAACCACGGCTTCATGGTTATGCCGGAGACTTTGCCCGATACGGCGGAAGTCACTCACATAAGTCTGTTTGATGGCAGCAATGAAGGTCTGCGCCTTAAAAACAAACCGGCTTTTTCCGTGCAGTATCATCCCGAGGCTTCTCCGGGGCCGCACGATAGCCATTATTTATTCAAGCGTTTTGTCGATATGATCGAGAAACATAAAGCCGACAGGAAGGCGTCAAAAGATGCCAAAGCGTAACGATATAAAGTCCATCTGCATAATAGGAGCCGGACCTATAGTAATAGGCCAGGCGTGCGAGTTCGATTATTCCGGGGTGCAGGCATGCAAAGCTCTTCGGCAGGAGGGATATCGCGTTATCCTGATTAATTCCAATCCCGCTACGATCATGACTGATCCTGAAGTCGCGGATGCCACTTACATCGAGCCGATAACCGTTGAGATGGTCGCCAAGGTTCTGGAGAAGGAGCGTCCAGACGCTCTTTTGCCGACCATGGGGGGACAAACCGCTCTGAACACTGCAATGGCTCTGGCGAAAGAGGGAGTGCTTGATCGCCTTGGGATAGAGCTGATAGGCGCAAATCGCGCTGCGATTGAAAAAGCCGAAGATCGCCTGATGTTCCGCGACGCTATGGAGAAGATAGGGCTGCATTGTCCTAAAAGCCGTGTCGTAAAAACTCTGAGCGAAGCAAATGAAGTTTTGTCCGAAATAGGATTGCCTGCGATTATTCGCCCCAGCTTTACGCTTGGCGGCACCGGAGGCGGAATAGCCTATAATCGTACCGAGTATGCTGAGATCGTAGTAAGCGGTCTTGCTGCAAGCATGGTGCACGAAGTTCTGATCGAAGAGTCGGTGCTCGGTTGGAAAGAGTATGAGATGGAGGTCGTGCGCGACCGCAAGGACAACTGCGTAATCATATGCTCTATTGAAAACGTGGACCCGATGGGAATCCATACGGGAGATAGCATAACGGTTGCTCCGGCGCTTACGCTTACCGACAAGGAATATCATATTCTTCGCGATGCTTCGATTGCGGTTCTGCGAGAAATAGGCGTCGATACCGGCGGATCGAATGTGCAGTTTGCCATCAATCCCGACGATGGGCGCATGGTTGTAATCGAGATGAACCCGCGAGTAAGCCGCTCATCCGCGCTCGCCAGCAAAGCCACAGGCTTTCCCATAGCAAAAGTCGCAGCGCGTCTTGCCGTGGGATATACCTTGGATGAATTGAAGAACGACATAACCGGAGATACTCCCGCATCGTTTGAGCCGACTATCGATTATGTGGTCACGAAGATCCCACGTTTTACTTTTGAAAAGTTTCCGGGAACCGATCCTATCTTGACCACAGCCATGAAGTCGGTAGGCGAGGTTATGGCTATTGGCCGCACCTGGCAGGAGTCTTTGCAAAAAGCTCTGCGCGGTCTTGAGATAGGATTGACGGGGCTTAATACTCCAAAGCTCCCGGACAATTTTGATAATCCGAATATTATGCACGCCGCTTTGGCCATACAGTCTCCCGATCGCGTGCTTATTCTTGCGGAAGCGTTCCGTCGCGGCATGAGCGTAGAGCAGGCTCAGGTAATCTGTAAATTCGACAAATGGTTTTTGGAACAGATTTTCGAATTAGTGGCGGTCGAAAAGGAAATAATTGCAAAGGGTCTGCCTAAATCCGCCGCTGAATGGCAGCGCATTAAAAGCATGGGCTTCAGCGACGCTCGTCTGGCGCAGCTTGTCGGCAAAAAGGAAAGCGACATATCGGCGGCTCGCCGTAAGCTGAAAGTGTCTCCGGTGTTCAAGCGCATCGATACTTGCGCGGCTGAATTTGCTTCGTTCACTCCTTATCTGTATTCAACATATGAAGGGAATGGCCTGAACCCCGCTCAATGCGAGGCGATGCCTTCCGATAAGAGAAAAGTAATAATCCTCGGCGGAGGACCCAACAGGATCGGGCAGGGCATAGAGTTCGACTATTGCTGCGTCCATGCGGTTATGGCTCTGCGCGAAGCTGGCTATGAAGCAATAATGATAAACTGCAATCCTGAGACGGTTTCCACGGATTATGACACGTCGGATCGCTTATACTTCGAGCCTCTTACCGCCGAAGACGTAATTGAGATTGTTCGAGTGGAACAGCGTAACGGCTCTTTGCTTGGCGTAGTGGTTCAGTTTGGCGGACAGACTCCATTAAGATTGGCCGATGCTTTGCAGGATGCAAAAATACCTATACTCGGCACTTCTCCTGACGCGATAGATCTTGCCGAAGATCGTGAACGCTTTCAGGTTTTGCTCAAAAAGTTGAAGCTTAAACAGCCGTTGAACGGTCTTGCTCGCAGCCCCGCTGAAGCTGAGCGCGTCGCTAACGAAATCGGCTATCCGGTGGTCATCCGCCCGTCATATGTGCTTGGCGGACGTGCGATGGAGATAGTGTTCGATGTGGAGAGCCTCCGCCGATATATCGTGAACGCGGTGCAGGTATCGGGGAACAACCCTGTCCTGATTGATTATTATCTCCAAGACGCCATAGAAGTCGATGTTGATGTGGTTGCGGACGGCGACGAAGTTTTTGTCGCTGGCATCATGGAGCATATTGAAGAAGCCGGAATCCATTCCGGCGATAGCTCGTGCGCGTTACCGCCGTATTCTTTGCCGGCAGATGTTGTCAGCGAGATGGCGAGGCAGTCGAAACTGTTGGCTCTATCTATTGGCGTAGTTGGATTGATGAACGTGCAGTTCGCAGTTAAGGACGGAGACATATATATACTAGAGGTCAATCCTCGTGCGAGCCGAACCGTTCCGTTTGTTGCAAAAGCTATAGGCGTGCCTGTCGCAAAAATTGCAGCAAGAGTCATGATGGGCGAGAAACTGGTCGATATAATGAAAACCATGAGAGACACATCGTTGCCGCCGAAATGGCAAGCGGTGAAGACGCCTGTATTCCCATTCGCTCGTTTTCCTGGAGTCGATACGATACTAGGGCCAGAGATGAAATCGACCGGCGAAGTCATGGGAATTGACAGCGATTTTGTAAGGGCTTTTGCTAAAGCTCAACTCGGAGCCGGGGTAAAACTGCCGTTAACCGGCACATGCTTTATCTCCGTTCGTGACCACGACAAGGAGCATGCAATTAAAATAGCCAAAAGGCTGGTAGATATTGGTTTCAAGATAGTCGCAACGAGCGGAACGGCTGTAACCCTCAAAAAAGCCGGGGTTCCTGTTACTCGCATTAATAAGGTCTATGAGGGCCAGCCTCACGTAATAGACGCCATGATAAACGGAGAAATACAACTGGTAATAAACACTACGGCGTCTGGAGCGCAGACTCTGGCTGACAGTTTCAGCCTCAGAAGGACGGCGTTAATACAAGGAATACCGAATTGCACGACAATTCCGGGTTCGAAAGCGATTGTAGAGGCCATTGCGGCCCTGCAAACAGGCGCACTTGAAGTTATGTCTCTGCAATCGTATCTTATAGCTTCTTAACTGGTGGTCGGCTCCTTTGCTTCGGTGCTCTCGTGTGCGCCGGAGGGGGCTTTTGCTTTTTACAATATCGGGGTGCTTATATATGACTGATAAAGTTCCTATGACACTTAACGGCTATACTCGTCTTGAAGAGGAGCTGAGGCATCTTCGCGGTAACGAGCGTCCCGCCATTATCAAGGCTATTGCCGAGGCGCGTGAGCACGGCGACTTGTCTGAGAACGCTGAATATCACGCAGCGCGTGAGAGGCAGAGTTTTGTAGAGGGTCGCATCCAAGAGCTTGAGGATAAGATTGGACGCGCCGATGTTATTGACGTGTCGAAGCTTGCTGGCAAGGCCATCAAGTTTGGAGCGACTGTGAATCTGGTCGATGACGATACGGACGAGGAAGCCCAGTATCAAATCGTTGGCGAGGACGAGGCGGACATAAAGTCTGGTCTTCTTTCCATAACATCTCCGTTGGCTAGAGCCTTGATCGGAAAACAGGTTAAGGATTCGGTTGAAGTTAGCACCCCAAAGGGTTCAAAATCATACGAGATAGTGAAGGTTGCTTTTAAGTAAGCAGACATGCAACCTCCACTTTTTGCTATTCAATTCATGCCCGGTGCAAAACATAAATGTCGGAAGTAATTAATCTGGTCCAACAACACGGTGGGTTGTTTTACCTAATTACGTTTTTTTGGACCGCTTTGGAAGGCGAGACCTTTGTCATCTTCGCTGCGCTTGCTGCGCAGAGAGGAATGCTGAGCATTGAGCTGTTGTTTCTTGCTTCATGGATGGGCAGCTTCTGCGGGGATCAGGTTTACTTTTTCATAGGAAGAAATTTTGGCAATTGGATTTTAAGGAGATCTCCCAAAATTCAGCCCAGGCTGGATAAAGTTTTCGGATGGGTGGAGAACAACTCGACTCTGTTCATACTTACCTATCGTTTTATGTACGGAATAAGAAATGTAAGCAGCGTTGCCTTGGGTATGAGTAAATTGCCGTGGAAGCGCTTTTTGTGGCTTAACTGCCTGGCTGCTGCCATCTGGGCGTTCAGTTTCTGCATGTTCGGTTACATGTTCGGAGACGTGATAAGGCGTCTGGGCAAGAATCATGAACAGGTGGTCGAACACGGAATCGTATATGAACTGACCCTTACCGTAATATCGCTATTTGCGTTTATACTGGCGGTACGTTGGCTCTTTGGTCGTTGGCGTGACAAGCGCCATAGCAGGCTGATGTCAGAGAAACAGAGCGTCTCTGTATCAACAGGATTGTCGAATGCCGAAGAAAAATCATCGCAGTAAGCCCAAGGCAAAGTCTAAAGCCGGTTTCTCGGCTGCATGGCTGGTGAGGGCTGTCATTCTTGCGGCTATCTGGGGATGCATTCTTGTCGGAGGCATTGTCGGCTATTACGCGTACGATCTTCCCGATACCAACCAGATCGTTCAGCCCGAGCGCCGCCCTGCCGTTGCTATTCTTGCAGAGGACGGTTCAGTTATTGCCAGATATGGTGACCTTTATGGCCAAAACGTAGCGCTTGACGACGTGCCAAGAGACTTGATCTCCGCGATAATCGCGATCGAGGATCGGCGGTTTGTGGATCACTTTGGCATAGACGTTTTTGGCCTTGCCAGAGCGCTGGTTCAGAATTTACTGGCCGGTCACGTTGTGCAGGGCGGATCTACTATTACTCAGCAGTTGGCGAAGAATCTGTTTCTTTCTCCAGAAAAAACTTTCCGCCGCAAGGTCCAGGAAATGCTGTTGGCTCTGTGGTTGGAGCATAATTACACCAAAGATCAAATTCTTACGGCGTATTTGAACCGAGTATATCTTGGCGCGGGAACGTACGGAGTGGACGCTGCTTCTCAGATTTATTTTAACAAACCCGTCAAGAATATAAATCTGCGGGAAGCCGCGATATTGGCTGGATTGCTCCGCGCTCCGTCGCGATATGCTCCTACGAACGATCTTGCCGCTTCGTTGGAGCGAGCTAAGGTGGTTCTGGGCGCTATGGCCGAGGAAGGCTATATAACAGAGGAGCAAAGGGATAACGCTATTTCCAGTTCCTCGGCTCCTCCTCGTAAGCCTGGTGCGGGAGGCGATGGGCGCTATTTTGCCGACTGGATCGCAGAGCAGGTCGGTGGGTTGATAAAAAGCACGCCGCAGGATCTGATAGTTGTAACTACGCTTGATTTCAAACTCCAGCGTACGGCAGAGCGCCATGTGAGTTTGATATTGTCCGAGGCTCAGAAGCGTAAGGTAGAGCAGGCTGCGCTGGTTACTTTGGCTCCTGATGGCGCCGTGAAGGCCATGGTTGGCGGCGCTGATTATCATGAGAGCCAGTTCAATCGCGCTACGCAAGCTCAACGCCAGCCGGGTTCTTCGTTCAAGCCTGTCGTGTATCTTGCTGCTATAGAGCAGGGTATAACGCCTAACGATTTATTCGATGACGCTCCGATTAAGATCGGTGGGTGGTCTCCAGAGAATTATGACAACAAATATCGCGGCCAGATTACCGTAAGAGATGCCGTGGCCGATTCCATAAATACCGTAGCAGTGCGAGTGTTGCAAAAAATAGGCGCTGGCCGAGCGATCCAGATGGCGCGATCGATCGGCATAACCTCTCCGATGGAGCCAGAGCTAAGTCTGGCTTTGGGGACCAACACGGTTACTCCTCTGGAATTGACCAGCGCTTATGCGACGATTGCGGCAGGCGGACGGATGATTACTCCGTATGCGATAAAAGAAGTGCGCAACCGGGATGGCCAGGTGCTTTATCGTCGCGCCGATGCCAATGGTCCGGTGATGGTCGATCCTCTGCATGTAGCGACTTTGGTCGATATGATGTCCGGGGTCATTTCATACGGTACGGGAAAACGCGCTGCTATAGATCGCCCTGCGGCAGGCAAGACAGGGACCACATCCGATTATAGAGATGCGTGGTTCGTCGGGTTTACCTCGGATTACACCACAGGCGTATGGATGGGCAACGACGACAATACTCCTATGCAAAAAATCACAGGAGGAAGTTTACCTGCGCAGTTGTGGCATGATTATATGATTGAAGCGGAAAACGGCATGCCCTCCCGTTCGCTGCTGACCAACTTGCCGGAGGGGCGTACCGAGGGCGCTGTGGAATCTTCGTCGTCGGATAATTCTGACTCTCTGGGCGATCTTATTATGAGCATAATCGGCGGCGATGACAAAAAGGCCGACAAAAAGAATGAAGAATACGGCAAGGGTAAGGGAATTCTAGGAACTATGCCTGCGGACTAGTCTTCCTTAAAAGCGTCTCTGCTGCGATGTATGCTTTATCTACGCTTAACCCGCCCATAAGGTTCGGATAAAACGCTCCTTCATATGGCAGCCATGACAGCAATTCGGCAGTGCTCTCTTCCGTTCGCACTGTTGCGGAATTTTTTCCCCATGGGCCGTAAATGTTCTCGTATCCCGGTCCAAAAAGCCCAAGCGTCGGAATCCCGACAGCAGCGGCGATATGCATAAGCCCGGAGTCGTTTCCGATAAACAGGCGGCACCGTTTAAAGCACGCAGCTACGGTTAAAAGATCATATCCGATAAGATTTATAATCCGATTTTCCGGTATGGCTTCTAAAAGAGGAACGGCTTGTTCGTATTCGCTTGTAGCTGCGGCAATAAGTATCTTGGCATCGGCAAGAGGTCCGTCTGTCGAGGTAAGGCTTCGAGCAAGAGAAAGAAAGTTATAATTCGACCACTGCTTTGCGGGCCAGTTAGCTGCGGGTCCAAGAGCCAGCACTGATTGATGACTGCCTTGGGGCATGTGTCTGTCCGCGTTTTTCTCGGCCTCGTCGTCTGTCCATATAAACGGAGAAGGAGGAGGAGAAAGTCCAAGGATTCTCGCATTATCCTCGACTTTGTGGATTCCCGGTTTATCGGAAAGTTTACATGCTCGACGTTTTGACAAAAGCAGACGAGAAACCAGGCTGTTGCGAAGATCGACTATAAGGTCCCATCTGTTGCAGCAACAGTCGGCCCATAAATTTAGCCAGTGCATATGCTTTTTTCGCTTTTTCATGACGATAAGCTTTTCCAGCCGAGGCACTGCGCGAAACAGGTCGGCGGCTACTGGCCCGCAGGCAATAGTAAATTGCGCGTTCGGATAATGCTCGACCATATGCGATAAAAGCCCTAGCGACAGGACGGCATCTCCTATACGGTTCGCTGTTATAAACAGGATTTTCAAAATGGCTGCTCCGTATTATGAAGTAAGAACGCTGCGTTTTGAGGTTATACCAGAAGAGAACTGATTTATGAACGATATGGATAAAACAGTCGAAATTTTCACCGACGGAGCATGCAGCGGCAACCCCGGTCCGGGAGGATGGGGCGCGTTGTTGCGCTACGGCGGCGTGGAAAAGGAGCTTTCCGGGGGAGAGCCAAGCACAACGAACAACCGTATGGAGCTTATGGCGGCCATTATGTCTCTGGAGTCCTTAAAGCGTCCTTCACGGGTAACCCTTACGACCGACAGCAAATATGTTAAGGATGGGGCCACGCTTTGGCTTCCGGGGTGGATCGCCAGGGGCTGGAAGACTGCGGACAAAAAACCGGTAAAGAACGTCGATTTATGGCAGCGCCTTCAAAAAGCGATGGAGCCTCACGAGATCAAAATTCTGTGGGTAAGGGGCCACAACGGCCACGATGAAAACGAACGAGTGGACGAGCTCGCAAGAGCGGCGTGTAGCAACGCTCGATAAAATTAAATTAAGGTTGCGGCTGTTGTTGGGGAAGATGAATTTTGGACAGTTTATCTTTGAGGGAGTAATAGCTGTCAACAGTTTTCCATGTCAGGTATGTTGAAGTTATATAATAAGCCGTTGATACAGCATCGGATGTTGTGTTTATGGTAGCTGCGCATAAGCCGAAGACGGCTATAGGAAGCGCAATCAATTTAAACACCTCTCGATGAGCAGCGTCCCAAACGGTTCGGATATTTTCCTTGCCAGAGATTACGTCGTCACTAGTTGATGCTTGGTGGCTCATTTATATTTTTCTCTAATAATCAAAAAAACCTACTTACAAAAAGTATCACGAAATCCCGAAAGTAAATAACGCAAGGGCTATTAACCAATAAAAGGCGGCAACATCTGTTATTTAATCCAGCGCCAAAATCGATTTCAGCATGGCTTCGGCGTCGGAAACCTCGAGAGCGTCTGGTTTTTCTATGGCAATTAATTTGACGACGCCATCTTCCGCATAGAGCGCAAAGCGTTGGGTGCGCACGCCAAGACCATAAAAGCTCCCGTCCATTTCAAGACCCAATGCTTTTGTAAAAGCGGCGTTGCCATCGGAAAGCATTTTGATGTTGGTTGCGTTGGCATATTCGAACCAAGCGTCCATGACGAAAGGATCGTTCACTGCCAGACAGGCAATATCGACGCCGATTGCTCTGAATTTTTGCACGTTATCAACATACCCGGGTAAATGGCGGGCTGAGCAGGTAGGAGTAAATGCGCCGGGGACTCCGAACATAACGACTTTTTTGCCGTTAAATACGCTGGCGGTGTCCAGATCCTGTATGCCGCTTGTCGTAATCTGCTTTAGCAGAACGGAGGGTATTTTATCTCCAACCTTAATAGTCATGAAAACCTCATACCACGATGGTTGATGGGATATTTGGCGAATATCCTGTTTTTGCTACGGTGCAGCAATATTATATCAGCATAATGCACAACTACTTAAGAATATCTCGCTGATTCCCTTTATTAACGATCATTTATTATGATTGTCAGTCTCATATGTCCTATTGTATCGAATGTTGCTTAAACATAAACTGTTTTAGATAAAAGAAACCCGGAAACGAGCCATACATGACCTCAGCTGAGGACAAAAAGTCGGAAAAATTGACGGGAGCCGGTTGGCTTACCGGACAATTTTTAATTGCCATGCCCAATATGCCTGATCCGCGTTTTGCTCGTTCGGTTATTTATATATGCTCTCATGGGCCAAGTGGTTCTATGGGGCTTATCGTTAATCGCCTTTATGGCGAGCTTAATTTCCGGGCGTTGTTAGGCCAGCTTAATATAAACATGTCTGCAACCGCCAATGATCTGCCAGTATATTTCGGCGGCCCTGTTGAGCCGGGCAGAGGATTTGTTCTTCATTCATCCGATTATATGCGCGAAGGAACGGTGCCGATCGACGATCAAATATCGTTGACTGCAACTGTGGAAATTCTGCAAGCGCTCGCCGATGGAGGTGGACCTACCAGGGCATTGCTAGCTCTTGGGTATGCAGGATGGGGAGCTGGACAGCTCGATGCCGAAATACAGGCTAATGGATGGCTGATAGCGAAAGCTGACGCGAACATAGTGTTCAGCAAAGACGTAGAATCCAAATGGGATAGCTCTCTCGCAAAAATAGGCATCAGCCCGACAATGCTGTCCGGCGATGTAGGACACGCTTAATCAAATTTAGAGCGTTGTCTTTTAACTTCATAAAGAGCAATAGCTGCTGCGTTTGATACGTTTAAGCTGGCAATAGGTCCTCCAGTTGGCAGACGAGCCAACTCATCGCAATGCTCTCGCGTTAGTCTTCTAAGACCATCGCCCTCAGCTCCGAGAACTATGGCGGTGCGGCCCGAAAGATCAAGAGCGCTAAGCTCACGCGCAGCTTCCTCTGCCAGCCCTACGCACCAGTAACCAGCTTGTTGTAGCTCTGTGAGAGATCTGGAGAGATTGACCACATGAACCTGCATAACGTGCTCTGCCGCGCCGGATGCGGTTTTAGCCATCACTCCTGTAGTGCTTGGAGCATTGCGCTCGGTCATGATAACAGCGCCTGCGCCGAAAGCCGCAGCCGATCGCAAAATTGCGCCTACGTTATGTGGATCGGTAATTTGATCCAGAACAACGACGACATCTGGCAGGCTTTCGGATTGGATCAGCTCGAACAATTGAACGTCAGGCAAAGGAGCGACTTCAAGGACCACTCCTTGGTGCACGCTGGCCGGAGGAAGCAGTCCATCAAGCTCTACGCGTTCAACAGTTTTAGGTTCGGGGCGTGAGAGACGAAGCTCATGTGCCTGAACGAAGGTTTTATCCAAAGCCTCTTTTCCAGATTCAGTAATCCACATATTAAAGCACTGTCTATCGGGATTAAGCCAAGCTTCACGAGCAGCGTGAATTCCCCAGATAAAGACTCCCTGACGAGGAGCTATCTTCGCAACTGGCGCAGCCTTCGGTTTGGAAAACTTTGATTTAAAAGTCTGATTCTTCGCTGGTCTATGCGATTTAAAATCACTCTGTTTCCGCTCTTTGGAATATGGGGCGGGGCGCTCCTTATCGGAACCGGGGCGGGCGCGACGAGCTGCAAAGTGGCTCTTGTTGCCGCTTTTGGATGTTTTTGAAGACGGATAAGATTTTTTCATGCCCTAATACAGCCTCTGTAATTGACAAGTGCAAGCAAAATCCGTTATGTGGCGACCTTCACCCGTGGAAGGGTGGCCGAGTGGTTAATGGCAGCAGACTGTAAATCTGCCCGCGAGAGCGTACGAAGGTTCGAATCCTTCCCCTTCCACCAGCCTTCGCTCGCTGCGCGAGCTACGGCTCGGCGAGCCAGAGCTTTTGTGCCTTGCCCTAGCGCAGTCTTCCGCATACCCTCACATTTATGAAATACGCTTCGTATGCTTAAAGGCTTGGTTCACATGCAAATTGTTATTTTTGATACAGAATATACAACTTGGGAGGGCACCCAGAAAAGGTGTTGGACGGGGCCAGGGGAGTATAAAGAGATCATTCAGATCGGAGCTATAAAGGTTTCGTGGCCGGATGGTGAAATTGTTGACAGGATATTGCTGCTTATAAAGCCGCAGGTTAACCCCGTTTTGTCTGATTATTTTATTTCGCTTACTGGAATTTCACAAAAAATAGTTGATGAAGAAGGAATAAAATTCTCCGATGCGCTGGTTCGTTTTCTGGATTTCTGCGGCGATATTCCAGTGGTTTCCTATGGAAATGATTCCGGTATATTGGCCGAGAACATCTTGCTGACCAAATCACATCCTTACAATTTCTATGGGAAAAAATCGCCATCGTTCATAAATATTAAGTATTGGATATTGAGTGCAGATCCGGAGGCGGTTAAGGTAAATTCCGGCAAACTTTGGGAATATTTTGGTTTGTCCATGCACGAGAAATTTTCTCAAGAGCATTCCCCGATAAGCGATTGCTATTCAATTTTGCAGGCGCTTTTGCATCTGAAGAAAAACAATTTCCGTTTGCCGTTCTAGGAGACCGTTATGCGCAAAGTTGTCGCCATTGTGCCAGCACGAGCTGGATCTAAGGGGATACCTGATAAGAATATTATGCAAATTGGCGGAAAAGCTTTGATTGAATGGGCTATAAAGATTGGTACGGAAAGCCCTCTTGTTTGCGATACTTATATCAGCACAGACTCCGCAAAATATGAGAAATTGGCCTTGGCGAGTGGCGCAAAATCATTGGGCCTTCGCCCCAAGCATCTGGGGGAGGACAACACAAAAACCGTGGACGTTGTGCTCGACATGCTAGTTGCTTTCGAAAAGCAAGGAGTATGTTATGATCTGATTTTACTGCTTCAGCCCACGGCTCCAGAACGAAGCGTGGAGCAGGTGGCGGCGCTTATTGATTGTTTTGACCGTGCGGAGGCAAATGCTGCCGTTTCCGTTTCTTTGTTGGATGAACCACATCCATATAAACTAAAGAAAATATCATCGGATGGATGGATCGAACCTTTTTTGGGCGGTCAATCGTCGGAAAACTCCCGGCAAACTTTGGACCAGGCTCATCGTCTGACTGGCGCATATTATTTGGTTAAAGTTGATGCCTTGAAAGAAAGCCGCAGCTTTTTCCCACCGCGCACGGCTGCTTTTGTGACTTATCCGGTTGTTAATATCGATGCTCAGGCAGATGCCGATTATCTTCGTTATCTGGTTGAGACAGGCAAAGATAACCTGCCAAAATAGAAGAGTAATTAATTATGCCATCACACAAAAAGATTCTGTTCATTACCGGATCGGAACGTCGCCACCAATTTATGCGCATGGCTATTGCCGCAGATCCGTCGATGGATGTAGCTCTCTCCGTTTGCGAGGGCGCCGAGATGAGCCTTAAAAACAGGATGGCCGATGCGTCGGAATCTTCTCCCATACTCCGGCAGCACATTGAGGGGCGCGAACAGTCCGAGGAGGACTTCTTTCAGAGCTTTTGCCAGACATCTCCTGATCTGTCGCACTCTATGATTGTGCCTAAGGGGGATATAAATGCCGATTATGTTTTACAAAAAGTCGCGGCTTTGGGGGTGGAGTACGTCGCGTGTTTTGGTACATCCATATTAAAAGCCCCATGGTTTAAGGCGTTTCCCGATCGTATCCTTAATTTGCATTTGGGGCTTTCTCCGTACTATCGAGGTTCGGGCACTAATTTCTGGGCTATGTATCATGGCCGGTTTGAGTGTGTAGGCGCGACATTCATGTTGATGGATGACGGGATTGATACTGGGAAAATTATTCATCAGATAAGGGCTAAGGTAATGCCGGGCGATAATGCTCATATCATTGGCAATCGCCTTATTCGGGATGCGGCCAGTGCTTATGTCTCGGTTATTAAGAATTTTGGCCCTGATACTAAGTTTGCCTCTAAGGATTTCTTTCCGTCCGGAGAGACTCTTTGTCGGAGGAAGGACTTTACGGCAGAGTTTGTCGAAAAATTCTATAACGAATTTGCTTCTAAGCTAAACGCTCATATTAAAAATGCAGGAGAAAAAGAAAAACAGGTGCCGATCTTTTGCGGCTCTATGGAGGCTTCTTAATGAAGGCGATAATGTATCATTATATTTGCCCTCCGCCTGTCGATAGGCCGTATGCGACGCACCTTTCTTCCGACAATTTTTGCAAGCAATTGGATTATTTTAAACAAACTGACCGGTTTATCGCAAGCGACGAGTTTGACGACATCATCAATTCCCGCATACCGGTGCCGGACGATGGGATTGTTCTGACATTTGACGATGGACTGAAGGATCATTCTCAATTTGTATTTCCAGAGCTTTTAAAAAGGGGCTTGTGGGGATTTTTCTTTGTGCCGACGGCTATTTTTACAGGAAGTGGCCTTCTGGCTGTTCATAGAATTCATTATTTGTTGGGGCGATATGGCGGCTCGGCCATAATGGAAAAAATGATAGGCGATGAGTATCTCGCTCCGTTCTTGGAAAAACCGTCTAAGTTTTATCAGACCACATACCGCTATCAAGACAATGACGAGGCGACTGTGGCAGTTAAAAGAATCCTAAATTATGTAGCTCCGCCCTTTGTAAGGGATGCGTGGCTTACAAAAATTATGTTAGAGCTTTGTGATGAGAATCAAATAAAGAAAGATTATTATTTTACCAAAGAAGACATGATTTCCATGCATGCCGCTGGAATGATTATCGGCGGCCACACTGTGGCGCACCCGGTTTTGGGTAACTTATGCCTTGATGAACAGCGCCGCGAAATTGAGGATTCTTTGGCTTGTCTTAGGGGGATATTAGGGGAAAAATCCGTCGAAAGTTTTTCCTTCCCATACGGAAGAAAGGCAACCTACACAGATGAAACCTTGCAGCTTTTGAAAGATGCCGAATGCCGATATTCTTTTGCTGTCGAGCATCGCAACATTACGGCTGAAGATATTTCAAATAATATTCTTGCATTGCCGCGCTGGGACTGTAACCAGTTTTCGTATGGGCAGCTTGTGAAATAAAAATCTCCGACTGATATTACTTCTGCCCCTTGATAGGCATTCCCGGTCTGCCCAAATTGCCGACCAGTTGTTCGAAAATTGAAGATTCGTGTCCATAGGTTGGAGTGCTGCGGCTTACGGGGGAGATTTCTCGGTTTAGGCTTGGGTCCAGTTTGTTTACGGCAACCACAGTTCCCTGATCGTCAAAACGAACCTCAACAGCTTGTTGTTCTACAATTTCGGGATCAAAGAACGAGTATTGTTCAGTGCGTCTTCCAAAATAATACCATACGTTTTCGTCGAATGCTCCAACCTGGGTGGGGGTGCCGAGTTTGTCGGCTACTTCTGCGCGAGTGCTGGTGCCTGTCTTGATTTCGGCAAGTTTCTCCGCCTCAATCAGGTTGCCGCGATTGGCAATCGTGGGGGAGCAAGCAGAGATCAATAAAATTGCCCCGCAGCACATAAAAAGATGACGCAAAAGTTGATATTTCATTCTGCCTAGCCTTGTTTTGTCATATTATGCAAACATAACCTTATGCTACCTATGAGTACATACCACAAATTTATTGAGAGATAAGATGAAACAATCGCATCCCACAGTTCCTGAGCTTTCCCGTCCGTTGATGGTTGATAAAATATCGGCGGGAGGAGTGGAGGAGATTATTATAGCAACTTCGCAGGAGTGCAAGGCTCTGGCGGAGCGGTTTGGATTGCTGGAGATTTCCTCGTTGCGGGCGGAGCTTAATGTAGATCACGTTCGCGCAGGCCGGCTTATATCTGTTGCTGGAAGATTTGAGGCGGATGTTGTGCAGCAATGTGTGGTGACGCTGGAGCCGGTGGTTTCTCACATAAAAGAAGATATAAAAATGCTCTATGCGCCACATGAGGCTAAGGAAGTCGGCACTGCTGCCAGTGCAATTATGCACTGTGACGCGATGGACGATGATGTGCCGGAGCCTATTGAGAACGGCATTATAGATTTGGGAGAACTGGTATCTCAGCAGCTTGCGGTATCGCTTGATCCATATCCCCGTATTCCTGGCGCGGAGCTTCCACAAGCAGGGGTTGTGGATGGTGGGGGCGACATAGCTTCGTTAAATCCATTCCTTAGGCTTAAAAACATGAAGGAAAAGCTCAAGAAATGAGCAAAGCCTAATAAGTTAACATTTACGATTCCTCAAAACTCCGGGCGCAACGGAAGTTGCCGTAGGTATAGCCAATCACTTGTTTTTATTAATATATTTTTGTGATTGGCTATAATCCTTGCATTTTTTGTGATTTTGCTTAGAAGGTTGGTCTCGTGCGGGGTTCGGGGCGAAGGACCGCGCTCTATTTTTCATGGAATTATGAGAGTTTGATATGGCTGTACCTAAAAGAAAAACTTCCAAGTCGGTTCGCAACATGCGCAGGTCGCATCACGCGCTCAAGGCCAAGGGATCGGTGGAATGCGCTAATTGCGGTGAGCCGAAGCTTCCCCATCATGTGTGCGCTGCTTGCGGTCACTATGACGGACGCTCGGTGGTTAAGTCTAAGCCGGCTTCCAAAGTATAAGGTCCGGGCCAATTACAATGACATCTCGCACCGTAATCGCAATTGATGCGATGGGCGGAGATAGAGCCCCTGAGATTGTTATCGAAGGGGCTGCTTTAGCGTGTGCTCGTAATCCCAAGATTCATTTACTGATATATGGCGATGAGGCGCGGGTAAAACCGTTGATCGACAAGTATGCTGTATTGGTAAAAGCATGTGACTTCAGGCATGCGCCAGATGTTATCAGCAGCGATATGAAACCGTCACTCGCTTTGCGTCAGGGGCGCAACTCGAGTATGCGGCAGGCTATCAACGCTGTGGCCAAGGGCGAGGCGAGCAGCGTAATTTCCGCCGGAAATACCGGCGCTTTGATGGCTATGGCTAAGGTGGTGTTGAAGACTCTGCCGGGGATCGATCGTCCTGCTATTACTTCCATATTTCCTACGCAAATCGGCGAATGCGTAATGCTCGATCTTGGCGCGAATGTCGAGTGCGACGCCGAGAATCTGGTTCAATTCGCTTTGATGGGAGCTATTTTCTGCCGCACTGTTCTTGGAGTTTCTCATCCGTCTATTGGGCTGCTTAACATAGGCGCGGAAGAGCTTAAAGGTCACGATGAGGTGCGCACTGCCGCGTCCATCCTGCGCGAGATGCCGTTGCCGGGAGAGTTCTTCGGATTTATCGAGGGCAACGATATAACGGCTGGCACAGTCGATGTTGTTGTTACGGATGGTTTCAGCGGCAACATAGCTCTTAAAATGGCGGAAGGCACCGCCAAGCTTGTTTCGTATTTTCTGAAGAAAGCGCTTAAATCTTCTATTAGGGCTAAACTGGGATATCTTCTGGCTCGCCCGGCTCTTGAGCAACTTAGGTCTCGCATGGATCCAAGGCGCTATAACGGAGCTATATTTCTTGGACTTCAAGGCGTTTGCGTGAAAAGCCACGGTGGCGCTGACAGTGAAGGCTTCGCCAATGCGATAGGCGTCGCTTTCGATATTGCCGATAGAGGTTTGAACGATCATATCCGCGAGGAATTGGCTCGTCACTATGGCATTATGGATCAATTAAACGGAACTTCCTCTGACGATCCCTTTGCTGGGATAGACTAGGATACGCGTTGAGTGCAATCAGGCGTTCAGTAATCACTGGCTGCGGTAGCTATTTGCCGGAGACCATTCTCACCAACAACGATTTAGCTAAGCGCGGTATTGACACCTCCGATGAATGGATCGTTCAGCGCACTGGCATAAAGTCTCGCCACATAGCTGCCGATGGAGAATACACTTCCGATCTTGCTGCAAAGGCGACGCTTGCCGCGCTTAAGCATGCGGATGTAAAAATCGAAGCGGTAGATATAGTGATCGTTGCTACGACGACTCCGGATAGCACATTTCCCGCTACGGCTGCTCGCGTGCAAGAAAAGATCGGCATGACGCGAGGCTTTGCTTTTGACGTTCAGGCGGCATGCTCTGGTTTTATATATGCGCTTACGTTGGCGGATAATTTTATCCGTCTTGGGCAAGCTAAAACCATTGTCGTAATAGGCGCCGAAGTTTTATCTCGCATAGTCGATTGGAAAGACAGATCGACCTGCGTGTTATTCGGAGATGGAGCGGGAGCCGTTGTGCTTCAGGCGCAGGACGGAAAAGGCGATAAAACCGATCGTGGAATTCTATCAACGCATCTGTATTCGGATGGTCGTTATTATGACTTTTTGTGTGCCGATGGCGGAGTGGGGAGCACGCAGACCACAGGTTATATCCGCATGGAAGGCAAAGAAGTTTTCCGCCATGCGGTTACTAATCTGTCTAAAGTTGTAGATGAAGCCTTGCTGGCAAATGATTTACAGCCGGACGAAATTGAGTGGCTGGTTCCTCATCAGGCGAACATGAGGATCATGGAAGGCAACGCGAAAAAGCTTAAATTGCCTAAAGAGCGCGTGGTCATAACAATATCGAGGCATGCAAATACGGCGGCAGCATCTATCCCTCTGGCGCTGGCCGAGGCTGTTGCAGACGGTAGAATCAAGCAGGGGCAGCTTATCATGTTCAACACCATGGGAGCCGGTTTCACATGGGGAGCTGCGGTCGTAAGGCTATAAATAGTAAATAAAATCAATCAACTTGCGTGACTTTAATCTTTGACGATTCGGGCTAATGCTATTACGCTCTGATTCATCATTATTAGGAGTTTATGCGATGACCGAAGCCACCGTTACTCGCGCCCAACTTGCTGAAGCCGTCTATCAGGAAGTTGGCTTATCACGAAATGACTCGTCCCAGATGGTTGACGAGATATTAGAGGAGGTTAGCCAAGCCCTGATTAAGGGCGACATGGTGAAGCTTTCTTCTTTTGGCAGCTTTCAGGTGCGCAGCAAAGGCCAGCGCATTGGGCGCAACCCTAAGACCGGAGAGGAAGTGCCTATCCTTCCTCGTCGTGTGCTTGTGTTCCGTGCCAGCCATGTTCTTAAAGACAAGATCAATCGTGCCAGAGCATCCGGCGCTGTATCTACAGGGGGTGGAGTATGAGCTCTACGCTATCTTCCAGCTCGGGTGTAAGCAAGAAAGTCCAACCGTTGCCTTCTTCTGCGACGGTAAGAGAGTCTCGCCCGGTAGAGATGAAAGCGCCCACGGCTTTTCGCACAATAAGCGAAGTGGCCAGCAATCTTGAAGTTCCACAGCATGTCCTTCGTTTTTGGGAAAGCAAGTTCCAGCAGATTCGGCCTCTAAAGCGTGGTGGCGGTCGCCGGTATTACAGGCCGGAAGATATTGCTCTGTTGGGCAATATAAAAGAGCTGCTCTATACGCAAGGCATGACCATTCGCGGCGTGCAAAAGCTTTTGCGCGAAGGCGGACGTCCGCAATTTGCTCGCGCTCCTGGTGCGGCGGCATCTACGGCATCGTCGTCCTCAGCTATGCTTAACGCTCCTACGGCAGGGACATCTACGCGTGCCGGGCTTTCATCTGAAAAGCGTCGTGATCTTGAAGCTGTTCTTGGAGAGCTTAAAGCCCTCCGTGAGTTTATGCATCAAGCCGGAATCTAAGCGCAGCCCTGGATTTTAATCATTTTTACAATGAAAGCGCGCAGAGGCTTTCTATGAGTTGCTTTGCGCGACTGGTGTTATTATAGTGCGCCCTCCCGCAAGGGAAAAACAAGGTCGGGGCATAGCGCAGCCCGGTAGCGCATCAGTCTGGGGGACTGGGGGTCGCAGGTTCAAATCCTGTTGCCCCGACCATTAAAAAAGGGACGCC
>JAQUWX010000082.1 GCA_028692635.1 Alphaproteobacteria bacterium
CCTCGGCGCCTGAACGCTACACCAGATACACCCGTGAATATCTAGGTTGGGGCGTGTTCGCTCTGATGTCGCGGTGATGCGGGACAAAGGCCGCGCAACGACCAGCGCGGAGTATCAGGCGTGGCGGACCAGATGAGGTTTGAAACGAACACTCTCCAAATATCTTATTGATTTACATGATATAATTTTTAGATGTTTTGCCTCTTATGGTTAATTTCTGCGTTTTATATATCCGGTCAGAAGAATATTACATTAAAGTCCGGCCCCAATAATTTGGGCAATTCCTTCCTCTCCAGCATTTATAAAATCGAGCAGACTCTTGCCACCAATTAATGGCAGCCCCATCATAGGTGCGATCAAACACCCACTTGCATGATTGTCTGTGCTGCCCATACTACGACTGACGATACCTTTTGTTATAATTCCTCCACCAACCAAAATCGGGCTACCGCTCATTTTACCCGGAATTTTTGCATTGAATTCGAAGTTGGGACCCGGCGTTGAGTTTTTCTTCTCGGTTATATTGTCTGGATAAATGGTTGTCACTGAGCCGACAGAAACAACTAATTCGGGCTGATACTTATCATTACAGCCGAACCGGATATTCCTCATTTCAGGATAACCAATCGCCACAGCGCGATCACCAAGTTTGAGATTATGCAGACCAATATTTAATGGCTGATAAGGCCCTATCCAAGGCTGTTCTTTAACCTTGCAAACGGCAATATCAAGATCAGGTTTAAACTCAGGTTTTTTTATTCAAAAGCGGGCTCTCTACCTCTTTACCCCAATGATATGTCCACTCAAACGGACACATAAACCACTCTGCAACCCGCATCTCCATAGGAATATTGAAAGGTGCGTTTTTCATAGCAGGATTAGCGGGGAGTAAAATACCAAAGTGTAAACCATCTCCCAGCTTATGCGAATTTTTGTCTAGTTGAGTTACGCTAGTATAGTTTTCATCAACAGGATCACGAATAACATGCGCAGCTGTCATTAGGAAACCAGAAGCACTAATAAAAAATCCAGTGCCAATGCAACGAATCTCTTCATCTCCGTCATTCCAAGCCACAATAGGGACGATGCTTTGTCGCACCAAGAATTCAGTAGTGCCAAATGTGGCAAAGAGATTGTTCATGATGGGACCCGGGTGTTGGGTCATAAGATTCACTTCGTTCTCGATCTTAAAATAATCCTTTGTGAATCCCTCCCTCGGATTCAAGTCGATGCTTTTTAGATCGTAACCAGCCCAAACACCGGCATCATTCTTTTTCCAGATCGTCTTTAATATCCCGAGCTTTTCTGTCTGAGTATCCTGCATGGGACGCTTCTCCCGCAATTGCGCATCATAACAAAAAGTCATTCGATTGATCTGCACAATTTTTGCTATTCAGTCGTATGGCTCTCAGAGAAATATACCATTATATATCGTTAAACCCAAAATACTCACGTTGCGCTGACCAAAGCATGGGAAATTGTTTGAGCAGTTTCAACTGTGTCAATGTCTTGGGATGAGTTCCAGTGAGGATCGCTTCAACAATATCTGGTGCAAGTAACGTTAGGCGATAAACACGCGACACATAAGACACGTCGATTTTTTCACGTATAGCGATATCAGACAGCGTCTGGATTTCGCCGGACATTATTTCTTCTTTCCACTGATGTGCCCTCACGAGTACAGAGATCATCGCCGTCATGTGTATGGGGGCAAGATAATCTTGTTCCAACTTTCGTAATGAAGCTTGTTTCTGCTTTGTGCCATCTGGAGCTACAATCGTGGTCATGGCGCGTTCCCCCTTACGGTCCTTTTTAACCGGGATAGTGATCGTGATGGATCCATCTGGATTAACTTGAGTTGTGGCCTTTCCTTTTGGATCGATGGAAATGACCATAATCAGTCTCTTCTTAAGCCAAAGAATTTCAGCCCATTCCAATGCGTGCCGCTGATTTTCAAGGCAATCGCAGACAGAGACTTGTATTTCTTTCCCTGATAATTGAAGCCATCGATAAGCACTTTCACCGAGTGTTCAACCCCTCGGTATTGTTTGATCAAGATAACTCCCGCCGGAGGTTTTATAATTTGTCTTTTGGGAAAGATTGGTTTTCGTGCGCGTAGCAGCCTGAGAGTTTCGGTGGCCCTTTCGCTTAGCCCGCCATAAGAAATTTCTTGCAGTCGATAGGCTAAATGTCGCTCAAGATAGACGCGATTGAATTTCGGAGTTTTCGTGCCGTAAAGCGTCCACCACATTTGCTTTAGATCGCCCATGGATATGCTTGCGAGGGATTCAACTCGAGCGCGGACTTGCTGTTGATCTTGCATGATTACGTTCCAGTCATTGCCTATCGTTTGGTGCAACTATAGCAAGAAGAAGGTCATCTCTAGTCAACAGCTTTTTCAAAAGCTGTTGACTAAGAGAGCGTGGTTCGGATGTGCATTTGAATATAAAAATCAACGTGTTATAAGAATTTAGCTCTTGCCGAGCCGTCTAGACACGCGCTACAACCAGACGTAACTATTTGATTTGTAATAACAAAAAATAATGGCGGAGGGGATGATACTTGGCAGCGAACATGCTCCTTGTTATCACGTTGATTAGAAATAAGAAAATTTTTTGCGCGTTTTTACAACCCATTGATTTTTATAGAAAGTGCGATTTTCTCCTTAATTCCAAGGCAATTAGGGAGGGACAGCTCCTAAAAACCATGCGTTACGAGAAAAGTTTCAACGGATGAAACGTATGCGCTGTTGTTATCCAAAAATGCCAAATGACCACTATTAGAAATAACATTTAACGTTGATGTAGCGATATGCTGTTGAGCCTCTTTCATCGTCTTTGGCGTTGCGGTGTCATATTCGCCACAAAGCAAGAGAGTTGGAGCCACGATCTCCGACAGTTGGGGAAACACGTCAAAATCTTTTAAGAGACCCTGACAACTAAATTCGCTTGGCCCCCACATTGTCATATAAACTTGCTTAGCTGTTTTATGGCGGTGCTTAAGCCAAATACAGCGATTTTCTTGTGACCGCAGGAAATGGCGGGAAGAAAAAAGTTCGTCCGCCGCTTGATATGCCGCAGAATCCGTAGTCCCGTTGGCCTCGCAAGAGCGTACTGTTTTCTGAACATCTTCAGGCAACTCAGCCAATAATTCATTGCAGTCATCGATCCACTTTTTGGTTGAGAGAAGTGGACAGGATAAGATCAGTGCTGCGACCTTTGTCGGATTGTGTATCGTAAAATAAGCCGCCAATGCACCACCCCAAGAATGTCCCAAAAGAATAACTTTATCTTTTTCCAAATGTTCAATGAGACGAAGAAGCTCATCAGAAAAACGATCAACAGTCATCAAGTCGGGGGTAAGTTCGGCAGGCGAGTAATATGAACCAAGCTGATCGTAAAAAATGGCAGGCCTTTCATCGGCAAGTTCTGCAAGACAATCATAGATGATTGCATGAGAGGCTCCGGGACCGCCATGAAGAAAAACGACAGGTGTTTTTGCTGCTTTATCGGGATCATGCGGCTCATAGTATCTATAGTGGATGTTGCCCCCTATTACAGAAACGGTTCCCGTTTTCTCCAACGTATGGCGCATCATCAATTCACCTTTTGTCTTTTGCCAAATTATGTTCTGTGGGGCGTATCATTCGCCTACCGTTCATAAAAACGAAAATTCTCCGATCTCTCTCTGCGAAGTCCGGTTGCAGTAGAGAATCTCTGCTCTCTGTTCGCGCGTCGTTCGGGGTAAAATAGCGCAGCGCATGAGCACTGTTCAATCCATCCAATCCGGATGCAATCTCTGAAAAGATGAACCTTCGCAACAACTTGATACTGATAAGAAATTCTCTCTAGACCCCATCCAATTTGGATGGGTTGGCGGGGCGACCGCGACCGGGAAAGAACATGCTCCTTGTTATCTTGCTGATTATAAATAAGAAAAGTTTTTGGACGCCTTTTTAACCCATTGATTTATATAAAAACAACTTCGATTGTTAGTGGTTTTTTCAAAAACACCCGCGTTTATTGATATATTAACGCATGTTTGTTATGCTGCTGACCCTACATTGTTGTAGGTAATTTTTTTCCGAGGTTGGATGTTGGAGATTGTTGCAATCGGATAACCGGCGAGCCTAAAGGCGCGCGGTTATCAACCTGTACGAAATATCGGCAGGCATCGTGGATGCATGTCCGGTTCGCGCAACGATTGCTGCTGAAAGATCTTCGACATGAATCTATCCAAACAAGAACAAAGGACGCTTCACGTCCTCGCTCAGGGCGGGCGCATCGTCCATTACCGTAACGAACAGGGACGCATCTGTGCCATCGAATGCTATACCCGCGAGGGGTATGTGCTCGTCGATTGCGCGTTGCCTGTTTTCAAAAAGCTAAAAACCAAACGCTTGATCGCCTCGAAAGAGGGGAAGCCCTATCGCATTAACATGGCGGGGCTTCAGGCCGTTCGTGCTCAGCTTGACAACAGATGAGGAAAGACATGACTAAACTTTCAAACGAAACCATCGTGGATATTCCACGGATTTTTAACATCATGGAAAGCGCCCACAGGATTCATAATCCGTTCACACCGGAAAAGCTTGCCTCTCTCGGCGTAGCGTTACGTCTCGAGCCGAGAGATCGTATCCTCGATCTTGGCAGCGGTTCCGGTGAGATGCTGTGCACATGGGCGCGCGATTATGGAATAGGCGGCATCGGCGTCGATATGAGCCCGTTGTTTGTTGAACAGGCAAAAGCGCGCGCGCACGAGCTTGGCGTTACGGATCGCGTTTCCTTCGTTCATCGAGATGCAGCAGGTTATGTCGTTGATGAAAAGGTAGATGTCGCGGCCTGCGTGGGAGCCACGTGGATCGGAGGCGGGGTAAGAGGTTCCATCGAGCTTCTGTCCAAGAGTCTTCGCGCCGAAGGGATCATTCTCATTGGCGAACCTTATTGGCTGCGCTTGCCGCCGACAGAGGATATTGCACAAGGATGTCACGCGGGGTCTGTCTCGGACTTTCTTTTGCTTCCGGATCTTATCGCGTCGTTTGGAGGGCTCGGTTACGACGTCGTTGAAATGGTTCTGGCCAATCAAGACAGTTGGGACAGATACGAGGCGACCAAGTGGCTCACAATGCGGCGTTGGCTTGATGCGAATCCCGACGACGATTTTGCTAAAGAGGTTCGCGCCGAATTGACCACGGCTCCCGAACGCTACGCCAAGTACGCTCGCGAATATCTAGGTTGGGGCGTATTTGTGCTCATGTCACGATAAGGTGCAAATGCTGTTTAACAAACGGTGGACGAAGTTTCCTTCGCCTACCGGCTGCTATCACAAAAAAAATGCCGTAAGTGCTTGGCGAATATGCAGCTGGACTTTTCTCTGAAAGTCCAGTTGCGGCAGAGAATCTCTGCTCTCTGTTCACCCGCCGTTCAGGCTAAAATAGCGCGGAAACGAACTGAATTCTTCCCATCCAATCCGGATGCACTTCTTGAAAAGGAAAATCGTCGCAACAAGTTGATGCGTATATAAAATTCTCTCTAGACCCCATCCATTTTGGATAGGCGTGGCGGAGGGAACGTTACTTGGTGGCGAACATGCTCCAAATTATCCCGTTGATTATAAATGGTTTTATTTTTATGAAGCCGCCTGAGTTGGTTAACGTGGGGCAATAAATAACGAACTGGCCACGC
>JAQUWX010000021.1 GCA_028692635.1 Alphaproteobacteria bacterium
TCATAAAGGTGTTGCGCGGTTCTCATGGTGCGGGTAGCGCCCATTCCCAGCTTTCTTGAAGCTTCCTGCTGCAACGTAGATGTCGTGAAAGGAGGATAGGGATTACGCTTCGCCTGTTTCTTCTCGACGCTGGAAACATGATAATCGAGCATATTCAGAGCAGTCAGAGCCGCCGTGGCTTCCGTCTCGTTTTGCAGGGCGAATTTGTCGAGCTTCTTGTTATTAAGGTGCGTGAGATGAGCCGGAACGATCGCTCCGGAAGCAGTCTTAAACAATCCTTCTATTGTCCAGAATTCCTGAGCTCTGAATTTTTCGATCTCGGACTCGCGTTCGCAGATGAGGCGCAGGGCAACGGATTGAACTCTGCCAGCGGATTTAGATCCGGGCAGTTTGCGCCACAGAACCGGAGAAAGCGAAAACCCGACCAGATAGTCCAGCGCTCGTCTAGCCATATACGCATCGACCAAACTGGAGTCGATTTCTCGAGGATGAGCAATCGCATCCAAAACCGTCTGCTTTGTAATTTCGTTAAAAGTTATCCGATGAACTGGCGTGGACTTAACGGCATTTTTGCTGCGCAACACTTCATATATATGCCATGCAATAGCCTCTCCCTCGCGGTCAGGATCGGATGCCAGATATATGGCATCGGCGCTTTTGGCCAACTTAACGATCTCAGCCACCGGCTTATCGGCGCGCTCTCCAAGTTGCCAGTCCATAGCGAAGTCCTCATCGGGGCGAACCGAGCCGTCTTTAGGCGGAAGGTCGCGTATATGCCCAAAGGAGGCAACGACGACATACCCGTCTCCGAGATACTTATTTATGGTTTTCGCTTTTGCGGGCGATTCAACTATTACGACTTTATGTGCCACAGTAACCTGTTTCCCTTAATTTATTCAATCAAAGCGACATTGTGTCCGGGCTGGCGCTCTATCCGTCCAGCAAGCTCCAACTCCATCAGAACGGTGAGGACCAGAGGGGGGGACAATTGGCACTCTCGGATCAGTTCGTCAACAGCCACGGGAGAAAAGCCCAGATTCTCTAGGATTTTTGCCCTTGCCGCATCGACTTGCTGCTCGTTTATCGGCTCGGAGGGGTAGTCAATGTCCGAGGAAGGCCGTTCCATCAGGTTTTTCGGCATAGAGTGAATATGAGCCAAAACGTCCGCCGCGCCCTCGGTTACGACGGCTCCCTGGCGGAGCAAATCGTTGGTGCCGTTGGCTCGTGGATCAAGGGGGGAACCTGGGACGGCGAATACCTCGCGTCCTTGCTCAAGAGCCATCCTGGCCGTGATAAGAGAGCCTGATTGCTTGGCGGCCTCCACCACTATAACGCCAAGGCTAAGGCCGGATATAAGGCGGTTGCGTTTAGGAAATAATTGAGCGCGAGGCTCGCAGCCGAAATGCTGCTCAGAGACTACAGCGCCGTTCTCGCATATCTGCTCATATAGTCCGCGATTTTCCTCAGGATATACGATGTCCACTCCGCCAGCGATGACGGCGACTGTGCCAGTAGATAGGCTGGCGCGGTGAGCGCTTGTGTCTATTCCTCGAGCAAGCCCGGACGTTATTACAAAATTGTTTTTGCCAAGCTCATCGGCAAGTTTCTCGGCCATTTTGCGACCATTCAGCGAAGCGTTGCGAGCGCCCACAATGCCAATAGACCGTTTATGTAAAAGCGATACTTGTCCTATTACAGATATAACGGGTGGAGCGTCCTCTATGGAGGCCAGAGCTTCAGGATAATCCGGCTCGCAAAGAGCGATCATACGGCCATCCAGTTTTTCCAAAGCGGCCATCTCGTCTTCGATTTTGCTTATTGAAGGAGGAGAAAGAGTCCTTTTTCCGCCGCCCCTTTTTGCCAATTCGGGCAAAGCATTAAGAGCATCCTGTATCGTATTGAAACGACGCAATAATTGCCTAAACAAGATAGGTCCGACATTTTCAGTGCGAGTCAGGCGCAACCAGTCGCGCTTTTCGTTATGATTTAGCGAGCGACGCTGCATCGTCATGATGTTTTGATCCTATTTTTGATTCCGAGCCGTTAATCAGCCTGCAAATGTTGTCTTTGTGAGAAACAAAAACCAGAACGGCGATAACCGTAGCAAGCCAGATAACGTCATCGTATCCCAGCAGATAAGATGCCAGTGGAGATAATCCTACCGCAACTAAAGCCGACAAAGAAGAATAACGCAGAGCCACCGCCGTAATAAGCCAGCAAAGCATAGCTGCAATTCCTACAGGCCATGCGATTGCGGTGAGAACTCCAAGAGAGGTAGCAACGCCCTTACCGCCCTTAAAGCGCAGCCACACCGGAAACAGGTGTCCTATTAAAGCGGCCAATCCAGCAAATTGCCCGGCGCCGGGGACAAAGAACTCTGCGATCAGAGCGGCGACGGCTCCTTTTCCGCCATCCAGAAGCAAGGTAAAGAACGCCAGACTTTTCTTTCCTGTGCGCAAAACATTGGTAGCGCCGATATTGCCAGAGCCGACGTTTCGTATATCTCCGATCCCTGCAAGTCTGGTTAAGACCAGCCCGAATGGCACAGAGCCAAGCAGATAACCAAGCGCGATAGCCGCAATAAATTCCATCACAATTTCCTAACGCAATAAAAGGTCGAGGCAAGCCATGCGAACGGCCACGCCATTTTCGATTTGTTTCCATATGACGCAGCGGTTTGCATCGTCAGCCAGAGCCGAAGATATTTCCACGCCACGATTGATAGGGCAGGGATGCAGGACAATCGCGTCCGGTTTGGCAATGCCAAGCTTCTCGTGATCCAGCCCATATTGCTTATGATATTTTTCGGCGGACATGGAAAATTCGCCAGATGTAAGGCGCTCATGCTGAATTCGCAGCATCATAACGGCATCCATGCCGACAAGGCCGCTTTCCATACTGTCAAAAGCTTCGACGCCAAGCTTGCTAAGGTCGCCTGGCATAAACTGTCGCGGAGCGATTATGCGAACCTTTGCTCCGAATTTATTTAGCAAACTGATGTTGGATCTTGCGACGCGGCTATGCTCGATGTCGCCACATATCGCTATGTTCAAGCCTTTAAGATTTCCCTTGCATTGCAAGAGTGTCATCGCATCGAGCAGAGCCTGTGTCGGGTGCGCGTGAGTTCCATCTCCGGCGTTAAGAACCGATCCTTTAACGTGCTTTGATATATATTCCGGCAAGCCAGCTTCGCTGTGTCTTATGACAAAAGCGTCAACCTGCATCGCGTCGATAGTCAGAGCGGTATCGAGAAGAGTCTCTCCCTTCTTTACCGAGCTTACCTCTACCGGCACATTCACGACATCTGCGCCAAGTCGCTTGGCCGCAATATCGAAAGAAGTGCGAGTGCGCGTTGAATTTTCGAAAAACAGATTAACGACGATCTTACCTGCAAGTTGAGCGCTCTTTTTATTATCCGAGCGATTTTGAGAGGCGTACATACCCGCCAACTCAATAATAGAGGTGACATCGGCGGCGCTAAGCCGTTCGATATCCAGCAAGTGCTTGTGAGAAAAAGAGTTAATCATCGGCGGGGAATATAGAGATTAACCCGTTTTTGAGCAAATATAATTCACAACCCTAATATATGTGGTGTAAATGAGGATATGAGCAAGCTTTCTGAAGATATTGTTTTAGATGCCGTTTGCGCGCTGGACATTCCGGGCGCTAATGGGCGTAAAGTGACCAGAGATATGATCTCTGGCATTGCCTTTAAAGAGGTTGAGGGCGGCAGAAGCGTGTTTTTGTCGCTGGAGGTCGAAGGAAAAACCTCCACTTCAGAATCGCTGCGTAAGGCAATAGAGAAGGCTGTTTCAAAACTTGATGGAGTCGTTTCCGCGTCGGTCGTAAGCACAGCTCACAAAAGTCTTCCACAGTCAGCGCTTGCCAAGGTTTATAAAATAATAGCAGTCGCATCCGGCAAAGGCGGAGTAGGCAAATCCACTACTGCGGTTAATCTTGCGATTGCAATGTCCATAAACGGAATGAAAGTTGGATTGCTGGACGCCGACATATACGGCCCTTCGATACCGCGCCTTTTGGGAATATATGAGAAACCTGAATTAGACGATGACGGAAGAATGATCCCGATAGAGCGTCATGGCATAAAAGTGATGTCTATCGGATTTTTGGTTCCAGAGGACAAGCCGGTAGTGTGGCGAGGCCCCATGGTTCATGGAGCGCTAAACAAATTGCTGCACGAAGTGGCATGGGGAGAGCTGGACATACTGATTATAGATCTACCTCCTGGAACAGGCGACGCGCACCTCACGATAATACAGCAAGCGTCATTGACCGGAGCAGTCATAGTTTCGACCCCACAGGACATAGCTCTTATAGACGCCCGCAAAGGGATTGCGATGTTCGATAAGACAAACGTTCCTGTTCTGGGAGTGATAGAGAATATGAGCGGCTTTATCTGTCCGCACTGCGGTGAGCGCAGCGATATTTTTGGAGCTGGCGGAGCAGAGGACGAAGCCAATAAAATCGGAGCTTTATTTCTTGGATCGATACCCCTTGATCTGGCTGTCAGAGAATCTTCGGACAGCGGGAATCCGATAGTCATCTCCCAGCCCGACAGCGCGCAGGCGAAAATTTACATGGATATCGCAGAGAGGCTAAAGCTAGGCCGGATTGTCAACCGAGCTTACTGAAGTATTGTTTGTCGCGTTAAAGCTTTGACCCGATGCCTGATCGTAGGCTTCCTGTATCATGACGCGCAGCCTTACGCGAAGAGCCATTTTATCCTGCACTGGCTTTGGAAGGTCGCTCATTTTAAGCAGGTTCTTTCTTAAAAGAGCGACAACGACGTCCTCTACGGCGCGAGACATATCCATATCGGTACGGCGCAGCTCAGAAAAGGCGGATTCTACTGTAGATGGGTCCTGACCGTTTACGGCAAGAAACTGTACAAGCTCGGGATAATCAAAGGGAACGATTTCTGCATTGATGATCGGTCGCGCACTGGCGCGAGAGATTTTACCTGAAGCATCTCGAACGATATAAGGCATGAGCAAACCCTAAGCTCTTAATATGAAGATACATAATCTTTTTCTCATTTTATCGCTAAACAATAGTTAATTATTAAATACTTAGATATGGTGAATGAATAGTTTCCAACATGATATAATTCAAAATCTTGCAATTTTGTGGCGCAACTTCTAAAAAGCCGCACCCGCCACGCTGGCCACTGTTTTAGGAGATACTATATTATGTCTAAGGAAAACCCTGTTTCCGGAGATCGTCTTCGTTCATTTATAAAGCGCATAGAAAAGCTTGAAGAAGACAAGTCTTCCGTTATGGAAGACCTAAAGGATGTTTACTCCGAAGCCAAAAGCGTAGGGTTTGACGTGAAGATAATCCGCCAGATAGTGAGACTGCGCAAAATCAAAGCCGAGGATCGCCGCGAGCAGGAGGAGCTATTGGAACTTTATATGGCCGCCATAGGAGAGTGACATAGCCGCATATGGAGTCTATCCTATCGGTATGGCCCGTATAGTTTTTGCGCTTGTCGTGTTTGTTGTACTGCTACTGCCGCATCAGTCGATGGCGCAGAAGCAGTCGTACGACCTATGGTTGCAAGGGGTGGCAAGCGAGGCCATAGCGAAGGGAATTCACCCAGCAGTAGTGAACTCTGCCTTAAGCGGAATAGTTTTTGACGAGCGGGTAGTTGGCCTGGATAGAAGGCAGCCGGAAAACACCATAAAATTTTCTACCTACAGCAAGAACGTACTTCATCCTCTGCGAGTAAAAAGAGGATCGGCGCTGCTGAAAAAGCATGAGGTGCTGTTAAAAGAAATAAGCGATTTTTACGGAGTGCCTTCCTCCATAATTGTCGCGCTCTGGGGAATCGAGAGCAATTTCGGAAACTCTACCGGCAATTTTAATTTGATAAATTCTCTGGCCACTCTGGCATATGAAGGAAGAAGAGCCGCGTTTTTTCGCAATGAGCTGATATTTGCTTTAGGTATTCTCGATAGCGAACATATGGCCCCGGATTCTCTGGAAGGATCGTGGGCTGGAGCTATGGGGCAGTGCCAATTCATGCCCTCCGTTTATACGAAATACGCAATCGATCACGATCAGGACGGTCGAAAAGATATATGGGGAAATACGGAGGATGTTCTTGCTTCGATCGCCAATTATCTGGTGGCTGAGGGTTGGCAGCGCAATCTGACATGGGGCCGCGAGGTAAAACTGACCCGTAGTATTCCGTCTTCTGCCATAGGATTGGATAAAATCCACAGTTTAAAGCACTGGCAGAATTTGGGCGTAAGAGCTAAAAATGGCTCGCCGTTGCCGATAAAATCACTGCAAGCATCGTTAATACGGCTTGATGGAACAAATGGACGTAGCTTTCTTGTTTATGATAACTTTCGAGCCTTAATGCGTTGGAATCGGTCAACCTATTTTGCAACCACCGTTGGCCTTCTGGCTGACAAAATTAAATAAGACGGATAATGAGGTCGAATTTGCGATCTATGCCACCAATCTCTAAAGCGCTGACGTTGATTGTCGCGCTAACGCTTCTTTCCGCTTGTGCCGGAGGTAAGGGTGCGCCCTTAAAGCCGAGAGAAGGCGAAAAGGCGGGGCACTTTAAAATAGGCAATCCGTATCAGATAAATGGCCAATGGTACTACCCACGCGAGGATTACAGTTATGACGAAACCGGCATAGCCTCATGGTATGGCACGGAGTTTCAGGGAGTTGCGCGCACTGCGAACGGAGAAATTTTCAACAAAGACGAATTGACGGCAGCGCATAAGACGTTGCCATTGCCCTCTTTGGCGCGAGTGACAAATCTTGAGAACGGCAAGTCCGTGGTAGTTCGCATAAATGATCGCGGTCCTTTTTCCGGAGCGCGTATAATCGACGTGTCGCAACGAGTATCCCAAATGCTTGATTTTGAAAGACAGGGAACGGCCAAAGTCCGCGTGCAGGTCCTTGCTGACGAAAGCAAAGCTATTGCCGACGCAATGCGCCACTATGGCAGCTCTTCTCAGGTGGCGGGAAGTCCTTCTTCGTTGCCGCCTCCGCAGAACATAGAAACTGCATCCATCACAAAGGTTACTTCTGCGCCGCTGTCTGCCTCAAGCGGCATAGGAAACGTCAAACCGGTTCAAGTAGTAAATCAGCTTACGATGAGCGGCTCCAATCAGATTTACATTCAGGCCGGAGCTTATTCCAGCATGGATAACGCCAGAAAGATGCAGCTCCAGTTGTCAAGCATAGGCACTGCGCGCATAACCGAAGCGGTAGTAAAAGGAACAAAGTTTTTTAGAGTTCGGCTTGGTCCGGTAAAGAATGTGCCAAAAGCGGATAAGATGTTAAAAACAGTCACTGGAGCAGGAGTGCGCGGTGCGCGAATAGTAGTGGAGTAAGAGAAGATGATGTTTAATAGAATTGTTGCGATTGTATTGATGGTTTTATTTTTTGCCGTTCCTGCGCAGGCTCAATCCGTGGCTCCTCCGGAGAGCGCGGCGCGTCACGCTATATTGATAGAAGCGCAAACCGGCACAGTGCTGTTCGCAAAAGAAGCCGATGCGCACATGCCCACCTCGTCCATGAGCAAGATCATGACCATGTATCTTGTGTTCGAAGCGATCAAAGACGGCAAGATAAAAGTGGATGAGACGTTGCCCGTAAGCAAATACGCATGGCAGCAGCAAGGTTCGCGCATGTTCGTAAATGTGGGAGAGCGGGTAAAGGTAGAAGATCTCATTCGCGGCGTCGTGGTGCAGTCTGGCAACGACGCGTCAGTGGTATTTGCGGAAGCTCTTGGCGGCAGCGAGGCGAACTTTGCGGAAATGATGAACGCAAAAGCTAAAGAGCTTGGCATGGAAAACTCGCATTTCAAAAACGCGACTGGTCTGCCCGATCCTGACCACTATTCCACTGCGCGAGATTTGGCGACTTTGACTCTGGCGTTACAGCGTGATTTTCCGCAGGAGTATCGCTATTTCTCCGAGCTTGAATTTACCTATAACAAAATAAAACAAGGCAATCGCAATCCTATTCTGTATCGGAATGTCGGCGCGGACGGAGTAAAAACCGGCCACACAGAAACGGCAGGATATGGACTGGTGGCATCCAGCGTGCGCGACGGTCGCCGTCTTGTGCTTGTGGTGAACGGTCTCGAAGACATGCAGGCGCGAGCCGATGAAGCCGCGCTGTTGCTGGACTGGGGATATCGTGAATTCGGATTGTATTCCGTGGTCAAGGCAGGAGACAAACTCGCCGAGACGAAAGTATGGCTTGGCGAGCAAAAGACAGTGCCTCTTGTCGCGGGAAAGAATTTGATAATCTCGTTGCCAAGGAGCGCCAAATCTGAATTAAAGACATCTGTAACCTACGATCAAAAAGTGAATGCTCCGGTGGCTAAAGATCAGGTGATCGGAAAAATAACGGTTACTGCTCCGGGGTTGAGCGCTGCCGAAGTGTCGCTGGTTGCAGGAGCGGATGTTAAACAGCTTGGATTCTTCCAAAGAATATGGGCCAAATTGCTCTTGTCGATAGGTAAGGAGCCGTAAAAATATGCAAGGAAAATTCATAACGCTTGAAGGCGGAGAGGGCGCCGGAAAATCCACGCAGATTGAGCGTTTGAAACAATATATTTCCGATTGCGGCATAAAAGTTATCTCAACGCGTGAAGTTGGCGGAGCGCCCTCTGCGGAAGAGATCAGGATATTCTGGCTTAACCGGGAAGAAAAATACTGGGACCCGTTGACGGAAGTGCTTTTGATTATGGCGGCTCGGCGAGAGCATCTGGTGCAAACTGTGTGGCCGGCGCTGGCTTCGGGAACGTGGGTTATCTCCGATCGCTTTGTGGATTCATCTCGCGCATATCAGGGAGTTGGCTTTGGCCTTGGTATAGAAAAAATCGACGCGATATATCGTGAAATAGCGGGAGACTTCTGGCCCGACCTTACGTTATTTCTAGACGTCGATGTGGACAGGGGCTTGGAGAGAGTAGCTTCTCGCAAAGGAATAGACGACCGATACCAGCAGAAGAAGCAGAGCTTCCATGCGAAGTTGCGCCAAGCATATCATGACATAGCCGCCAATGAACCAAAGCGCTTTCATGTGATCGACGCCAATCTTGAAGAAGATCGCGTTTCTCAATTAATAAGAGACGCTGTTTCCAGGCATTTCAAAATTTCTCCGCCTCCAAAGTCATGAACATTCCAGACCCGCAGCGCACGCCGTTTCTCATTGGACACGAATCCGCGACCAGGCAGATTGCGGACACTTTTGCGTCCGGGCGCATGCCGCAAGCCTGGCTTATCTATGGCATAGACGGAATTGGCAAAGCTACATTCGCGTATCATGCGGCAAATTTCGTTTTTTCGGACGGAAAAAATCCTATTGGCAATTTGGATTTTGATAATTCTGCGGCAAAGCTGGTCGCGGCTGAAGCTCACCCCGATTTGTTTGTGCTGCGTCGTCCTGTGGACGAAAAGACCGGAGAGCAAAAAGACTCTATCCCGGTAGATGACGCACGAAAGATCGCTCCTTTTATGCACCGCACCGCTACGCATGGGAAATGGCGCATCGCGATTATAGACGAAGCGCATTTCTTAAATAGGCATGGCCAGAACGCTATTCTAAAAATTATCGAGGAGCCACCGGAGAACTGCCTGATACTCATAACGGCGTCCACTCCCGGAGCGTTGGTTGCGACTATACGCTCTCGCTGTCGGTTGTTGCCGCTCGAGCCGCTATCAAAAGCGGCGATGATGGATGTCATGTCCAGGCTTGGAGCCGACACCGAAGTCGGAGAAGACGATCTGTCGCGCATTATAGAATTATCCGGCGGCAGCGTAGGTTTCGCTCTAAAACTTTTAAGCGCGGAGTGCTTGCCTGTTTATGACGAGATGTTGGCTTTATTGGATAAAATGCCGGAAATGGATGTGCCTGGGCTGCATGCTCTTGCCGATAAAATAAGCCGCAAGGCGGATGCTGACAGCTTTAAGGCCATAACCAAGCTTCTGATAGATCGCTTGCGGGAAAACGTCCATACGGCGGCTACTGGCCCAGCAGATAGAGGACATCTTGATCGCTGTTTACGGTTGTGGGAAAAAGTAAAACAAAGTTTTATAATGGCGGATCGGTCCAATCTGGATCGCAAACTCGCTTTTATCAACGCCATGACGGAAATCCGTCGCGGAATATGATTGGAATATTATTATGAACAAGTTCTATATCACTGCTGCCATACCTTACGCTAACGGCGAGCCTCACATAGGACACGCTTATGAAGTCATCGCCGCTGACGTTATAGCTCGCTTTAAAAGGCTGGACGGATATGACGTAAGATTTCAAACCGGCATGGACGAACACGGCCAGAAGATTGAGCAAACGGCCCTGAAAAAAGGCCGCACTGCGCAAGAGCTTGTCGATGAGATATCAACTCAATTCGTGAAATTATATAAAGATCTTAACATTACCAATAACGGTTTTATCCGCACGACCGATCCCGAGCATAAAAAGAGAGCGCAAGATTTCTGGCGCAAGATGCAGGAAAGCGGAGATATATATCTTGGAAAATATTCAGGATGGTATTCTGTCCGCGACGAAGCTTTTTTTGACGAGTCTGAACTTACCGCAAGCGCCGACGGCAAAAAACTAGCTCCCTCCGGCGCTCCGGTTGAATGGATGGAGGAGGAAAGCTATTTCTTCCGTCTTTCTGCGTATCAGGAAAGATTGTTGAAACTATACGAAAGCAATCCGCGCTTTATTCAGCCGAACACTCGTCGCAACGAGATTATGAATTTCGTAAAGTCCGGCCTTAGAGATCTTTCGATTTCTCGCACCACTTTCAAGTGGGGCGTGCCGGTCCCCGATGCTCCGGGGCATGTTATGTATGTGTGGGTGGACGCTTTGTCCAATTACATAACTGCGCTGAAATATCCCGAAGCCGGGCAGGGCAGCCTGATGGAAAAATACTGGCCAGCAGATTTGCACGTTATCGGCAAAGACATCATTCGTTTTCACGCGATATATTGGCCCGCGTTTTTAATGTCGGCAGGCATGGAACTTCCCGCGTGCGTATCGGGACATGGGTTTATATACAATCGCGGCGAGAAAATGTCTAAGTCCGTGGGCAATGTGATAACTCCTGAAAGCCTGATAAAGAATTACGGCCTTGATCCTCTCCGCTATTTTCTTCTGCGAGACATCGCGTTTGGCCAGGACGGAGATATATCGCACGAAGCTGTCGTCCAGCGCATGAACAGCGATCTTGCGAACGATCTTGGAAATCTGGCGCAACGTTCGCTCTCAATGATTAACAAGAATTGCGGAGCGCAGGTTCCTCAGCCCGGAGCTTTCAGCGATGCCGATAAAGCCTTGCTCGATAAAGCGCTTAATCTGCTGAATCAATCCAGGCAGGAGCTTGACGTTCAAGCGTTCCATAAAGCTCTCGATCATATATGGCAGGTTATCGGCGACGCTAATCGGTATGTGGATGAGCAGGCTCCGTGGGCGTTGAAAAAAACCGACCAGGCGCGCATGGCTACGGTGCTTTACACACTGGCCGAAGTGGTGCGCCGAGTTGCTATCGTGCTGCAACCGTTTATGCCGGAAGCGATGAAAAAGATGCTGGATCAGATTTCTGTTCCAGATAATGAGCGTAGCTTTGCCGCTCTAAACGCGGAGCATGCTCTAAAGCCGGGAACAGCATTGCCTGCGCCGCAGGGAGTCTTTCCGCGATATGTTGAGGCCGAGGCATAATCATGCTTATCGACAGCCACTGTCATTTGGGTTTTCCGGGGCTTTATGAAAACATAGATGAAGTTGTGGCCGCTGCGCGCCGAGCTGGCATTGTCAGAATGCTAACCGTCGCGACGAACAAAGACTGCTTTGACCGAGAGATTGGCATAGCTCACAAATATGAAGACGTGTATTGCGCTTTAGGCGTCCACCCGCACCATGCGCAAGAGGAAGAAATATCCTCGAACGATCTTGTTTTAAGAGCTGCGGATTCTAAAGTTATAGCGATTGGCGAAACGGGACTGGATTATTTTTACGACCACTCTCCGCGAGCTGCTCAGGAGAAATGTTTTCGTGAGCACATCCGCGCAGGCATTACCGCAGGATTGCCGATAATAATTCACAGCCGCGAAGCGGAAGCCGACACGATCCGCATTCTTAAAGATGAACGCAAAGGTCATGAACAAGATTTAACCGGAGTCCTCCATTGCTTCAGCTCGAAGCAAGTGCTTGCGGAAGAAGGTCTGGCTATTGGATTTTATGTTTCCGTATCCGGCATAGCTACTTTCAAGAAATCCCAGGACTTGCGAGATATCATAAAGAATATTCCTTTGGATCGCCTGTTAGTTGAAACGGACTCTCCCTATCTTGCGCCCCAGTCGCGCAGAGGAAAAACCTGCCAACCCGCATATGTCGAGGAAACCGCCCGAGTGCTTGCGGATATCAAACAAGTTTCTTTTGATGAGATTGCGGCGCAAACTACCGAAAATTTCTTTCGATTATTCAGAAAAGCGCCTCCGCTATGAAAGTAACTATTTTAGGATGCGGCAATTCCGGTGGAGTTCCGCTTATAGGGAACAAATGGGGCGCATGCGATCCAGGAAATCCTCGCAATCGCCGCCGTCGAGCGTCTGCGCTGGTAGAGGAGGGGGATACGACTCTTCTCATAGACACCTCGCCGGATTTGCGAGAGCAACTCCTGGCTTGCAATCTTCAGCATCTGACGGCTGTTTTATACACGCACTTTCATGCGGACCACACTCACGGAATAGACGATCTGCGCGAGGTCAACTGGCTGACTCATGAGCCGATACCTATTTATGCCGATAAGGAAATGATAAGCGAAATTCAAAATCGCTTTGCATATGTCTTTCCTGAATACAATCGCCCCCCTGGAAAATTTCATAGGCCGGTGCTGGAGCCTCATATAATCGACAGTCCATTGCAGTTTGGCTCTATCACCGTGAACTGTTTCAAACAACAGCACGGCAATATAGAAACTCTTGGATTCAGATTTAACGATTTTGCCTATAGCTCCGACGTTAACAGTCTGGATGAAAAAGCGTTCAAAGCTCTGCGCGGAGTAAAGGTGTGGGTGGTCGATGCCATCCGCGAATATGCACATCCGACTCATTCGTATCTTGAGCAAACTCTTGGTTGGATCGAAAAAGTCAATCCAGACAAGGCTTATCTTACGCATATGGACCAAAGCATGGACTACGCTACAATATCGGCTAAACTTCCGAAAAACGTGGAACCATCATATGACGGCCTGGTGATTGAAATATGAGATTTTTGACCGACAAGAATTATGATCGAGCTGCCCGGTTTATCATGGGTTTTTTGGTGTTGGTGGTCCTTTTTACTTTTCGTGATTATGGAATAAGCTGGGACGAAGAAATACAAAGCCAATATGGACAGGCGGTTGTCGATTATTATATGTCCGGCTTTGTAGATTATAGATTCGCTCAGATTTTCAACCTCCACCTTTACGGAGGAATGTTCGATGGCTTGGCTGCTGTGTTGGCCGAGAATTCTCCGCTTGGAATGTATCCGACGCGGCATTTGCTGAACGCGATTTTTGGATTGCTTGGGCTTTGGGGAACGTGGCGGCTTGGTCGCGTGCTAGGAGGCAATAGCGTAGGTCTGATATCGTTGGTCCTGCTGGCTCTAACGCCAATGTATTATGGGCATATGTTTAACAACCCGAAGGACATACCCTTTGCCGCAGGCGTGGTGTGGTCCTTATACTATATGTATAAGACGCTCAGCATCGTGCCTCAGAAGGTTCCCACAAAGCTGATTGTCACCCTGGGTCTTGTCCTCGGCCTTACATTGGGGGTTAGGGTAGGGGGGGTAATGATCTTCGGTTTCTGGTGCATAGTGCTTATGTTCCAGCAACGTAAGAATGCAGCGCAAACGATATTGCATTTAATTTTGCCGGTTGGACTTATAGCTTATGTGGTGATGTTAATATGTTGGCCGTGGGCGCAGCAAAATCCGATATTAAATCCGTTAAAAGCTCTCGGAGAATTCAGCAACTTTCCTCAAGATGTAGAAGTTCTTCTTGACGGCGTTATTTACAGATCCACGCAATTGCCATGGACGTATCTGCCGGTTTATTTTGGAGCGCAGCTTCCTCCGTTGTTAATAGTTTTGATCGTAGCCGGATTCATGTGGATGCCGTTCCTGTGGACAGAACTTTCTCGTCGGCAAGGAAAGCAAGCATCGCTGGCTCTGCTGCTTTTAACTATTTGCGTTCCCCTGATATATGCTCTGCTGCACAGGCCCGCGCTTTACGACGCTGTGAGGCACTTTTTGTTTACCATACCGCTTATGTGCGTGATTTCAGCGATGGCTGCGAGACAAGTGTTAACATGGGTGCGGCCGTGGAAATGGTGCCTGCCCCTGCTCGCTGTCGCATTAACTTTTGCGGCTTCTATGCAAGTAAACACGATGTCCAAGCTGCATCCGTATGAGTACATATACATAAATTCTCTGCAAGGCGGAGTGTCTGGAGCCGTCGGGCACTATGAGCTTGATTATTGGGGAAGCTCATTCAAGGAAGCTGCGGAAAAGCTGGATGAATATGTCACTAAGGAAGGCGGAGTTCCTCCGGGGAAAATATATCAGATAGCGATTTGCGGGCCATGGTCCTCAGCGATGATATATCTGCCGCCGTACTACGAAGCTGTTGTGGCGAACGAGGAAGCTGACTTCTTTCTTTCGACGACGCGCTGGGGCTGTCAGAACATGCGCCCTGGAAGAGAAATCATCCGCATAGAGCGTCTTGGAGCGCCTCTAAGCATAGTGAAAGATCTACGCGGCCTTCCGCTGTTGTCTGGAGAGCGTTAACCTTGGAGAATTTTATCATGACCTCACCAAACGAAGAAAAAGAGATCGTGGATGAATTTGTGGCAGCGCAGTTTAAAGAGCTGCATAGGAAGGTTGATCGGTTGGCAGCTAAAATAGAACAATTAGGAGCTGGTTCATCGCGTCGTGGATCTTTTGTTAGAAATGCCGTTAGTGGTTGCGATAAGAACGCTCCGAGACAGTAATTTTTTGGTTTCTTAAAGTCTTTCGTGATTACCCCATCTCCCCCACAGATCATTTAACATAATATATCTTATGCGACATTTATTAGTGGGGTCGGTGGGGCTGCCCCTTGCTTTGTCAGCGTGAGCGCAAAGCTCTCGAGGAATCGCGCACATGGCGTAATATGGACTTCTTACAAGCCCCCTTCTGGAAAATGAAAGCCCCCTTCTAAGATGTCTAAATCTGTATGCAAGCTCATCGAGGTCATGAAAAAGCTCCGCAACCCCGTCGGCGGCTGTCCATGGGATATCGAGCAGAATTTCAAGACCGTGGCCCCTCATACGCTCGAGGAAGCCTATGAAGTCGTAGAAGCCATCGAAAACGACGATTATGAGCACCTTCGGGAAGAACTCGGCGACCTGCTTTTCCAGGTCATTTTTCACGCCATTATGGCCGAGGAAAAAGGTTTTTTCACCTTCGATAACGTGGCCGAGGAAATAGCCGACAAGATGATTGAGCGCCATCCGCACGTATTCGGAGATCGTGAGGCCAAGACCGCAGGCGATGTCCTGCGCAACTGGGATGCCGACAAGCGAGCCAAGCGCGAGAAACAGGCGGCGGACGAAGGCAAGCCTCACAGTGCGCTCGATGGAGTTAACACAGCCCTGCCCGCCATGTCCCGCGCCCTAAAGCTTCAGCAACGTGCGGCAGGAGTTGGTTTTGATTGGTCGGATATCAATGACGTAATAGCAAAGATCCACGAGGAAACCGCTGAGCTTGAAGCGGAAATCAAATCAGAAAACGCAAAACCGGATCGCATAGAAGACGAACTTGGCGACTTGATGTTTGCGGTAATCAATATGGCGCGGCACGCAGGAATAAACCCCGAGAAAGCCCTACGAAGCACCAACCGAAAATTTGAGCGTCGGTTCCGAGGAATAGAAGATTCTCTATCCACCCAAGGTCGCAACATTAAGGAAGCCGGTTTGGATGAGATGGAGCGGTTGTGGAATGAAGTGAAAAAGCACGAGAAAGGGTCATTATAATGCTAAGTTTAAATCCCCTATATATCCCGCTTATTCAAAAACCTACTTGTTGCGCGGTTACGTGTCTGCAAATGATCCTTTATAGGAATGGGCTTGGGTTGCACGATCAGGAAAGTCTTGCCCTCAAATTTGGAGTAAAAATTTCACCGGAAAATGTATCCTCTTTCAGAAAAGATATGCCTGTGTTCACTCAAAAAAATCTTGATGAGGGAATTCAAACCATAGAGTCGGAAGATAGAATAAATGCCTTCTTTTCCGAGGTTAACGCCGGTCTTAAGGCAAGATGCTTCAAGCTATCTGCTATTGGATCGGTTGGTGAATTTATAGCGGAACACTTAACCCAAAATCACGACATCTGGATCGAGTATCATACTCATGAAATATATAAACCAAATGAGGATGGGTATGATGCCATACACGATGGATTAATTGAAGCTTTTGATAAAGCAAAAAGTCTGGTCACAATAATTGATCCTATGCCAAAGCGCTGCCAGAGAAACGAGATATCTCTAGAAACAGTAGAGCGATCAATTTCAACTTTATATGGTCGCGAGACTGGGTTTGTTGTGGTTCAGAGATGTGTGCCCTAATGGTATGATTTGGCGAAGGTCCAAGGACGAGCGAGAAAAATCCACGCCATCCGTATTGGCAACGTATCCGCATCTACGAGTTTATAACGGAATATTTCATTTTTTATTTTGGAATCTCGCAGAACGTGCTTATCCAGTTTTTAAGCTCCAGCCAGCTTTCTTTATCGGTAGCGGCCATGAAGCCGTGCTCATAAGAGGATGGCATGAACGGAGTTCCGTCCCAGTGAGCTGAGTATCCGCCGGACTCTGCGTGTATCATAAGCCCCGCAGCGTCGTCCCACGGAGAGCATGTCTGCAACAGCGCTCTAAAGTGCCATTGGGGTATGTCCACGAAGCCAAAATGGGAATAACCGACCACCAAACGAGGAAAATCGTGGCAACAAGCCCTCATTGAGGCCACATATTTAGGTTTTGGAGCCAGATCTACCCCATTTTTGGACAATAAATACTGTTCATAAGTCTGTGTGATGCGCAAACCCAGCGCTCCGGTCATCTCTTCAAGTGGAGCTTTAGGTAGCACTTTAAGGCGGTTTCCATTGTGATAAGCGCCACTACCCAGCTCTGCGGTCACAAATTCATCTGATGCGGGATGATAAAGCCATCCTGCAATTGTTTGATTTCGTTGTGCAAGCGCAACGATTACTCCGAAAGTGGTTGAACCTTCCACAAAATTGCGGGTTCCATCCACTGGATCGATGATCCAGACGGGTGATTCGCCTAAAAGACAGTCTAAAATGCCCTGATTCGCCGCGCAAGCCTCTTCTCCCACCGCTTTTGACCCTGGTAACAGGTCGCAAAGCCGTTCTGACAGTATCGATTCGGCTGACTTGTCCGCTGTAGTGACGGGGTCGTCGCCGATTTTATACGATATATCCTCATGTCTAAGGTGCCTGAATCTGGGCATGATTTCGGTGGCGGCCACTTCGCGCACGATATCTTCTACTTTGTGGGGATTAAAGTTTAGCATTAGAACCTTTTAAGAACTTGTTGAAAAATCTACCATAATCGGCTGAGCTTAGCACGGTTTTCAAGGCGGTATTCTTGCGTTTATCATGCCTTTCAAGCACTTTCCCGTGCTCATATATCCAGGCAATGGCCGCTCCGTTGGTAAGCGGCAAAGAAATATCATACACGTTGTCGTTCGCCGTCAATTGATCGTCCAACATTTTCAGCAAATCGTCCAGCCCCTCTCCCGTAAGAGATGACATGGCCACGGTACCGCCTCTGGCTTTTTGGCGCAATCCGTCAAGTGGAGGCGTGCGCTTGGAATCTTTCGATGTGCGAGCCGCATAGTCTCGTAAGTGGCGTTGCTCTTGTTTTGGCAGGAGGTCAATTTTGTTCAGGACTTCCATCAATCGAGCATCGTCCGATCCTATGCCAAGGTCGGAGAGAACCTCTAAAACGGCTTCCTTTTGCGCTCTGGTTTCCGGGTGAGCGATATCCCTTACATGCAGAATAATGTCGGCCAGTTGCACTTCCTCAAGCGTAGCGCGAAAAGCCTCGATCAGGTGCGTTGGCAGCTCTGAAATGAACCCCACCGTATCGGATATTATAGCCTCTCGCCCTCCCGGTAGTTTAAAGCCGCGCATACTCGGGTCCAGCGTAGCGAAAAGCATATCCTTTGCCAAAACGTCTGCGCCGGTAATCCGGTTAAACAGAGTGGACTTTCCTGCATTAGTATATCCAACCAAAGCGACAACAGGATGCTCAGCGCGCTGGCGCATATCGCGCTGTAGCCCTCTGGTTCTTTGTACCTGTCTAAGCTCATCCCTAAGTTTGGCGATGCGGTTGGTAATAAGACGGCGATCGATCTCGATCTGAGACTCTCCTGGGCCGCCCATAAAGCCGAAGCCTCCGCGCTGGCGTTCAAGATGCGTCCACGAACGCACCAGCCGAGACTTTTGATAATTAAGCGCCGCCAGCTCAACCTGTAACTGCCCCTCGCGAGTACGGGCGCGTTCTCCGAAAATTTCAAGAATAAGCCCGGTGCGATCTATGACCTTGCACTTCCACGAGCGCTCAAGATTGCGCTGTTGGATTGGAGTAAGCGCGTGGTCGATCACTGCGAGCTGAATTTTTTCTTCTTCTATTATATTACCCCAGTAATCCACCTGCCCGCTTCCGAACAAAGTGGCCGGAGAAGGCCGAGCAAGATTTATCAGCTCTGCCGTTACGACATTAAGGCCTATGGCCTCAGCCAGCCCTATGGTTTCGGCCAGAATATCCTCGGGGTCGCGGCTAGTGCGTTCTATCTTGAGAATGGGTTTCAAAACAAGCGCGAGCGCGCCGCGTCGCACTCCATCGATATCGAGGGATTTATCTGTAGTATAAAGTTCGCGCTTAGATGGCAATTTCTTCCGCGCTTTCGAACAGTTGCACCGGAACGTTAGGCATCACGGTGGAGATGGCATGCTTATAAACCAGTTGGGCGTGAGATTCCCGGCGCAGCAAAATAGAGAAGTTGTCAAACCAGGTGATAATGCCCTGAAGCTTAACGCCATTGATAAGGAAAACAGTTGTGGAGATTTTATTTTTACGCAGGTGGTTCAGAAAAACGTCTTGAACATTCTGCGACTTGCTTTTTTCAGATTCAGACATGGCGCCCCTTTTCGGAAGTCTTATTGTTATGCAGATTATAGAGCAAGTCGTGCAGGGACTTACAATCGGAAAATACCATATCGACCTTTAGCGCGATTCCCTCCTCATTATTTCCAATAAAAACAGGCATACAGCCGGAATTTCTGGCTAATAAAACATCGATTCCCGCGTCTCCGACAAGCCATACATCCTTACCCGCTTCCAGCTTTCCATAGCTCAAAGCGAGATCGACCTGATCCCTAGCTGGCTTATCTCGAGGAGCGTCCAAAGAGCCGACGACGCCAGTAAACAAATCCTGCCAATTCATGGCCGCGACTTCCTTGCGGAGAATATCGCCCTTTTTATTGCTGGCTACGAACAACGGAACGCCTGCGCCATGAAGCCACCGCACAAGATCGTCCGCTCCCGGCATGGGCTTAAGTCGCTTTATATGCAGCTTATGTATGTACTCATAATATATTTCTCTGGCGCGAGGCCATTTATCGCCGAACCATTCTGGGAAACTTTCGCGCAGCGATCTAGCGCTGTGTTCTCTCGCTTCGTCCATTGTCCAGACAGGCAAACCAAAAGCAGTCCTCACCCCGTTTAAAGCCTCGGTGATTACAGGTCTTGTATCCGCAAGAGTATTATCCCAGTCGAAAATGACAGCGCGAGGCATTGTCATATGCACTAATTAATCCTCTCCACAGGAGAATTCTCATTTATCCCATTGCCGTGAACGCCAAGCAGCTTAAGCTTGCGATGCAGAGCCGAGCGCTCCATTCCGATGAATGTGGCGGTCCGGGAAATATTTCCTCCAAAGCGCGTGACCTGAGCCAGAAGATATTCGCGCTCGAACATCTCTCTGGCGTCACGAAGAGGCAGACCCATGATCTCTCCGCCCTTCTCCCACCGCAAAACAGTAGGAGCCGACGAAGTTATCTCCGGCGGGAGCATATCGGCGCGCACGGGATCGTTAGCATCCCCCTGCGCCATGATGAGCACCCACTCCATAGCGTTGCGCAACTGGCGCACGTTTCCGGGCCAATTATATGACTGCAACGCGGCGATAGCGTCTTCCCCGAGATTTCTGATAGTCAGCCCGGAAGTCTCAGCGGCACGCGCCAGAAAATGTTGAGCCAAAAGCGCGATATCCTCTTTTCTGTCGGCGAGAGGAGAAATTTGTATAGGAACCACGCTCAAGCGGTAATAAAGATCCTGCCGTATTTTGCCAGTCTGTATATCGGCTTGAAGATCGTGATTGCTTGATGCGATGACGCGCACATCGACCTCGACCCGAGTATTTCCCCCGACGCGATTGAACACCTGTTCTTGCAAAAGGCGAACGAGCTTTCCCTGCGTCTCAAGAGGCATATCTCCCACTTCGTCGAGATATAGAGTCCCGCCATGAGCTTGCTCAAACATGCCGATCTTGCGTTCGGCGCCAGAGCCTCCTTCGACTCCGAAAAGCTCAATCTCAAGCAGATCGGATCGCATCGTAGCGCAGTTCACTACGATAAAAGGTCCGTTACCGCGCTTCGATCGTTGGTGAAGCAGTCTTGCGACGACTTCTTTTCCTACGCCAGACGGCCCAATAATCATGACCCGGCTTCCCGTAGGAGCGACCTTATCCACCAACTGGCGAACCTGGTTCATGGAAGGAGACTTCCCGATAAGCTCATAGTCGGCGCCAGCCTTAAACTTAAGCTCCTGGTTTTCGCGTTTCAGCCTGGCGGTATCGAGAGCATGCCGGACTTGAAGAACCAGCCTGTCGGACTTAAACGGTTTTTCGATGAAATCGTAAGCTCCGCGCTTGATAGCGGATACGGCGGTTTCGATATTGCCGTGTCCGCTTATCATGATTACGGGCAGGTCCGCATGAGCATGAACGATGCTATCCAGCAATTGCATTCCGTCCATCGAGCTTCCTTGAAGCCAGATGTCCAGAATTACAAGATTAGGGCGGCGGAGAGCGATTTCCTCAAGCGCTTTTTCAGCGCTATTAGCCTTACGGGTACGAAAGCCTTCGTCATTCAAAATTCCTTCGATAAGGAGGCAAATATCAGCCTCGTCATCGACGATCAGAATGTCATAATTCAAAAGGCGGTCTTTAGCGCCTGAACTCATATAAATTTACCTCTACCGAGAATCGGTTGACCAGTCACATTGATACCAGATTTTTACGCGTCCGACAAAACAGGTATTGCTATGTCCGCTTGCCTGCGCGGCCAGATAAGACTCACTATAGCTCCACCGCCTGAGCGATCGGTTAAAACAAGCTCTCCCTGGTGGTCTTCCATGATTTTCTTAACTATAGCCAAACCCAACCCGGTTCCTTTGCTTCTGGTTGTAACATAGGGCTCCACCAGTTGGTTTCTCTCCTCAATGGGGAGGCCCTTCCCGTTGTCCTCAACAGCCAGCATGATCTGATCCTTGGTAGCCATAAGACGCATACAGATAACGCCTTCTGGAAGATCGCCCTCGGAAGGCTGCGGCCTCGCGTCAACAGCCTCTGCTGCGTTTTTAAGCAGGTTGGTCAGAGCCTGGGCTATCTGCCGTCCATCGCATTCAGCGATGCAAGGAGATGGAGGTAATAATTGATAATATTTTATATCGCTACGGCTGGTGCTCTGCATAAATACGGTCTGGCGGCACAGCTCGATAAGCTCGTGTTCCTTTATGCTCGGAGCGGGCATTCTGGCGAACGTAGAGAACTCATCCACCATTCTACCTATATCCTCGACGTGGCGCACGATAGTGTCGGTGCAGGTCTTAAACACTTCGGGATCGGTGATGATTTCGTTCGAGTACTTGCGGCGCAGCCTCTCCGCCGAAAGTTGAATAGGAGTCAGCGGATTTTTAATCTCATGAGCGATCCTTCGAGCCACATCGGCCCAAGCCGCTTTTCGCTGAGCAGATACCAGATCGGTTACGTCGTCGAAAGTTATGACATATCCTTTGACTTCTCCGCCATGAAGCTCGGACGATAATTTCACAAGCAGGGTGCGGGTTGGCTGTCCTGCGCGGCGGATTTCCATATGCCGCCCGTCGTTGAGCCTTGTTCCGCGAGGAGTATCGTCGATCAACTGCTGTATCTCGGGAGCCAGTGAGCTTATATGTTGTCCTGCCAGTTCGCCAGGATTGCCTAAATGAAAGAATTCGGCGGCGGAAGGGTTTATCAAATTTATTTTAGATTCAGGATTAAGTCCGATAACGCCAGCGGAAACTCCGGACAGAACGGCTTCGGTAAAGCGCCGTCTTAAATCAAGTTGGCGATTGGCCTCGATAAGCTCCGACCGTTGGGACGAAAGCTGATCCGTCATGCGATTGAACGAGCGTCCCAGCATAGCGATCTCATCGTCTCCCTCGGGAGTCTCTTCGACTTGAGCCGTCAAGTCTCCGCCGCGCACACGGTCCGCAGCGTTAATCAGAGAGCTTATAGGTCGGACAAGTCGAGTTGCAAAATTAAGTCCGAACCAGACTGCCGCCATAAGAAGCAAGAGCGAAACAGCCACAAAGATGGAAGAAATCATCATCTTTATGCCCGAGCTATGCAGCTTTAATTCGCGATACTCGTTGACCGCGTTTTGCGTAGTAGTCATGTGCGCAAGAACTTTAGGCTCAACCAGCCTCCCTACGAACAAATAGGTATCTACGAAATTATCCAGCCTTAAAAGTGCGCGAACGCGATCATCTCCATCGCTGATAAGAAGAACAACTTCTCCCTGCCTGGCTCTCTCTCGCATTTCTTCCGTTATAGGCTCGAACGACAGAGCAAACGTCAGTCCCGATCGAGCCAGAATTTTTCCCGATCCGTCAAAGACGATCACTTCCGTAAGCGACCTTAAATAAGCCTGCGCGGAAACTATCTGAGCGAACCGCACAGGATCTTCGGACAATCTCACTGCCTGACGGTTGAGATCGTTTGCCATAGCGAGAACGTCAGCTCTTAAAGTCTGCTGGTGTTCATTAAGATAAGCCTGCGCGACCTCAAGGGATTCATCCAAAGCGGTTCTAACCCGCGACGAGAACCATGACTCAACGCCATAATAGAAAAATATAGCCGCGAACATAGCGACGATAACGGCAGGAGCCGCAGCCAGCAGAGTAAACACGCTCACAATTTTTACATGCAATCTCGATCCGGCCTGATTGCGCCGCCGCCTTGCAAGAATGGTAACGATCCTCTGCACCACAAGAGTGCCGAGCAAAACCATGAAAAGCAGATCGAGCGTCAACAGCACGCTCACCGTCGTCGGATCGTTCCCGAAGAAAGGAGTTTCCGTCAAAGCGGCATAAGTCGCAATACTGGAAGCGATCGCCGCTGAAACCAGAACGACGGTCAGCTTATTGCGCAACCCTATACGAGCTGCCCAAACAGATATGCGACGGAATGGTTGAGAAAGATTCATTCTTCCGCTCCGAATTCATGCCGACGCTTACGCCCTGCTGCAAGTCCAAGCTCGCGGATTTTCTTGCGCAGAGTATTGCGGTTAAGGCCAAGCAGCTCTGCGGCGCGCAGCTGGTTTCCGCGGCATTGATCCAGAGTCATTTTAAGAAGGGGCCGTTCAATCTCGGTAATGACGCGATTATAAAGCCCGGATGCCGGCAGAGCCTGGCCATGAGCGGCGAAATAAGTGCGCAAGTGCCTCTCTACAGTGGATGCGAGGTAGGAGTCGGTATCGCTCATGCTGCTTTATCCAGAATGGAGTGAAAAAAGTCATCGATAAGTAAGCGTACTTTTTGAATATCGGCGGAATTATTTACAGCTGCCCGGAACTCGGAGGAATTAGGAAGTCCCTTGCTATACCAGCCGATGTGCTTGCGAGCAATCCTAAGCCCGGCATAATCTCCATAATGCGCGAGCATGCTTTCAAGATGTCCTGTCATTGTGGCATGTATGACATCAAGGCTGGGAGAAACAGCGGGTTGTCCATTCACCATGTGCTCGATCACCTGGTTTATGAACCATGGGCGGCCAAGGGTTCCGCGCCCGATCATCAGCCCGTCTGCGCCGGAAAGCTCCAGAGCGAGCGCTGCGGACTCGAAACTGTTAATATCTCCATTAGCGATAACCGGAATTTTCACGGCATCCTTCACGTCGTGTATAGCTGCCCAGTTTGCCTGTCCTCCGTAAAACTGGCAGCGAGTGCGCCCATGAACCGTAATCATCTTAACGCCGCACTCTTCCGCTATTGCCGCAAGCCGAGGCGCGTTCATATTCTCGCTGTTCCACCCCAACCGCATTTTAAGAGTAACCGGAACATTTACTGCCTTAACGACAGCATCTAAAATTTTAGCGGCATGAACTTCATCTCTCATAAGAGACGACCCTGCGTTTCCGTTGACAATTTTTTTAACCGGACAACCGAAATTTATATCGATAATGTTCGCTCCGCGATCAACATTCAGTTTGGCAGCATCTCCCATGACAACAGGATCGCTTCCCGCAAGTTGAACCACCGATATACCCTCGTCGTCCGAGCGCTGTATCATCTGCATAGTTTTACTGCACTCACGGATCATAGCCTGACTGGCGATCATCTCTGACACAACCATGCCTGCGCCGAATTTTTTGACCAGCCGCCTGAACGGCATATCCGTAACTCCTGCCATAGGAGCCAGAATCACCGGAGTATCGAGTTTCACAGAACCGATATGTATGGGTTTTAGAGTGCGCATCAAATCTCATATATGCCTAAAATTTAGGCAAACATAGCCTTGAAGATGTGGAAAATAAACAAAATTCCCGCTTCCCTAGGTGTGGAAAGCCACATAAGTTATAAAGATATGGAGTTTCCCTACCCTCAGGCCCCTATTTCACCAATGCCCATGATATGCACAGCTCTTATAGTCGCCGCTGGCTCTGGCCAGCGCTTTGGCGGTTTGATCCCAAAGCAATATCAAGAGCTTGGAGGCATGCCAATTCTACGCCGCAGTATTCTGGCATTTCTTGGACACACGCACATAGACAACGTGCAGGTAGTAATAAGCCCTCAGCACCGAGATTTATACGACAAGGCCGTGGAGGGTCTTGATCTCCCTCCCCCAGTTCATGGAGGAGCAACCAGACAGGACTCCGTCCGCCTCGGTCTGGAGGCTCTGGAGAAGTCAGCGCAAAAACCCGATCTTGTGATGATACATGACGCAGCGCGCCCACTTATAGATGCTCAAACCATAACCGCCGTTCGCAAAGCTTTGGATAGCGCCGATGGCGCCATTGCAGCGAAGCCTCTTGTAGATACGCTCAAACGCGGAGACGGCAATGTCATAACGGACACAATAAATCGCGCTAATCTTTGGCAGGCGCATACTCCTCAAGCATTTCGCTTTGATAAAATTCTGGCTGCGCATCGCGCTGCTATAGGGCAGAAACTAACAGACGATGCAGTTGTGGCTGAAAAGGCCGGAATTCCCGTAATCCTGGTTCCTACTAATGCGGATAACATGAAAATCACAAACCCCGACGATCTCGGCAGAGCGGCGCGCCTATTGGGACAAACCTTCGGCGATATTCGCACAGGCATAGGCTTCGATGTGCACCGCCTTATCCCGGGAACGGAAATACATCTGTGTGGAATAACTATTCCGCATGATCGCACTCTTGAGGGACACTCCGACGCTGACGTAGTTCTGCACGCGGTGGTCGATGCGATAATGGGAGCCATGAGCGCCGGAGACATAGGCCATCACTTCCCTCCCAGCGACAATCAGTGGAAGGGAGCTGACAGCGCGATCTTTGTGCGCAAAGCTGTTCAGATATTGAACGAGCGCGGCGGGATAATATCCAACGTGGACGTTACGATAATGTGCGAGAAGCCCCGCATAGGAATTCATCGCCAAGCCATGCAAGAACGCCTTGCTGAATTGCTGGAAGTAAACCAAGATCGAGTAAGCGTGAAGGCGACGACAACGGAGCGTCTTGGATTTACCGGACGCGAGGAAGGAATAGCCGCGCAGGCAATAGCAACGCTAAGATTCTAGACCTCTTGCAAAACCCGCTGCCGTGAGGGGAGTGCAAGGAGCGAGGAACGCAGGACCGCAGCGTACCACTTGGTACGTGAGGATCCGAGTACCACAGCGACGCAGCAATCACCCACGGCAGTTAGGGTTTAGCAAGAGGTCTAAATGTTCTCGCATGAGATTACGCAGTACGCAGAACAGATAATCGATAAGTATTCGCAACGTGGGCGCAAAATTGCGACGGCTGAATCCTGCACCGGAGGATTGATTGCCGGAGCGTTGACGGAAGTCTCTGGATCGTCCGCTGTGTTTGAGCGCGGTTTCATAACCTATAGCAACGAAGCAAAACATGAAGTTCTAGGCGTCCTCCCCCAGATAAT
>JAQUWX010000083.1 GCA_028692635.1 Alphaproteobacteria bacterium
GAAATTATAACTAGGCGTTGACGCAGCTCTAATTCACAACATACGGTGTATGGCACTTAAAAGCACGGGACGTATTTATGTCGGATTTTCCAACCAATTCCGCTGAAAAACATTTAATAAATGACCTTGATAATTTACTGAAAGATAGATCGCTGGTTGTTTGCATCACCAGTCTCTTTGCCGGCGCCGGAAAAACGACTCTGGCGAAAAAACTATCCTCTCAATTTGGGGAACGCGCCTGCGTCATTGACGATGATTCTTTCATTTTTGTTCCCACCCAAGAACGCAAAAAGTTCATCCATAGCGCTCTGGAGAGCAAAGACATCGACAGATTGAGATATCTCGCCAACCCCAAACACAAAGCAGAAAATCCTTATGCAAATCCCACATCTTGGGTTGACTGGTGGGGAGTACGACGGTGCCTGACGACGCTAAAAGCCGGTAATTCTTTTGAGCAACCCAACGCATGGAACCAAAAAACCGGAGAATGCAACCAACACATAGTCTATAACCCGCCAGCAGCGCAGTTTCCCCTTTATATAGTTGACGCGTATAATTCGTTTAAATATGAGGACCTCATAGACCTGTTGGTTTTTATTGATATCCCCCCAAAAATAGCTGCGGACCGACACTTCAAACGAGATAGCCACCGATCGAGCATGGAATACATTGATTATCACCAAATGGTCGCCATAAAATGGCGCGCACCTTATCTGGTCCCCATGCAGAAATATGCAAATTATGTTTTGTCTGTATCAGAGAGCGATCAAATAAGCTTCTCGTCCACTCCAAATAGCGGCCCATATCCCCCCAGCAAAACCCCGCTTCCCCTTGGCTTCCGAACAAGTTGGTCTAAACCAATCCGATAACGATAATATTTGCTTTCCATGACATCTTGGATTTTTACCCCAAATCCTGTAATAGCCTGCTGAAGAGATACCCGCTTCCAAGGAGGAATCATGTCAACGGATCATCATCACGCGCCCGCCGAATATAATCCCGAAAAAGGATTGGGCATCTTCTTGGACAGGAACGCCGAGCTTAAAGAACACGGCCATGACATGACCGTCCACCAAGCGCCAACGCGCAGCGTGCATCATTGTTCGGATTCTCGCCAGAAAGCCGAACTGGCAACAGGAGAAAATGCCCTGAACGATTCTCTCGAGAACGCCAACCCCGGCGGATTTGTAACCGATGCCACTGGCAACATAACGAACGACGCTGGTCGTTGGCTTGAGCTAACGACAGCATACGGCATAGACAAAGCCGCAGTGGTCCAACACAGCGGCTGCGGCCAAATGAATGTGCTATACACATACTTCATGGTTGATGGCGGCAAACAGGCGGTTATCGACGGAAAAGGCCCTTTCTTTGCCAACGACGCAGAAACGCGCAAGCCGCTTATTGACGCGGTGAAAAAGAATGGGCTTGCGCACTACGAAAGCATGGGCATTCCCCTTGTCGGAACCGATGCGGATAAATTTCAGCAAGCCATGGCCATTCAACAGCTTGAAACGGACATGAAAGCGATTGAAGCAACCCGAGCGACGAACCATAAACTTCCGCAAATAGAAGGTCAGTTTCATCACCTCGTCGCAGGCAGATTTTTCAGAGTCAAAAGCCTTTCGCCGATGAAGTTCGATGAAGTATTTCGCCTTCCTGCTGAACCGGAATCGCCGAAAGCAGCGCATCAGTCCTGTTGCTGCCATAACCATAAATAAAGGCTACAGCTATGCCCTCCACGATAATCGCGATAGACGGCCCCTCAGCCAGTGGCAAGGGCACGATTGCGCGCATGATCGCCGAGGAACTGGATTACGCCTATCTTGACACCGGCCTGCTTTATCGAGCCGTAGGAATGCTGGCCATGTCTGACGGGATCAACCTGGAGGACAAAGCGGCAATAGCCGCTTTTGCGGAAACGCTCTCGGTTACTGCCATAATTAACAAACTAAGCGCGCCTGCGCTCCGCAGCGACGAGGCCGCCACCGCAGCCTCGAAAGTAGCCCCCATCCCCGCCGTCCGAGCCAAGCTATTGAAATTTCAGCAAGATTTTGGCGCCTCCCCTCCTGAGGGCAAAAAAGGAGCCGTCCTGGATGGCCGAGACATAGGCACCATCATAGCCCCTAACGCCAAAGTCAAAATTTACGTAACCGCCGACACGGCGGTAAGGGCGCAGAGACGTTGGAAAGAGTTGCAGAAAAGAGGCGAAACTGCTACTTACGCCGACGTTCTTGCAGACCTGCGTGCGCGTGACGAACGCGACACGAAACGCTCTGCGGCTCCGGCGCTACCTGCGACTGATGCTGTAATTCTCGACAACACGAGAATAAATGCAAAAGAAACATTCGCCGAAGCGATGAAAATAGTCAGCAAGGCGCTGGCGACAGATTAAGTTGCGATAAAGGGGCATAGCTTTCAGCCCCGACATTGGACTTAGCCTGATATTAACAACCCTAAAAAGAAAGCAAGCGGATGCACGCATCCGCATATGATCGACGCAGTCTTAAGATTGCCGATCAGGAAAGAAAAATCAAAAATGGCACGTTCATCATCGAAGCGCGTTTTCACAGAAAGCGCGGTAAAAGCATCTGATAATTCCGGAGAAGAAAGTTTTGCGTCCTTGCTGGCAGGAACGTTTGGCAAAGGCGGAAGCATGGAAGGCAACGTAATCAAGGGCAAAGTTGTAGCCATTGAAAGCGAGTTTGCCGTAATCGACGTGGGACTGAAATCAGAAGGCCGCGTGCCTTTGAGAGAATTCGCTCTCCCCGGCATGGCGCCAGAAATCAAAGTTGGCGACACCGTCGAAGTATTTTTAGAGCGCATGGAAGATCGCAACGGCGACGCGTCGCTGTCACGCGAGAAAGCCAAGCGCGAAGAGAGCTGGACCGTACTCGAGAACTCCTTCAAGAACACCGAGCGCGTGACTGGCATAATCTCTGGCCGCGTCAAGGGAGGCTTCACAGTCAACCTTAACGGAGCCACCGCGTTCTTGCCCGGCAGTCAGGTTGACATCCGCCCGGTACGCGACATCACCCCGATAATGGGAACTCCGCAACCGTTCCAGATTTTGAAAATGGATCGCGCTCGCGGGAACATCGTTGTGTCTCGCCGCGCCGTGCTTGAGGAAAGCCGCGCCGAAGCCCGTACCGAGCTGGTCGCGAATTTGCGCGAAGGCCAGATCCTGCAAGGCGTCGTAAAGAACATCACGGACTACGGAGCATTTGTCGATCTCGGAGGAGTGGACGGCTTGCTGCACGTAACCGACATCGCCTGGAAGCGCATCAACCATCCGTCAGAAATGTTGCAAATTGGGCAGCAGCTTACGGTCCAGGTTATCCGCTTCAACGCGGAAACCCAGCGCATCAGCCTCGGCATGAAGCAGCTTGAAGCCGATCCGTGGGAGGGCGTCGCAGCTCGTTACCCGGCCAGCACCAGACTGAAGGGCCGCGTAACCAACATCACAGACTACGGCGCATTTGTTGAGCTGGAGCCTGGAATTGAAGGTTTAGTCCACGTATCTGAAATGTCATGGACAAAGAAGAACGTGCACCCCGGCAAAATAGTAGCCACCAGCCAGGAAGTTGACGTAATTGTGCTGGATGTTGATTTGACCAAGCGCCGCATCAGCCTGGGCATCAAGCAGTGCGTTGAAAATCCATGGGAGCAGTTCCGTGCGAACAACAGCATTGGCTCGACGTTGACTGGAGAGATCCGCAACATAACTGAGTTCGGATTGTTTGTCGGCCTTCCTGGAGACATTGACGGCATGGTCCACATGTCTGACCTGTCATGGGAGAAGCCCGGCGAGGAAGCCATCACCGAATATCAGAAGGGCCAGACCGTCACCGTCAAGGTTCTCGATATTGACGCCGAGAAAGAACGCATCAGCCTTGGCATCAAGCAGATGACCAGCGATCCGTTTGAGAGCGTATCGGTAAGCTTCAAGAAGGGCGACGTAGTCACCTGCACCGTAAGCGCGATAACCGAAGGCGGCATAGAAGTTACATTGGGCGAACAGTTCAATGGCTTCAGCGGCTTCATCAAGCGCAACGACCTGGCGCGAGATCGTTCAGAGCAACGCCCTGACCGCTTTGCGGTTGGAGAAAAGGTGGATGCGAAGATCACCAACATCGACAAGGCTGGCCGCAAGGTTGGACTGTCGATCAAGGCTCGCGAAGTTGACGAAGAGAAGCAAGCGATGGCCGATTACGGATCGTCGGATTCGGGAGCATCTTTGGGAGACATCCTGGGAGCCGCCATCAAGCGCGCCCAGAAGAAGAGCGAAACCAAAGACGAAGAATAAGCTTATCTAAAGAAAAAACGTCTCAACCGCCGGAGCAACCCTCCGGCGGTTTTGTTTTGCCCCCAGCCCAGATTTGGATGCACAAGTTTCTTTTTGCCGTTAAACCCGAGCCAAACAGGCAAAGAGCCTTCATCGACAAACATGGCTATCAGATTTTTTACACACGGACTGTCAAACACGCTCTCGTCATCCACAGCCCGAACAATCACATAGAGTTTTTCAAACGGCAAAGGCGTATTGCTGTAATGTTCGAGCGAAACCATAGCCCCAATTTTATCCGGTCGAGCATCGTCCGGCATCTCCTTCAACCGCCTCCAAAGACAAAACCATTCTCTACAAATCTTGGGTCTGGATTCATAAATGCCGCACCCGCCGCTGCCGCAGTGCTCACAAGAAACATACGGAGGCTTAGACAATTCGGGATCTTCTATGCCTGGAAGACGGCAGCAAATTGAACACCCATCACATTCTCGACCTTCGACAAAAGTGTCCCACAGTGTTTTTTCAGACATAAATGGATGGCCCTCATGGGTACGCTCAAGACGCCGATTAAACACCTCTTACAACCCCAAAAACAAGGCTAGCCGGGAAAATACCGGTCAAAACCCCAAAAACATATTGCTCCACAATGGGTTAAGATGATCCTTGCTTGACTTGGGGCCAAGGCTTTGGCAACCTCGTTTTGTTAATGAGTCGCTGGAGACTACCTGTCTTGGCGATTAATTTTATCAACCGCTCTTGAAGGGGGCGCCTGATGACCAAATCCGACCTCATCCTGCGCTTGGCAGAGAAATATCCTCATCTTTTACAGAGAGATATCGAGCGCATAGTTAATACTGTATTCGATGAAATAACGAACGCGCTGGCGCGAGGCAACCGCGTTGAGCTGCGAGGCTTTGGAGCTTTTTCCGTCAAGCACCGCGAAGCAAGACA
>JAQUWX010000022.1:0-14996 GCA_028692635.1 Alphaproteobacteria bacterium
GAGTGGCGGACGGAGGACTTTTCTTATGTGCTGCCCGATGAGCGGATTGCGGATGCTCCGGTGTCTCCTCGGGATATGGCTCGGCTGCTTCATGTGAAGAGAGATGCTTTGGCCGATTGTACGGTTAGGGATCTTCCCGATCTTTTGCGCTCTGACGATCTTTTGGTGATGAACGATACTAAGGTTATTCCGGCTCGGCTTTTGGGGTTGCGCGGTGAGGTCAAGGTTGAGGCTCTTTTGCATAAAAAGTTCGGGGCGCAGACTTGGTCGGTTATTGCTAAACCGGGGAAACGGCTGAAGGTTGGAAATACTATAAATTTTGCGCCAGATTTCTCAGCGGAGGTTGTTGAGAAATTTGCAGGCGGAGAAATTCTTATTCGGTTCAATGTGCCGGATAGCGAGATTTTTCCGCTGCTTCATAAATATGGGCATGTGCCTTTGCCTCCTTACATAAAGCGGCCTCTTGGAGATACTGCTGCCGATCATGAGCGGTATCAGACTGTTTATGCTGCGCGGGAGGGGGCTATTGCCGCTCCTACTGCCGGGTTGCACTTTACGCCGGAGCTGTTTGCAAGGCTGGACGGTATGGGGGTTGAGCGCGCTACTGTGACGCTCCATGTGGGGGCTGGGACTTTCCTTCCGGTTAAGGTGGATAAAATTTGCGACCACGTTATGCACTCGGAGTGGGGAGAAATATCATTGGAAACCTCCCAGGCCATCAATCGCGCCAGGCAAGCGGGGCGGCGTATCGTTGCTGTGGGGACTACTTCTTTGCGGCTGCTGGAAACCGTGGCGGATGAAAATGGGGCGGTGTATCCTTTCGTGGGGGAGACTTCTATTTTCATTTATCCCGGATATCGTTTTAAGGCTGTGGATGCGCTTATGACTAATTTTCATTTGCCGGAGTCCACTTTATTTATGCTGGTGTCCGCTTTTGCCGGGCTGGAGCGCATGAAAAGCGCATATGCTCATGCGATTGACAAGGAATACCGTTTCTATTCATATGGCGATGCAAGTTTGCTTGAAAGATCAGAATGACTGGGATCGATTTTAAAATTTTTAGTACCGATGGTTCGGCTCGGCGTGGGCGAGTGGGCACTGCTCATGGAACTTTCGAGACGCCTTGTTTTATGGCTACGGCTACCGCTGCTACGGTTAAGGCTATGACGCCGGAGGCTGTCAGGTCCACCGGCGCGGAGCTGGCTATATGCAATACTTATCATTTGATGCTGCGGCCTACGGCTGAGCGCGTGGATGAGCTTGGGGGACTGCACAAGTTCATGAATTGGAAGGGGCCGATACTTACTGACTCCGGCGGGTATCAGGTTATGTCTTTGGCGGCTTTGCGGAAGATAACTGAGGACGGCGTTACTTTCCGTTCTCACGTCGATGGAAGCGCTCATGAGCTGACTCCAGAGCGCTCTATGCGGATACAGCATTTGCTGGATAGCAATATATCCATGTGTTTCGATGAGTGCACTCCTTATCCTGCCACTCATGAGGAGGCGGAAAAATCTATGCAGCGCTCTATGCGGTGGGCGGAAAGATGTAAGAAGTCTTTCGTTCCGCGCCGTGGGTATGGGCTTTTCGGTATAGTGCAGGGAAGCGTTTATCCTGAGCTGCGCGGAGAGTCTGTTGCGGCTCTTTCTCAAATCGGATTCGACGGGTATGGAATTGGCGGGCTTGCCGTCGGCGAGGGCCAGGAGAATATGTTTTCGATGCTCGATATAACTGTGCCTCAATTGCCTAGCGATAAGCCCAGGTATCTTATGGGAGTCGGGCGGCCTGACGATTTGGTCGGAGCGGTTCTTCGCGGCGTCGATATGTTCGATTGCGTTATGCCTACAAGGTCGGGGCGCACAGGGCAGGGTTTTACTCATAGAGGAACCGTCAATGTGCGGAATGCTCGGCATTCTCATGACCATCGACCTTTGGACGAGAGGTGCGGGTGTCCTACTTGTCTGGGGTATTCTCGCGCATACTTGCATCATTTATTCCGTACCGAGGAAATTTTAGGCTCGATGCTTCTCACATGGCACAATCTGCATTACTATCAGAGCCTTATGGCGGATATGCGGAAGGCTATCGAGGAACGGAAATTGGCTGATTTTGCAGCTGTTTTTGCAAGCGAGCAGGCGGCTGGAGATATTCCGCCTTTATAAGAATTTATTGTAGGGTATATTAAAGTTATGAAAGTTATTGCGGTTCTGTTTTCATTTATGCTGATTTTCTGTCCGGCGCTCGTTTGCGCGGAGAACGACAACATTGATAATATTAAAAATTCAACCGGACTTCCTTTGCCTCGGTTTGCTTCCTTGCATACTGGCGAGGTTAATGCTCGCACCGGTCCCGGGACTCGTTATCCTATCGAGTGGGTGTTCAAGCGGCAGGGTTTGCCGGTCGAGATTACCGCAGAGTATGAGTTGTGGCGGCGTATCCGCGATAGCGAAGGCGCCGAAGGGTGGGTTCATAAAACTGCGGTTTCCGGCAAGCGTCTGGCTATGGTTTCAGGGAAAACCCGCGATATGAGAAAATCGGATAATGCGCAGGCTCCTGTGGTCGCGCATTTGGAGGTCGGCGCTTTGGGGCAGTTGCTTTCGTGCTCGAAAGATTGGTGCCGCATAAAGTTCGATGGCATTAAAGGATATCTCCCCAAGGATGAATTCTGGGGAGCTTATAAGGAAGAAGTTTTCGATTAGATCAGAGACGCTCGGACTTTTATCACGACTTTGCGGATTGGCATGGGTTGGTCAACTGCGCACGCCGGACGATGGACGTCGCTTGGGAAAAATATTGCGAAGCTGCCGGGGGTCATTATCAGCGTCGACTCGTTTTTAACTCCGGTATAGAAAAGGATGTCGCGATCTTCGAAATGTTCTTCCGCGACTATGTTGTCTCCGGTGTCAGATGCTACGCCGATTTTTTCTTCGCCACGCACGACAAACTGCACGTCGATGTACTCACGGTGGATCTCGGGGCGTTTCTCGGCAAACGGTTTGGTTGTTACGTCCATTACTTTGACGTAGATGTCGTCGCCTTGAATGTCATATCGTTCTGCCGATAATGTGGAGAAATCAGTTTTCTTGAGATACTCGATTGCGGTTTTCAGCGGCGCTGGAAGCCAGGAAAAGGTCGATCCCAAATCCTGTATGTTTCCGAAAATCATTGTGGCTCTCCTTATCGTAGGCTTTTCGTTATTATCTCATGGCAATTTACCGATAGTTTTTTGTTCTTTGCCATGCGTTTTAGTTGTGCGCGCATCATACGCTGTCTTTTCGGTTCATAGTCGCGCCAACGTAAGAACGCTTTTGCCAGGCGAGCTGCGGACTGCGGATTGAGCGCATCGATCTTCATCAATGTATCGGCTATGAAGCGATAGCCCGATCCATCGGCCGCGTGGAAACCAAGCGGGTTTGCTGCGAAAGTTCCTATAAGCGCGGATACTCGGTTGGGGTTGTTGATGGCAAAATCTTTGTGCTTCATTAGTTTCTTGACCGCTTTGAGCACATTGTTCTTTCTTGCCGACGCTTGCGAGCTTAGCCATTCGTCCATGATGTTCGGCTTGCCCGTATAGCGTTTCTCGAATAATGCCAACATGGCTTGGCTTGTTTTTCCGCCCATATCCACGAGTATGTCGAGGGCGGTCGTTTGATCCGTCATGTTCTTGGATGCTGCTACCATTTCCGCTGCCAAGGGAAGCGCGTCTTCCGGGCGGGCTTTGGAAAGATAGGAAAGGCACAGATTTTTCAGGCTGCGCTTGCCGCGGGATACTCCGTCGCTGGAGCGCTCGCTTGTGGTTTTGCTTAAGTCTTCGAAGACTACCCAGAAATCGTCTTGAAGTTCTTCCGCGATGTTTTTCGATATGGCTCGTCTTGTTTCGAATATCGCTATGGGGTCGATGAGTTTGTTCTTTGCTCGCCAGGCCAGCCCGATTTCTCCTTCGGTTGGGAGCGCAAGCGTCATCGCTTTGGTGGCGGCGTCGAGGTTTTTGTCTCGCAATACCGCTCGCAATGCGTTGATGAATTTTGCGGGCAGGCGCTTCTTGCCGCTCAATATGTATTTCATGAACAGTTTTTGTCCCGCTTCCCAACGATTGAAGGCATCGCTGTCTTTTGACATCAGGAACAGGAGATCGGATTCGGTGTAGGAATAATTCAGGCGTACCGGGGCGGAGAATTCTCTCAGCAGCGAGGGGATCGGTTCTGCGCGCACGTTCTTGAATACAAATTTCTCCTGCGCTTTGCGGAGAGACAGGACTTTTGTTCCCATCATGTCCGCGTTTTTGGCTTTTGGATTCAGAAGGCCGATTGCGAACGGGATGTGGAATGGGAGCTTTTTCGGCTGGCCCGGAGTCGGGGGGCAGGATTGCTTTACGTTTAGCGTGAAGGTTTTCTTCTTTTCATTGTATTTGCTTTTTACATTAAGCGCCGGGGTGCCCGCCTGGCTGTACCACAACATGAATTGCTTGAGGTCGAGGTTGTTTGCGTCTGCCATTGCCGATACGAAGTTTTCGCACGTCGCGGCTTGTCCGTCGTGGCGCTTTATGTAGAGGTTCAATCCCTTCTTAAAACCCTTGCGGCCCGCAAGCGTTTGTATCATGCGCACGACTTCCGCGCCTTTGCCATAGACGGTCGAGGTGTAAAAATTATCTATCGCTTTATAGCTGGCTGGGCGGATTGGGTGCGCCATCGCTCCCGCGTCCTCGGCAAACTGCGAGCGGCGGAGGCTTGTGATCGAATGTAGGCGCTCTAATGCTCTGGCGTTCATGTCGCCGCAGAATTCCTGCTCGCGGAAGACTGTCAGGCCCTCCTTCAGGCTTAGCTGAAACCAATCGCGGCAGGTGACTCTGTCGCCTGTCCAATTATGAAAATATTCGTGGCCGACTACGCGCTCAATGAACTCGATGTAATCGTCAGGAGCGGTTTCCGCTTTTCCAAGGACGCAGGAGTCGTTGAATATGTTTAGTCCTTTATTCTCCATCGCTCCCATGTTGAAAAAACTTACGGCGACAAGCATGAAGCGGTTTAAATCATATTCGAGGCCGTAAGTGTCTTCGTCCCATTTCATTGATTTCTTGATCGCGCTTATGGCAAATCCTGTTTCGCTTTTTCTGCCTGGCTCAGTGTATAATTCGATGAGGACTTTGCGGCCTGATTTTGTTTTGAATTTATCTGAGACTTTTTCAAGTTTTCCGGCGACCAGCGCAAATAGATATGCGGGTTTCTTGAATGGGTCTTGCCATTTTACCCAATGGCGACCGCCAGCCTCTTTTCCTTTGGCAATCAGATTGCCGTTGGACAAAAGTATGGGATATTGTTTTCTGTCGGCGTGGATGGTGACTGTGAATTTAGACATCACGTCCGGGCGGTCAGGATAATAGGTTATGCGGCGGAAGCCTTCAGGTTCGCACTGCGTGCAGAGCATTTTTCCGGCTGCGTATAGGCCCGATAGCGCGGTGTTCTTTTGCGGCTCGTTCGTGCTTTCGATTTCGACAATAGCGCGGGCGGGGAATTTGGGGATGGTTATCGAATGCTCGTCGAGCTTATAGCTTTCGCGGGGAAGAAGTTTTCCGTTTATCGCGATTTTAATCAGGCGTTGCGCTTCTCCCATCAGCACGAGCGGTGAAGTGTCGTTTTTACATGCCGGGTTGCGCTTTACGATCAGGCGCGATTTTACCGTTGTGTGGGATTTGTGGATGTCAAAATCAAGCTTGGTTTCATCGATTAAAAATGCGGGGGGAGCGTAATCGATTAGACGGATTTCTTTGAAAGAGGTTTTTTTCATTTTTGGCCCCGGTTTGTTTGATTCATGTGGCCCGCAGACGCGGGCCGCTGGATTCCCGCCTCCGCGGGAATGACTCTGTATCTTATATTTTGTTAGATATTCATAGCATTCATTTTCTTAATAAAAAATATCAGAACATATTCATCTCCAGTTTTGCTTCGTCGGACATTCTGGATTTGTCCCAGGGTGGGTCCCAGACTAATGCGACAGTCACTTCGTTGGCTTCTTCCAACTCTTTGATGGCGTCGTGGACCATGAGAGGCATGGTTTCTGCCACCGGACAGCCGGGGGCTGTCAGAGTCATGTCAATTTGTATGTCGTATTTGTTTTCTCCGACTTTTTCTACATCTATGCGGTAGATCAGGCCCAGGTCATAGATGCTTACCGGAATTTCGGGATCGAAGATCGCGCATAGCTGGTCGATGATTTTCTCAAGCACCGCCGTTTCTTGCTTTTCTTTGTCGCCTTCGCTCATTCTGTCGTCACCTTTGTTTCATTCTTTATCGCTGCGATCAAGGTGTGCCACGCAAGCGTCGCGCATTTTACTCGCATGGGGTAGTCTTTGACTCCGGCTATCGCTTTTAAGTGGTCTGTGTCGTCTTCGCTAAGGCCGGTCTCGCTGGCCGATGGATTGTTCGTGCATATTGCGTGGAAATAGTCGAATAGGCGCTTCGCTTCCGTTTCCGTTTTTCCTTTTAGCATTTCCGTCATCATCGAGGCCGATGCTGTGGAAATCGCGCAGCCGCTTCCTTTAAACGAGACGTCTTTTATCAGCGAGTTCTCGTCCATTTCCATATATAGAGTCAACTGGTCGCCGCATAAGGGATTGTGACCCACTGCCGTGTGGTTGGCTTTTTCTATCGCTCGGAAATTGCGCGGGTGTTTGCTGTGATCCAGGATTACGTCCTGGTAGAGGTCGCGGATATCGTCGTTGGGAGTCATGAGAAAATCTCCTTCACTTTCTTTATTCCCGCTACCAGCGCGTCTATGTCTTCTTTTGTGTTGTAGAGGCCGAATGAGGCTCTGGCTGTAGCTGGAATGCTCAGGGCTTCCATGACGGGTTGCGCGCAGTGGTGGCCTGTGCGGATCGCTACGCCCTGGCGATCAAGTACGGTGCCGATGTCGTGCGGGTGCGCGCAGTCCATGATAAAGGAAATTACGCCAGCTTTAACCGGGGCTGTGCCCATTATGCGGACGCCGCTTATTTCTTTCAGGCGCTCGGTGGCATAGTTGAGCAATTCGGCTTCGTAAGCCTTGATGTTGCTCATGCCAATTGAGGAGACGTAATCTATTGCGGCTCCCATGCCGATCGTTTCCGTTATCGGAGGGGTGCCTGCCTCGAAGCGGTGCGGCGGAGATTTAAATGTCGTTTTGGCGAACGTGACGCTTTCGATCATGTCTCCGCCTCCTTGATATGGGGGCATGGATTCAAGTATCGCTCGTTTGCCGTAAAGCGCTCCTACTCCTGTGGGACCGTATAGTTTGTGCGCCGAAAATACATAGAAATCCGCGTCTAGCGCTTGGACATCGACTGTTTCGTGGGAGATGCTTTGCGCTCCGTCGATTAGCGCTAGCGATCCGTTGCTGTGCGCCAGCTTTATTATTTCCGCAATCGGCAAGACCGTTCCTAGCGCGTTAGACACATGCGCTACAGAAACGAGTTTTGTGCGTGAGGATAGTTTTTGCTTAATGGCTTCCGGAGTTATTTCGCCGGTTGAAGTTATAGGCGCTACTTGCAGCTTTATGCCTATTTCATCGCGGAGCATCTGCCAGGGGACTATGTTCGCATGGTGCTCTAGCTCGGTGATTAGGACTTCATCTCCGGCTTTTAGAAATTTTCGGCCCCAGGCAAAAGCTATTAGATTAATTCCGTCCGTCGTTCCTTTGGTGAAGACTATTTCGTCCTCGCGCTCGGCGTTGATGAATTTTTGTATCTTGCCTCGGACGGCTTCGTACTGCGCGGTCGCTCGTGCGCTTAGCTCGTGCGCTCCTCGGTGGATGTTGGCGTAGTCTTGCTCGTAAAAGCGCGTCATGGCGTCAATTACTGATCTCGGTTTTTGGGCGCTGGCGGCGCTGTCGAGATATGCGAGCCTGGCTCCGTGAATCTTTTGGGCCAAAATCGGAAAATCAGATTCGTGCATTGTTTGCCCACCTTTCCGCTTCTGCGCTTGCTGCGTTGCGTAGCGACGATATTTGGATGCTGTCGGTTAGTTCGTTTATGAAGGCGCTGACGAGCAGGGATTTTGCTTCCGTCTCGCCGATGCCGCGTGAGCGAAGGTAAAATAGCGCGTTCTCGTCGAGATCTCCGATCGTGCTGCCGTGGCCGCATTTTACGTCGTCGGCGTTTATTTCAAGCTCGGGGGATGCGATCATTTCGGCTTGGTCAGATAAGAGCAGCGCACGGCTTAGTTGGTAGCCGTCGGTTTTTTGCGCGTTCTCAGCTACGGTGATTTTGCCGTTAAATGTCGCGTGGGATTTGTCCGCCAGAACCGATTTGTAAATTTGTCTGCTTGCGCAGTTGGGCGCCGAGTGGAGGACACGCGTCGTTGTCGTCGTATTGGCTGCGCCGCGCAGGAGCATTAAGCCTTGTAAGTTGCACTGAGCCATCGCTCCTTGCAGAGTTACGTTTATATCGTTGTCGGTTTTGTTTCCATCGAGCAGCATGGTGAAGTTGTCGTAGTAGCCTCCGGCTTCGATATTCGCGGTGGTTTTTAGGGCAACGCTTTGGCTGGATATTATTCCATGCGTCAGTTTAGCTTGATGGGCGAGGCTTATCTCTGCGTTTATAATCGCATTGCCGGATTCAAATTTTTCTATCAGGGTGAGATTGCAGCTTTCTTCCAGAGTTATTTTAAGGTCGATTTCGGATTTTCCTTTGAAATAAAGCTCTATCGGCGTGGTTATCAGGCAGGTGTTTTTTTCCAGCCTTATTTCGTTTCCGCGCACGATGTTCGCAGGCAGTCCATCGAGCGACGATAGGGTTCTGTTCCACTCTCCGTTCTCAAAGACTATGCGGGGTTTGGGGATGGGTTTCATTTTTCGCTCTTATGCTGCGAACGCGGCATAGCCGGTTTTTTCAAGCTCAATAGCAAGATCGGGGCCGCCAGAGCGCTGGATTATGCCGTTGGCCAGGACATGGACGCGGTCCGGCTTTATGTAATCAAGTAGCCTTTGATAGTGCGTTATGACCAGCATTCCTCTGGTTGGGGAGCGCAAGGCGTTCACTCCGTCCGCGACTATTTTTAGCGCGTCTATGTCCAGGCCGCTGTCTGTTTCGTCCAAAACGCAGAACAATGGGTCCAGCACTGCCATTTGCAGGACTTCGTTGCGTTTTTTCTCTCCTCCTGAAAAGCCTACGTTCACGGCGCGTTTCAGCATGTCGTCGTTCATGCCTAAAACCTTCGCTTTGTTGCGCAGGAGTTTCAGGACTTGCATGGCGTCAAGCTCGCTTTCGCCGCGGGACTTGCGGACGGCGTTTAGCGCCGACTTTAGAAAATTCATGTTCGATACGCCGGGAATTTCTACGGGATATTGAAATGCTAGAAACAGGCCTAATGCGGCGCGCCTTTCCGCCGGGAGAGAAAGAAGGTCCTGGCCGTTCAGCGTTACGGTGCCTTGCGTCGCTTTATATCCCGCTCGGCCTGCAAGCACATATGACAACGTGCTTTTGCCTGCGCCGTTCGGGCCCATGATCGCGTGCACTTCTCCGGCGGGGACAGAGAGATTTATGCCCTTCAGGATTTCTTTGCTTTCTATTTCGGCGTGAAGATTTTTTATCTCAAGCATTTATCCTGCGCTCCCTTCAAGGCTTATTTCTACCAGCTTTTGCGCTTCTACGGCGAATTCCATCGGCAGTTCCTGCAATACTTCTTTGCAGAATCCGTTGATGATTAGCGCCATCGCTTCCTCGGCGTTCAATCCGCGTTGGAGGCAATAAAACAACTGGTCTTCGCTGACTTTAGACGTTGTGGCTTCGTGTTCGGTTCGTGCGCTCGGGGCGCGGGACTTTATGGTTGGGATCGTATGCGCTCCGCATTTGTCTCCGATTAGAAGGCTGTCGCAGCGCGTGTGATTACGCGCTCCTTTGGCGCTGCGGAGGATGCGGACTTCTCCGCGATATGTGTTTTGCGATTTGCCCGAGCTTATTCCTTTTGACACTATGGTCGAGCGCGTGTTCTTGCCGATGTGGATCATCTTGGTGCCAGTGTCGGCTTGCTGGTAGTTGCCGGTTATGGCGACTGAATAAAATTCTCCGACGGAGTTGTCGCCCGACAATATGCAGCTCGGATATTTCCATGTTATGGCCGAGCCGGTTTCTACCTGCGTCCATGATATTCTGGAGTTGTTTCCTCGGCAGGCTCCGCGCTTGGTTACAAAATTATATATGCCGCCGACGCCGTTTTTGTCTCCGGGGTACCAATTCTGGACGGTCGAGTATTTTATTTGGGCGTTTTTGTGCGCGATAAGTTCGACCACCGCTGCGTGAAGCTGGTTTTCATCGCGTTTGGGGGCTGTGCAGCCTTCGAGGTAGCTGACGTAGGAATCGTCGTCCGCGATTATAAGCGTGCGTTCGAATTGGCCGGTGTTGTTGGCGTTGATGCGAAAATATGTCGATAATTCCATCGGACAGCGCACGCCTTTGGGGATATAGACGAAAGATCCGTCCGTGAAGACTGCGCAGTTAAGAGCGGCGAAGAAGTTGTCTGTTACCGGGACGACAGAGCCAAGGTATTTGCGAACTAAGTCAGGATATTTTTTTACCGCTTCGGATATAGGGCAGAAAATTATTCCGTATTCTTCCAGTTTCTTTTTATATGTGGTTGCGACCGATACGCTGTCGAAGACGGCATCGACCGCGACGGATGCGTTTATTCCGGCGAGCGCTTCTTGCTCTTTGAGGGGTATGCCCAGTTTTTCATATGTTGCTAGCAGCTCCGGGTCGATCTCGTTCAGGCTTTCTTTTTTTGCCGCTGGAGCTGCGTAATAATGGAATCCTTGATAGTCTATCGGTGGGTAATGTATTTTTGCCCATGTCGGCTCGGTCATTTTTTTCCAGAGATCAAAGGCTTTTAATCGCCACTCGAGCAGCCATTCCGGCTCATCCTTTTTGGAGGAGATCAGGCGAATGGTTTCTTCGGAAAGACCTTTAGGCGCAATTTCAGATTCTATGTCCGTTGTGAAATCGTATTTCTGTCTGTTGGCTCCCAGATCGTCGATTTGGGATAATGTCGTGTTCGTTGCGCTCATGGCTGCGTTCCGTTGATTAGGTCGGACAGAAAAACGCTCTCAAGAGCCTGGCGCGTGACGCGGTTTATTTTGTCCCAGCCTCCGCGCATCACGCAGAAGGATTGCGCTGCGCAGACAGGCTCGCGCTTGTTCACGCATCCGGTTAGCGCTATGGGACCGTCTATGGCTTCTATTATGCTGGCGACGGTTATTGCGGTTGGTTGGTTGGCCAGGCGGTAGCCTCCGGTGGCCCCTCTTTGAGCAGTCACTATGTTGGATTTTGATAGCAATTTCATTAGCTTAGCTACGGTGGGCGGGGGGAGCGCAGTTGTAGAGGCTAGTTCAGCGGCAGACCACGACTTGTCGCTTCCTGTAACCATTTGAATTAACAGGATAAAAGAGTAGTCGGCTAGCTTGCTTAGTTTAAGCATTTGTCCCCAATGCGCAAATAGTACTCAGGCGGTGCTGTTTGATAGTACCGGGGGAGGGGGATGTCAAGCAGTAGAGCTGCCGTGGGGTTAGTATTGCTTGCTCATTGCGGGATATTCGTCTTAAAGTCGCCCGCCATGACATCTAGTAAAACACATACACAGGCCATGTTGCCTCCAGATATCGCCAGTCTGAGCTTCGAGGATGCTCTCTCAGAACTCGAGAAGCTTGTTCGGCAACTGGAAGACGGACGCGCTAAGCTGGACGATGCTATAGGCGCCTACGAGCGTGGCGCTATGCTTAAGCGCCACTGCGAGGCTAAGCTGCGCGAGGCTCAGGCCAAAATAGAAAAAATTTCCGTTTCCAAAGACGGGGAAATAAAGCTCTCTCCTTTGGATTCATAATCCTTATCATATTTTAACCCTAGCCAGCAGAGTTATCATGCCCTCAGTTAGCCCCTCTCTTGCCGCCGCAATGTCCGATGCCGCCGCCTCCGTTAACGAGACGCTTGAGCGTATTTTGCCTAAAACCGATTTCGCAGAACGGAAGCTTTTCGACGCTATGCGCTATGGCGCTCTTAATGGCGGAAAGAGGCTTCGTCCGTTTTTGGTCAAAAGCGCCGCTTCTCTTTTTGGCGTGAGCGACGATTGCGTTATGCGCACCGCTGCCGCTGTCGAGTGCGTGCACTGCTATTCTTTGATACATGACGATTTGCCCGCTATGGATAATTCCGATTTGCGGCGCGGTATGCCTACCGTTCATAAAAAATATGACGAGGCTACGGCTATTCTTGCGGGCGACGCTTTGCTGACTATCGCTTTTGAGATTCTGTCCGATCCTCGCACTCATGAAGATCCTAAGGTGCGCTGCAATCTTATTGCGGCTCTGGCTAAATCCTCCGGCGTGAATGGTATGGTCGGCGGGCAGATGCTCGATCTTATCGCGGAGACTACTGAGCTTGATATCGGCGCTATCACTCGGTTGCAGCGCATGAAGACCGGTGAGCTTATCGCTTTCTCCGCTGAGGCTGGGGCTATCCTCGGGAAGGCTTCCGTTCAGCATCACAACGCTTTGCGCGCTTATGCCCATGATCTTGGGCTTGCGTTCCAGATTATCGACGATCTTCTCGATGCCGAGGGCACAGAGGAAGAAACCGGCAAGTCGGTCGGTCGTGACGCTAAGGCGGGGAAGGCTACTTTCGTTACTATTCTCGGCGCGGAACGCGCTCGCAGCCAGGCTAAGCTTCTTTCTCAGCAGGCTGTTCATCACCTCAGCGTTTTCGACGGTCGGGCCAAGTTCCTTGAAGATGTGGCTTCGTTCGTTGTCGATCGCAAAGGTTAGGTCTGGTGCGCCGCTTTGGTTTAGTCGCGGTTTCTTTTATCTCTCTCCTGTCTTTCGGGCATCCGTCTTTTGCGGACGAGTATAAGCTGCTTCCGGCTTTGGCTATGCATGGCGAGCCAAAGTATGGAGAGGATTTTAAAAATTTTGATTATGCAAATCCAAACGCTCCTAAAGGCGGAACGCTTAAGCTTGGGGCTACCGGGACTTTCGATAGTCTTCATCCTTTTATAATAAGGGGACAGCCCGCGCTGGGTTTGAGCCTTGGGTTTATGTCTTTAACTTACGAAAGCCTTATGGCTCGGGGGTGGGATGAACCGTTCACGCTTTACGGATTGATCGCAAAAAGCGTCGAAGTTCCTGACGATAGGTCAGGGATAATTTTCAATCTCAGGCCAGAAGCAAAATGGCAGGATGGGAAAAGCATAACTGCTGACGATGTGATTTTCAGCTATGAGGCGCTTAGAGATCACGGGCGGCCCAACCATCGCATGTATTATAAAAAAGTGGAGAGCGCGGAAAAGCTCGATGAATTGCGCGTTCGTTTCTTGTTTAAGCGCAACGGCGATGGCGCGATCGATCGCGAGATGCCTCTTATCATGGGGCTTATGCCTATACTCCCAAAGCACGAGTGGGAGGGGCGCGATTTCGATCAGACTTCTCTGCGCATACCTGTCGGCAGCGGTCCTTATAAAGTCAGCAAGATGGAGCCGGGGCGGAACATTACGTATTCGCGGGATAAGAATTATTGGGGACAGAATGTTCCGGCTCAGAAGGGGCTTCATAATTTTGATGAGATACGGTTCGATTATTATCGAGACGATGCTATTTCTTTGCAGGCGTTTAAATCCGGGCAATACGATTTGCGGCGCGAACCCGATCCGAATAAGTGGGCGGTGTCTTATGATTTTTCGGCCGCTCATGACGGGCGTGTCAAATTGGAGAGTTTTCCTCATAAGCGGACGGAAGCCATAAATGGATTTATTCTTAATACTCGGCGCGACTTGTTTAAGGACAGGGCGTTGCGGGAGGCTATGGGATATGCGTTCGATTTTGGGTGGATAAATCGCAATTTATTTCATGACCTTTATAAGCGCAGCTCTAGTTTCTTTCCGAACTCGGAGCTTGCCTGCTTTGGGATTCCAGAAGGCGATGAGCTGGCGTTGCTGAAAAAGTTTAGCGATAGGCTTTCCCCGGAAATTTTCTCGACTTCCGTTTCTCCTCCGCAGACGGACGGGGGCGAGGAGAGCTTGCGCGATAACCTTCTGCATGCCGCCGATATTCTTAAGCGCGCAGGATATGTCATGCGGGATGGAAAATTATATAAGGATATGCGAGCGGTGGAATTTGAGATTCTGCTTAGCGATCCTGTGGAAGAAAAAATCGCGTTGCAGATGGTTCGCGCTTTGCAGCGCCTTGGGATAAGCGCTCGCGCACGCACTGTCGATAGCGCTCAATATCAGGCGCGGCTCGCGGCTTTTGATTTCGACGTTATCGTCGGCAAGTGGTTTAATTCGCTTTCTCCGGGAAATGAGCAATTGCTTTTCTGGGGAAGCAGCGCAGCAAAACAACAAGGATCTCGTAATTATCCCGGAATTCAGGATCCGGTAGTCGATGCTCTGGCTGCGGAGATTACTGCGGCGCGAAGCCGCGATGATTTGATAACTGCTACTCGCGCACTGGACAGAGTTCTCATGTTCGGGCGATATGTAATTCCGTTTTATTATTTAGGCGCGGATCAAATTGCATTTTGGAGTCAGCTTCATCATCCCGATGTCACGCCTCTTTATGGCCCTATAATAGAATCTTGGTGGAAAAATCCAGGTTTTTAAGAATATCGGAGCGTGTAACTAATTGTTCCATATAGCAAATTATCAAAAGTGGTGTATTTTGGCCACAATAATAGTTCGATTTTAGGGCTAAAATGGGTGCGAATTAAGTCATTGTTTTTATTCGCAAATTGAGATGCATGTTCATAATTTTTTAAAGCCTAGCGCGTAGAGTTGTCCTTATCGAACCTCGCGGTTCCAATGCAACTTCAGGAGGATATGATGACTACATTTGCTCGTTTCATTCGTGAGGAAGAGGGCGCAACTGCCATTGAATATGGCCTGATTGCTTCTTTGATCGCTGTTGTGATCGTTGGCGCTCTTATTACTCTAGGACCAACATTGAGGGGCGTATTCGATACAGTTAATGCGAAACTGACCCCGGCTGCT
>JAQUWX010000022.1:15096-25068 GCA_028692635.1 Alphaproteobacteria bacterium
AACTGCCATTGAATATGGCCTGATTGCTTCTTTGATCGCTGTTGTGATCGTTGGCGCTCTTATTACTCTAGGACCAACATTGAGGGGCGTATTCGATACAGTTAATGCGAAACTGACCCCGGCTGCTACCTAATAATGGCTTAATTCACGGGTTGTTTGGTTCCCGCGTAACGGCGGACGCCCGAAAGGGTGTCCGCCGAAGCCGTTTCTATGGACATATATGTTTTTGTTGCTTTGCAAGCAGGAATGTCCCCTCTTTTGATTCACCACATGTTAAGTACAATATTTTATAGTTAATGGCCGTTAAGCGTGTTTTTCGATAAGGTCTAGTCATGTCTTTCGATATTGCTGTCATTCATTTGGGAATTCTGGGGCTCGCCGCTTTGTCGGTGATATGGGCGGCGGTCAGTGACGCTTTTCGATATAAAATCCCGAACGCTGCATGCATCTCGCTCCTTGTTCTTTTTCCCGCATATGTATTCACCTCTCCTTCGGGTATCGAGTGGACGCAGAACCTCCTTGTCTTTGCGTTGGTTCTCGTCGTTGGATTCTTTATGTTCAGCAGGAAATTAGCCGGAGCCGGAGACGTGAAGCTTCTTTCTATCGTAAGCCTTTGGGCTGGGCCTCAGGCGTTGGCTGTTTTCCTTTTCGTCACGGCGTTAGCTGGTGGATTATTGGGCCTGGTTATGGCAGGCTTGACTATACATCGGAATATGTCTCGCACTGAAGATCAAAGCATAAGTCTTAAAACAGTTCCTATACCGTACGGAGTTGCAATCGCAGTCGGGGGACTCGCCTCGCTGCTTCAGTTGTTTAATCGGGCTTTAGTCCCATAGAAAGGCGCCTAATATGAATGCGCGCAAAGTAGTTCTGCTCGTTGTGGCCCTGATAATCGCAGGCGGTACCATGATGCTGGCTAGATCGATGTTGAGCACTCCCGGGCAGCCGGGCGATAAATCCGGCGTGTCCGCCAGGGTAGAGGCTCCGGTAAGCGTTGAGGTTTCTGTTGCTGCTCGCGATCTGCCCGCTGGAACAATTTTGAAAGATACCGATTTCAAATGGCAGGTGTGGCCTAAAGAGGGCGCTACGGAAGCGTTCATCGTTAAAGAAAAAAAGGACGCTAAGGAATTCATCGGCGCGGTGGTGCGGCAGGGCATTAGAACCGGAGAGCCTATTCTCGTTAGTAAAATTGTGAGTTCTAAGGAGCAGGGATTCCTTGCGGCGGCTCTTGCTCCCGGGATGCGCGCTATCACTATTCCAATTACTCCGGCCAGCGGCGTGGCCGGGTTCGCTTTCCCAGGAGATAGCGTCGATGTCGTCGTTACTCACAAGATCATCCGTCGTTCGGTGGACGGTAACAGCCAGACAGAGCGCAGGGTGAGCGAGACTATGCTCTCCGATGTGCGCGTTCTTGCTCTCGATCAACGGACCGACGATCAGGCTAAGGACGCCAAGCCAGCTCAGTTGGCCACGCTGGAGGTTACTTCAAAAGAGGCCGAGCAACTCGCTTTGGTCAACGATATCGGCGTTCTTTCTTTGGTTTTGCGCAGCATTGCCGCAGATCCTCAGCAACCATCTGACTCTGGCGTGGTGATCGAGGAAAAAGGTATGACTTGGGACAGCGATGTTAGCCAAGCGCTTCGTAAGGGCCAGTTGAGGCGCGTGCAGATTATGCGCGGCAAAGAGACTACTGAAACAGTTTTCGACAATCAGTCGCAGTGAAGGGAAAAAGTTTTATGATCCGCCCTCTGCAAATTCTAATCGTTATTATAGCTCTGGCGTTGTCTTCTCCTGCGCTTGCGGCTCCTTCGAGCGCTGTCGATCCGGTTATTCTCAATATAACCGTCGATCGCGGGGTTCCTGTTACTTTGAACGCTCCGGCTGCGTCCGTGTTCGTCGCCAATCCAGAGGTCGCGGATGTGCAGATGCTTTCTCCTACTTCGGTGATGATATTCGGAAGACGTACCGGTCAGACTACTTTTATGGCGTCGGATAGTAACGGCAATACTCTTATTCATCGCACTATTATGGTCGCGCAGGATTTAGCTGATTTGCGGCTTGCGCTTAACGCTGTAATTCCAAAACACAAGATAAAGGTCGATGCCGTTCCTAACGGTATCGTTCTTACTGGCGAGGCTGCCGATCCCGCTGTGGTCGAGGATGCTCGTAAGCTTGCTGTTCGCTATCTTCCCAAGGATGGCGAGGTCGTTAATCGCATAAAGGTCAAGGGAAGCAATCAAATACATATACGCGTTCGCTTCGCTGAGGTTTCTCGCGATGTCGATAAGCGCTTTGGCATAAATTGGGAGACTATCGGAAATATCGGAGGGTTCGCTTTTGGACTTGCTTCGGGGTCTAATGTGCTTTTGGCTGGAGCTCCTGCCGGAACGTATGGTTATTCGTCTCTTCTCGGACGTCTTCGCCCTCAGATTGGTAACGGCACTAATGATATTTTAAGCTTTTCGCACAGCGGAGGACGTTGGGACGTTAATGGCATGATCGATGCTTTGGCGCAGGAGGGGTTCGTTACGGTTCTGGCGGAACCTAATCTGACCGCTATGTCCGGAGAAACCGCTAGCTTCCTCGCGGGCGGTGAGTTTCCGGTTCCGGTTCCTCAGGGTTTGAACCAGGTTACTATTTTGTGGAAACAATACGGTGTGTCTCTTGCCTTTACTCCCACTCTCGTTGGGGAAGACCGCATGAGCCTTCATGTTAAGCCGGAGGTCAGTCAGTTGACATCAGCCGGGTCCGTTACTTTGAATAACATCTCCGTTCCGGGATTATCGACTAGGCGCGCTGAGACTACCATCGAGCTCGGTAGCGGGCAGAGTTTTGCCATCGCCGGATTGTTGAACAGCAATCAGTCGCAGTCTATCGATAAATATCCGTTCCTTGGCGATGTTCCTATTCTTGGCGCTTTGTTCCGCTCGACCAGATTTCAGAACGATCAGAGCGAGCTTGTCATTATTATAACTCCGTACATCGTGCGGCCTAACGGTGAGAACCAGATGGCTTTGCCTACAGATGGGTTTAGTCCTCCTTCGGATGGCGAGAGGCTGCTTGATTATCGCGTCAGCAGCGGAAATCCTAAGGCCAGGCCGTTGAGCGGCTCCCCTGCTGCGGTGAAGATAGAGCCTAATGAGGCTATGTCTTTGGCTCCGACCGAGGGAGAGCCTCTTGCTCCGTTGGCGGCTCCGGTTACTCCGGTTTCCGAAGATCCTGAGCCTGTAGTCAATAAAGTCGTTTCGAAAAAGGCTTATGCGCCTGCGCTTCCGGCGGCTACCGATGGGCCTGCCGGTCCCGGCGGATTTATTCTGGAGTGATGAGCATGATAAAATATATTCCAATTAAAACTTTGCTCGTTGTCGGAATGGTTCTTTCCGCTTGCGCTCCTACGCAGCCGCCCGTTCCAGACCACCGCATTAAGGTTGTGGAATATTCTGGCGGAGCGTATTCGGTCGTAGCTCCTGAATGCGAGCAGTGGGCGGACTATAAGCCCGATCCTTTCAGCAATCAGGTTTGGCCGCAGTTCGGGTGCTCTAATGCCAGAAATCTTGCCGCTATGATCGATAATCCTCGCGACCTTGTGGCTGGTCGCGATATGGGGGACGCAGATGCAGTCAATACCACGAGAGGCATAGATTTATATAGAACCGGAAAAACCAAAGAGCTGCTTAATTTGCAGGACAGCGCCGCCTTAACCACGAGCGGAAAATAATTGAGGATAAAAACTGATTATGCATAACGAATTTATGGCATTTGTTTCGGACGAAAGTTCTTATTCAACGGCGTATGGTTGGGCCGAGAAGCAGGGATTCTCTACTGCCTCCGTTCAGCAGGCCGGGCCCGATCATTTGGTGAAGTATCTCGAAAGCAATGTTCCGCCGCGCCTTCTTATTCTGGATGTGGATACCGCTCCCGATGCTGCCGCCGTTCTTTCTAAATTGTCGGGGACTTGCGGTCCTGCTACCAAGCTTATTGCTATCGGCACTGCGAACGATGTCAGCTTGTATCGTAAGCTGTTGGCTGCGGGGGTTTCGGATTATCTGGTTAAGCCTTTGACTGCCGAACAGTTGTCTCAGGCTATGGCTCAGGTGCTTCGCGGAGAAACCGGGCCTGCCGATAACGCGACCAAGTCCGCCAAGATAATCGTTATGATCGGTGTGCGCGGCGGAGTCGGCGTCAGCACTCTGGCAGTGAACTCTGCGTGGGTCGTTTCAAGTGAGATGAAGAAATGCGTCGCTCTGGTCGATCTTGATTTGCAATATGGCACGACGGCTCTTGCTCTCGATTTGGAGCCGGGTCGGGGATTGCGCGATCTGGTCGGGACTCCTCAGCGCGTCGATAGCCTTATGATAGCAAGCTCGGTCGTATCAGTGAACGATCAATTGTTCGTGCTTAGCGCGGAAGAGAGCATAGACGAATCTATTTTTATAGATGGGAGCGCAGTCACTACTTTGATGAAGGAGATGCGCTCGGATTACGATTATGTGATTGTCGATATGCCCAGGCATCTGCTTTCGTCGCAAAAAAGGCTTCTGGCTTCCGCTCATGAAATTGTGCTGGTGTCCGAGATGTCTTTGGTCGGTATTCGCGATACTTTGCGCATGCGCACCACTCTTAAATCTTTGGGGTGCCCCGCCAGGATTACGCTGGTTTCTTCTCGCGTCGGGCCGCAGCGTCCGGCTCAGGTGGATGAAACTACTTTTACCAAGGGCGCTCAGGCAAAAATAGATTTTACCATGCCGGATGATTATAAAATCGTTACGGCGGCAAGCAATAGCGGAAAAAGCTTTATTGCCATGGCTCCCAGTTCTCCGATCTCGAAGATGGTTCGGGCGTTGGCTGAGTATCTTGCCAGCGAAGCCGAGGACGAAGAGGAAAAAACAAAAGGCGGCTTTTTCGGATGGCTTTCAGGGGGGGATAAAAAACAAGATAAGCACCACGGGAAAGAGGATTGATAATGGCTCTTTTCAGCGGGAGAGATAGCGAACCGGCGGAAAATCCTATAAATTCCCTGCGGGAGTTTATTTTCCCTGTGTTTAAGGCGAAGATACCTGCCGATAAATTGAAGACTATGCCGAGAAGCGATGTGGCAAAAGAAGCTAAGGCTGCCGTATCCGTTTTTATTTCCGAGCATAAGCTTGATGTGAACCTTCTCGATCAGCGCGAGTTGGTGACGTTCCTTGTGAACAAATTGCTTGAGACGGATGAACAGCAGAAAGCTGCGGCAAAAGATTCCGGCGATGCTGAAAAATCTCCCTCCATACCGTTTTCAATAGCGGCTAAGATATCCGATATCATAACGGATACTGCTTCTACGCCTAAAGCTGCTTCTGCGGCTATGGCTTCTCTGGCTTCTAAAATCGCTCCGGATACCGCCTCGGTGGTCTTGAGCGGAGGCGCCAGCGTCGAGGCCGCTAAATTTAAACTTCAGCCAATGGTTTTGGAGCGAATAGATACTTCCGCTGCGGCCAAGATGGAACGCGAGGATTTGTCTCATGATCTTACCGGTATCGTGAATGAATTGCTTCTTGAAACCAGGACGCAGCTTAACGGCATTGAGCGGCAGGAACTGGTCAGGCAGCTTCTTGACGATATGCTGGGGCTGGGGCCTCTCGAGCCTCTGCTTAACGACGAAACCATTTCTGAAATAATGGTGAACGGTCCTAAGCAGGTCTATGTCGAGCATCAGGGTAAGTTGATGCTTTCTGACGTGAAATTCCGAGATAACGCTCATGTGCTTAGCGTGGCTTCTCGCATAGTTACGGCTATCGGTCGGCGCATAGATGAATCTACGCCTCTTTGCGACGCTCGCCTTATGGATGGAAGTCGCGTCAATATAATCATTCCGCCTCTGGCTATCGACGGACCTTCGATCACTATTAGAAAATTTTCAAAAAAGAAGATAACTCTGGATGCCATGCTTAAATTCGGCAGCATTTCTCAGGAAATGGCTATGCTGCTTCGTGTGGCCGGAAGATGCAGGCTTAATATTCTTATATCCGGCGGCACTGGTTCAGGTAAGACTACGCTGCTTAACGCTTTGTCTCAGATGATAGATCACGGCGAGCGCATCGTCACAATCGAAGACGCTGCCGAGTTGCAATTGCAGCAGCCTCATGTGGTCAGGCTTGAGACTCGTCCGGCCAATCTTGAGGGGCATGGCGAAATCACCATGCGGGATTTGCTTAAAAACGCTTTGCGTATGCGTCCAGATCGCATAATCGTCGGCGAGACTCGCGGCGGAGAAGCTATCGACATGTTGCAGGCCATGAACACCGGCCATGACGGTTCTCTTTCCACTGTCCACGCCAATCGCCCTCGCGAGGCTTTGATGCGGCTTGAGAATATGGTTGGGCTTGGCGGAGTCAATCTGGCTCCGCGTGCTATCAGGCAGCAGATCGCTTCGGCTATCGATATGATTATTCAGGTCAGTCGTATGCGTGACGGTTCTCGCCGGGTTACTCATATTTCTGAAGTGATAGGCATGGAGGGCGAAGTTATCGCCATGCAGGATCTTTTCACTGCCGAAGTTACCGGAGAACTTCCCGATGGGCGCCTTGCTGTAACATTTAAAAATCATGGGTTGAGGCCACACTGTCTTCCCAAGGCTGCGTATTACGGTCTTGATAAGCAACTGCTGGAGGCGGTGACGTGACGCCTCAAACGCAGATGATTATGGTGCTCATCGGCGGTGGGCTTTTTCTTGTCACTATACTCGCGCTATTCTGGCCCGACGATGGCGGAGGAAATGTCAAAAAAAGGATGGCTCGCGTTTCAGGGCAGCCTGTTCCGCAAAAGTTGGCTCAGACTCAGACTTTGCGGCGATCCACTACGGACAGCGAAATTCCTATGTTGGACAGGCTTATAAAAGCCTTTCTTCCTAATCCCGACAAGTTGCGCTCGAGGCTGGCTCAGACGGGAAGAAATATTACTCTTGGCGCTTACATACTTATCAACGCTTTGCTGATAGTGGTGCTTTTCCTTCTGTTCGCTTATGTTTGGAAATATGCGAAGGTGACTTCTATTCTTGCCTCCATCGCTTTGGGGTTGTTCCTGCCCCACGCTATCGTCGGGCGCATGGGGAATAAACAGCTTTCAAAATTTCTCGCGTCGTTCCCAGAGGCTATCGATACTATTTGCCGGGGATTGCGGTCTGGGCTTCCTATTACAGAATCTATTTCCGCTGTCGGTCAGGAGATGCCCGATCCTATCGGTATAGAATTTCGCCGTATAAGCGATAGCGTTCGTATGGGGCGCTCGCTTGAGGATTCTATGTGGGAAGTTTCCAAGCGGCTTAATAGTCCAGAGTTCCGCTTTTTTATCATCGCCATGGCCATACAAAAGGAGACTGGCGGAAATCTTGCGGAAACGCTCGGCAATTTGTCCGATTTGCTTCGTAAGCGCAGGCAGTTGCGCTCTAAGGTTAGGGCTATGTCTTCAGAGGCTCGCGCAAGCGCCATGATTATCGGGTCTTTGCCTTTTATCATGTTCGGGCTGCTTATGCTCGTTAGCCCGGATTATATTTTGACGCTTACTAACGATCCCAAGGGACATATTATGCTTGGGTTTGCCGGGGGCATGATTAGTCTCGGCATTTTCGTCATGAAGCAGATGATTAATTTCGAGTTATAAAAATGGAAAGCTTTTTCCAAAATCCAGATTTTGTTTCCGTTTTATGCGGAGTTGCGGCTTTTGCCGTAGTCGTTCTTATCTGGACGGCTCTTCTGGATAACGATCCTTTGCCTGCTAGGCTGAAGGCTATTGCAGAGCGTCGCGCTGAGTTGCAGGACGCTCAACATCGCAGGACTACCCGGCGCGCCGCTTTGCAGCGCACGCATCTTATGAAAAAAATTGTCAATTGGTTTAAGCTTACTCAAGGGCGCAGCCTTTCCGAGCTAAGGCTTAAATTAATTCGCGCTGGGTATCGCTCTCGCGATGCCATGTTCGTTTTCATGTTTATCAAATTATCTATGCTGGGCGGCGGTATCGCTGTGTCGCTCGTTCTTTTGTTCGTTCTGCATGTGGCTAAGATGCCTGCGGCTATGGGAATGGCGGCGGTTATCTTTACCGGGTTTCTTGGTTGGATGCTGCCGGATGTTATTGTTAAAAACATGTCTCAAAAGCGTGGGGCGGTTCTTAGAAAAGGACTCCCGGATGCTCTCGATCTTTTAGTTATTTGCGCCGAGGCCGGGCTGAGCCTGGATGCTTCATTCGATAGGGTGGGCCGAGAAATGGGCCAGTCATTTCCCGATCTTGCCGAGGAAATGGGGCTTACTGCCGTTGAGTTGAGTTTTCTGCCAGAGCGCCATAAGGCTTTGCACGGGTTGGCAGAGCGTGTGCCTTTGCCGGGGATGGTGGCTTTGGTGAATACTTTGGTGCAGACGGAAAAATACGGAACTCCGTTGGCTCAGGCTCTTCGCGTGCTATCTGCGGAGATGCGCGAAGATCGCATAATGAAGGCGGAGGAAAAAGCGGCTCGCCTTCCTGCCATTCTTACTGTGCCGATGATAATTTTTATTCTGCCGCCTCTGTTCGTCGTTCTTATTGGTCCGGCGGCTATTAAGGTTATGGGACTTATGGCGGGCATGAAGCAGTAGCTTTATCCCGTAAATCTAACTCGCCATTTTTAGCCCCAGGATGCGCATGCATCTCGCTATTACTTCCTCGACTATAAACGGTTTTGCGATGTAATCCGCAGCTCCGGATTTAAGCCCTTCGATAACGTCGCCCTCGCGCCTTTTGGCGGTTATGAATACTACTGGGATGTTCCTGATGTCCTTCTCTCTTTTTATTTGCTTGAACACGTGGAAACCGTCCATCCCAGGAAGCATGCGGTCAAGAATTATAAGATTTGGCCGTCTTGTGCGCGCAATCCTCAGCGCTTCATCCCCATTATAGGCCAGCAAGACTCGGACTCCATGCAGGCCAAATTTGGCCGCCAGAAGATCTCCGATGTTCTCATCGTCATCGACGACCAATATTGTGGTGCCAAGGCGACTTAATATGGTCATTACTCTGCTGTGCAGCTTGTTAACGTCAAACGGTTTAATAATGTAATCAAGCGCTCCAAAAGACATCGCTTTCGTCACCTCGGGAGAGCGTTTCGTTGCCGTTAGCATGACTACTGATGTCGCCGGAGACAGATTATCCTGTTTTAACTTTTCCAATAACTGTATCCCGCTTAGTCCAGGCATTCTGTCGTCCAGCAATACAAGATCGGGTTTTCTTTCCTTTATTATTTCAAGAGCTTTTTCCCCGGTGCTGGCGACCAAAACTTCAGCGTCGTTGTGGAAAATTTTTACCAGGAGGTCGCATATGTCCTCATCGTCATCCACGCTTAGTATGGTTTGTTTGCTCGGAAGGGCTTTTGCGTTAATCTGCTCGGAAATCGATACTTCCATTTCTCGGGAGATTACTTGCAGTTTTAACGCGTTGCCGCAAGCTTCTATCAGCGCTTTTATCAGTGTGGATAGGATGTCGCTGGATGCTTGCGTGTCCGATGCAAGCGCAAATTCCAGCGCGCTGGCCGTTTCGCTTATGGATGAAAAGCCATAAGTCTTCCCCGAGCCGGAAAGGCGATGCGCAATTTCTCGCATGCTTGTGCGATCTTCATCCTCCAGCTTATCCTTGCTGCACGCGATAAGCAGATTGTCCAGCTGTTGTTTGCGCTCCTTTAGTTGCGTCAAATATTTTTGCCGCAAACCTTCCAGAGCGTCTGTAAAAGGTGGAGTGTTCTGATCCATATAATTTTTATACCTTATTGCCAGCAGAGGAACGCTTTTTATCTTATAACACTTGCCGCTATATACCTTAAATTTCAATTTATGCCGCATACGGGGAAATTTCTGAGTTTTGCCCATCTTCTACGCGCATCGTGTAATAATACGTTCGTATGATTTTGTTTGTTTTGTAACTGATAAATCAGAATCAATTTGCGCTGCTTATGCGCGACCATATAGGCTGTAT
>JAQUWX010000084.1 GCA_028692635.1 Alphaproteobacteria bacterium
CACCGTATCCGCTGGTGACTCCTCCATTGGTGCCAAGTAATCCAGGCCCCATCCATAGGTTCTTGTTGTTATATCCCCGGATCCAGCTGGTATCTTCCATATACCATCCGCCGCCGTAACTCTCGCTGTACCAACCCGCGCCGCCAGATGTTCTCAACCACCCTCCGTTGGCGTATATGTCTCCAGCGACATGGAGCTTGTATCCCGGGCTAACCCCAATTCCAACATAACCTCCGCTGGTTATTGTCATTGCCTCTGTGCCGTTATGATTTGTAACGCCGTATCTATAATCAGCCGTATTGTTAGTCACAAACGTCAACGCACCGCCAGCACTGGTTCTACCTCCAATTATATAATTGGTTCCATTATTGCCAAATTGGATAGAGTTCCAGCCAAGAGACGCTTTGTATGCTTCAGAATTATTGTATCTTGAAATAAGATGATAGCTTGCCCCAACACCTGCATCTCCAGCCACATTCAGCATATATGCCGGCGCTGTTGTTCCAATCCCGACATAACCGCTGGAATTAACATAAATATCCGGCGTCAACGTCACAATGTTGGCCAAGCCGCTCTCAGAAGTAAGCAGCGCTCCGGACCATCCCGATCCCCATCCTGCATGGTTCGAGTACATGGTAAGAACATCGGCCACTTCTATTTTGCCATATGACCACGTGCTGCTCGTGGTTCCCAAAAGTATCACGTCATGAACGCCGTCGTTCCCAAGACGCACCTGCGTGAATGGCACTCGCCCGTTAAAATGGACGCTCGTGCTATACCAGTTGTGATCGGCAGAATAGTTATATCCGCCTATAGTAACCTGCCACGCTCCATACGTGGAATAATCGTATCCCTTGAGAACTATATGCAACATCGTTGCAGAACCATATTTTGGCAGAGATATCTTTACCGTCCCCGTTTGGGTGCTCCCACCAACCTCATAGCTAAACACATTGCTATAGTGATATACCGCCGCAGATGATGTCAGCACCGAACCGTTAACGCTGAAATTACCTGAAGTATCAAGAAGCATCCTTTGTGTTGGAGAAAAAGTATTTCCAGAAGTCAGCCCGCTGTCCGCATAAAAATGTATACCATCGGCGACCATGCCAATAGCCGTGGCTCCTGTTGAGCGTGCCGTCCATGTACCGCTACTGTTAAAAGTAGCATTCGACAGATATGCGCCAGATGAATAATTGCTTAAAAACGTATTTGAGCCGAATTGCGCCTGAACTCCATTGACGTTTCCTCCAGAAAACACGCTTAAGCCATACCCTGGAGAAACTGTTCCAATCCCAACATTGCCGTTATTTTGAACGCGAAAAGCTTCCACTGGCGTTCCTGACATATTGGTTACAACCCGCAATGCACCAGCAGTGCTACTATCGTTTGTTTTTATGATCGCTCCATATATTGGGGAAGCGACCGCAAGTCCGTGGCCTGTATCGCTGACACTGCCTATTTGAAGATTGTTTGTTGGATTCGTTGTCCCAATCCCGACATATCCGCTCGCGGTAACAGTAAGTCTGCTCACCCCCGCCGTAGCCACGCTCACAGTGCTAGCAGTACTGCTGAACAACCCTGTAGTTATATCGTCCGCTCGAGCAGGAGATGTGTTTGTAGCTGAAGCCCCCAAAGCTCCTCCGCCCAATCCACTCCAACTTGCTCCATCGCATCCAGTGAACGACGTTCCCGTCCACTGGATCATTCCAGCCTTTGTCCCGTCGCACGAAGCCGAGCTTGATCCGATACGCACAGCTGCGCGTTTCCAAATACTGCTATCGCACTGAAACACCGTATCCCAGTCTGCAGCCGACTGCCCCGTGGTGCATGCTCCGCCTGGCGTCGTTTTTTCCTGCGCATTTGAGCATAATGGCCAAAACACAACCAAAGCCGCGACAACGATTATCGCAAACCAGCGCTTTCTATCCATTAATGCACAAGCCATCAATTCATCCCTCAGAAGCCAGACAGAAGTTTATCTTCTAACACGGCAAGACTCTGCGACAGCATTCAGGTTAATTTGAAATATCTAAAAAGGCAAATTCGCAATAGCGATTGTGAACAAACGAATCACTCTTTAAAGCAAGTCATTTTTTCTTCTTAAACGCCGCAACCAGCTGACGTATAGCAGAAGCATGGCGTTCAGAGGATTTAGGAGGAGGAACCACCGTTCCGCTACGTTTTTCGCCCAAAGGCTTTGAGGAAACGATTGCGTCGATCTCTTTCTTAGAGAAATGCATGCGCTTATCGCCATCGGCCTTCCCGGGAGCGCGAAGAGCATAATCCATCCTGGCCGAAATAATTGCCTTAAGATGGGACTTAGTAAAGCCGATCAGAAGAGCAGTATCCCTAACCGCCCAAGTCACCAGCAGTTTTTGAGCAGCATGCCTATCTCCTTCGCTGACCTTCAAAGCTTCTTTAATTTTAGCGGTGACGTAGTCTTCGGTCATATCAGCCTCCTTGAATTATGCCCCACAAGCTTATTCTTATAAGCCCCAGCTTGGCAACGCGGAAAATTTCAGGAAATCATGTCTTTAAGCTCGGTCAAGACCTTCTTTACCCCAGCCAGCCTCTGAGCAGGATCGCTCCAAGCCCTAATGACCACTATCTTCTGGTCGGGGCGGACTTTGGCGGTTCCCACTTGAGCAGAAATCCACTTTATGAGTCTCTCCGGTCGAGCGAACTCATTCTTATGCAGCGCTAGGAGCGCTCCTTTAGGACCGGCATCTACCTTCTCAACCCCAGCCTTACGGCACAAGCGCTTAATCTCCACTGTCTGAAGGAGGTTTTCCGCCTCTTCAGGCATAGGACCAAAGCGATCTATCATCTCGGCAGCTATAGCCTCGATACTTTCCGCATCATCTCCATCCGCAAGACGGCGATAAAGCCCGAGCCTCACATTAAGATCGCTAACATAAGTTTCCGGGATCAATATCGATATTCCGACATTTATCTGCGGAGCCCAGCGATCATCTTCCCGTTCAGCTCCGGCTGCTCCAGCCCTGGCGGCGGCCACAGCATCTTCCAGCATCTGCTGATAAAGCTCCACGCCCACTTCACGAATATGCCCGGATTGCTCTTCTCCCAGAAGATTGCCCGCACCTCTTATATCCATGTCATGGCTGGCAAGCTGAAATCCCGCTCCCAGCTGATCGAGAGTTTGAATAACCTCAAGCCTCTGCTGCGCCGTAGTGGAAAGCATCGCGCCAGAAGCATATGTGAGATAGGCATATCCCCGCAGCTTAGCCCGACCGACGCGCCCCCTAAGCTGATACAACTGAGCCAATCCAAAAATATCGGAACGGTGAATAATTATCGTATTAGCGTTAGGAATATCCAACCCGGACTCGACAATATTAGTCGCGAGCAAAACATCGTATCGCTTTGCGTCAAACGCAGTCATTATATCTTCGAGTTCAGTCGGACTCATACGTCCATGAGCCGTCACCAACTTCACCTCAGGCACTAACTGGCGCAACTCCTCCGCAACGCCGGCAATATCTTCTATGCGAGGGCACACATAAAAGCTCTGCCCACCGCGATAGTGCTCACGCATCAAAGCTTCGCGTATCACCAGAGGATCGTAAGGAAGCACGAAAGTGCGCACAGCCAATCGATCCACCGGAGGCGTAGCGATAAGGCTAAGCTCGCGCACGCCAGCCAAAGCAAGCTGCAACGTGCGAGGAATAGGCGTAGCGGTCAGAGTCAGCACATGAACGTCTGCGCGCATTTCCTTCATGCGCTCTTTCTGCTTAACGCCGAAATGTTGTTCCTCATCTATGATAAGAAGCCCCAGACGCTGGAACGCTATTTCTTTTCCCAGAAGAGCATGCGTGCCCACAACGATATCTATCTGGCCGCTTTTAGCCAGCTCTTTAGTCTGCTTAGCCTCATTTGACGGAACCATACGAGACAACTGGCCAATACGAACCGAGAACCCTTCAAAGCGAGTTATAAAATTATTATAGTGCTGTCTAGCAAGAAGCGTAGTCGGAACCACCACAGCGACTTGCAGTCCGGCTTGCACTGCTGCGAACGCAGCTCTTAAAGCAATCTCAGTCTTACCGAAACCGACATCTCCGCAAACCAGTCTATCCATAGGCTTACCGCTTGCAAGATCGTCAATGACATTTTCTATCGCCCTCAATTGATCTTCGGTTTCGGAATACGGGAACCGCGCTGCAAATTCCTGATAGCTGCCTTCGTTTATTTGAATAAGCTCGCCGGTTCTTAAACTCCGCTCTGCCGCTATCTTCAGCAAAGCGTCCGCCATATCCTTAAGGCGCCTCTTTACCCGAGATTTTCTAGTCTGCCATGCGACACCGCCAAGCTTGTCCAGGACAGCCCCGGATTCCGCAGAGCCATACCGCGTAAGCACATCCATATTTTCAACGGGAACGAATAACTTGTCCCCGCCGTCATAAACCAGCTTCACGCAATCGTGCGCCAACCCCATAGCGCTGATAGTCTCAAGCCCCTCATAGCGCCCAATTCCATGCTCGGCGTGAACCACGAAGTCGCCGGGGTTCATCGAGCCAAGCTCCATCTGGAACTGGGAAGCAGCCCTTCTTTTCCGAGCGGGACGAATAAGCCTGTCGCCGAGGATATCCTGCTCGGCAATCAAAGCCAGATCGGGAGCAATCAACCCGTGTTCAGCCCCCAGCACAAAAAGCGATATGAGCTTGATATCGAGCTTACGGATTTCATCCCAGCTCTTAACCACAGCCACCGAACTTACGCCATGAGCCTTCAGCAACCCCGAAATACGATCAGCAGAACCGTTGCTATAGCAAGCTATAGCCACTCGTCTGCCATGCGCCTGATGATCGTCGGCATAGGATTGCAGAGCCTTATAAAGATCGGCCTCCGGCCTTGCCCGCGCATCCGAGAAATCTCTCCCGCGCTTGGCTCCGGCATTTATCGCATTTTCACCTTCGGGAGCCTCAAACGGAGAGAACTGCGCAACAGCTCTGCTCATCAACGCGCTATCCAGCTCCAGCTTATCCATATACATACTGGCAATAGGCGCGGGTTTATAAACCGCTCCCGATTGCTGCTGTTTTTTGTTTTTTGCGCGTTTAGACGCTTGATACAAAGAAAGCCGAGCCTGATAGAAATCCTCTATCTGCTGCCACCGAGATTTTAAAGCCTCCTCCGACTGCCAGTCGAAAGTAACCGGAGAGGTCGGAAGAT
>JAQUWX010000085.1 GCA_028692635.1 Alphaproteobacteria bacterium
AAGCTTCCGCTTATCAGGCGAACGCTCGCAAGAGTGCTCTTGGTCTGATTGTCGATAGCCTCGACTTGCTTGGCCACCTGCTGAGCGCTATCCGCCAACCTGGTAGCGCTGCGCTCCGCCGTAGAAGCAGTCTCATCCTGAGCCAACGACAAGCGACACAGAAGACCGTTAAGCACATCGCGTTGAGCGTCCAGAGCCGTAGTCAGCGAACGCTGACGTTCCCCGATCTGCTGCATGGCAGATGAAAGAGCGGTAGTCTGCTGCTCCATATCCATCTTCAAGCTGGTAAGCGAACCTTCCGCGTTGACTCCGACCTCGCGCAGCTCCGCGCTTCCGGTAGCCATCTTGCTGAGCAATCCGCTCAACATGCCGCTGGTGCGCTCGCCTTCCTGATGCAGAGACTCTCTCAACTCGCGAGCCTGCTCCTGCAAGGAGCCTGTAACGGAAAGAACGGTGCGAGCCTGCTGTTCGGCTTGCTGCGCATGCTGCAAAAGCATTCCAGCCTGATCGGCAAAACCGCCAGCGGCAGTGCGCACATTGGCGATAGCGCCCTGCGACTGATCGCTTAAAGCGCCGAGATGACGCTGAATCTGCTGCAACGAATCCGACAGACGTTCGATAGTACGATCCGCGACTTCCGAAGCCTGAGCATGAGCGCTCTCCAATCTCTCGAAAAGCTCCATCATCTTGACGCGCTGATTTTCATTAGCTGAAGCGGCGGAATTCTGCTGCTCGGCCAATTGCTCGCTTATCAATCCAAGCGAAGAAGCCTGCTGAGTGATAACTCCGCCAAGCTTGCCCAAAGCAGCTTCGGTGCTCTCCGCCAAAGCGGCGAGTCCGGCCCCGGACGAACCTATCTTGCTTGTCGCGTTCTGCGTCAAAGCGTCGAAACGCCCGCTGACCTGATCGGCGCCGAGAGACGCGGATGAAACCACGCTCTGCATCTTTGCGCTTGCGGCATCCATCTGACCGACGGCATCGTTGAGACTGGCGATAAGCGTTTGGCTCTGCTTTTCCATAGTAGCGCGAACCTGGCTGATCTGATCCGAAAGCACCGTAGTCGTAGATCCGAGATTACGAACCTGCTGTTCGGCGCTGCGGCTGTTCTCGGCCATCTTGGTAGCTTGCTCGCCAAAGCTGTTGGTAGCCTTCTGAACCAGAACGACCGCGTTCTGAGCGGTATCGGTAAGAATGCTGTGCTGACGAATGAAAGCGCTGCTGGCCTCGTCGAGTTTAGCAATAGAAGCCTGAGAAGTAGCCGCCATATTATCCTGAACGCTGACGAACTTTTCATTGATGGCGTTAAGCTGCTGAACGGTCTTGCCGCTAGCCGCCGCGATCTGAGAAGTCTGAGCCTCAAGTTGCCCAGCGCCATTTCCGATAAGATTAAGCTGCTGAAGCAGAGCGGAATTAAGCGCCTCGACCTTTCCATTGGCCTGCGAAGTAACGTGCTCAAGCTTAGTCGTCCGAGCTTCAATTTCGTCGGCAGCCTTACGCGTAGTCTCGCTGTAATGAACCGCGACGCGATCGATCAGCGAGTACGCTGAATCTGTGCGATGCTTGAGAGCCTCTCCGATAGAAGCGAATTGTTGTTCTGCGCGAGAAAGATCGACATTGAGATCGTCGGCCTGTTTCTGCAAAGCGGCTCTTGTCTGCATAGCCTCGCCCTGCAAAGCGGAAGTGACGGTCTGCAATTTTGAACCGGCATCCTGCGAGTCGCGAACCAAAGCCTGGGTCTGATCGATAACGCGGGTTGAAGCTTCCTGAAGCAACCCAACCGAAGCCGTAGTCTGCTCGCCAAGAGAGCCGACCTGCGACTGCAAGCGCTCAGCAACCTGATTAAATTTATCGATAGTAGCGCGAGCGATCTCCTCCTGCTCGGCGCGCAGAGCATTGAAGCGAGCGTTAAGCTGCTCGAAAGCGTCGAGAGTCTCCGAAGTATTGCGAGCGACATCTTCGCCCATATCTTCGACCTTGGCGTTGAACTTCTGGAACTCGCCCAGCTTGTCCTGCATTTTTTCGCCATAGCGATCCAGCGAAGCCAATCCGTTCTCGGAATGGACATCGATCTTCTGCATAACTTCCTGAACGGGAAGCATAGCGCGAGCGCCGAAGTCCTGAAGGCTCTTCTCGGTCTGGTTGACGCGAGACGTAGTTTCGTTGAGCAAAGAATTCATGCTCGTGCTCTGATCGCGCATAGTCTTCTCGGCGGTCTGAGCGTACGAAGCGAATTGAGCCATAGTATCGCGCAAAGCTTCTTCGGCAGCTCTGGTCTGCGTAATAAGTTTGCCTTCCTGACTTCCGACGGACTCCGTGGCAATGCCAAGAGCGCGAACGCTCATCTGAGCGGCTTCGTTTATGCGAGAGATCAAAGCCTCGTTCTCATCGACGGCAGAGCGCATCTTGCTGGTGAGGTTTTCTCCCACAAGCTGCGTCGCCTCGCGAGCGGCAAGCAGACGCTCAAGCACATACTGAAGGTTCTGCGCAGCGCTGGCCGCGCTGTTCTGCACTTCGTTTCCGGTCTGGCGGGCAGTAGCTTGCAAAGCTTCGAACTGCACCAACTGATTGGCGATATCGTTGCTCATAGCTTTTATCTGAGCATTGCTCGCATTGGAAACCGAGCTTAATTGCGAAGCGGCAGATTCATAACGAGTAGTAGTCTCGGTCATATGAGCCGCGATTTCCTCAATACCCTTACGGGCTTCGGCGTTGACCACCTTAAAGCGATCAAGGCTGCTGTCCGCTCTGGCATCCATACCGTTGATAGAATCCTCAAGCTGATCGGCAAGATCGTTGGTCGCAATGCCGACTCTGACAACCAAACTGTCAAGATCGCTGCGCCGCTGTTGCATATTGCCGTCGATCTCGGTGAATCTGGCGTTAAACTTGTCCATAACCTGCTGAAGATTAGCAGCCTCGGACGAAAGTTTCTCGCTAAGCTGCACGGCCTGCTCTCTGGCAAGCTGCTCGCTGGCGTAGAGACGATCGGCGACGCCGCGCAACACAGCTTCGGCCTCTCCGACCCTGGCGGGAAGAGTCGCGCTAAGCTCATCGAGCGAACGCGTCTGAGCGTCCAAAGCCCCAGCCATACGCTCGGCTTCTTCGCGAGCGCTTCCTGCGCGCTCAAGGAAGCGAGCGATATTGACATCGATCTTGCCCGACAATTCGCCAAGAGTGCTCGCAGCGATATCGGCAGCGCTGGTGATGCTGGTTTCCTGAGAACGAGCGGTATCCGACAGCTTCTTGCTGTCGCGCATAGCGCGCTCCAAAGAGATGGTAATAAGATTGCTGTTAGCCTCGATCTCCTGCAACAACCCGCCAAGCTGCTCGCGCACGGCATCGGTCTGAACCGCGACGCTATCGCTGCTCTGAACTAATTTGCCATCGAGAATGCGCATCATGGTGAACTTATCTTCCATCTGCTGTTCGATGTGCTGCATGCTGCGACGAACGACTTCCTGGATTTCTTTTACCTGATTGAGACTGTTGTGCTCAAATTGCTCCAGATCTGTCTTGTGCTGATTGACGCGCTCGATTATCGCCATAAGGTCTTCGCTGCTGGAAGCCTTGGTGCTGCGCAACAAATCTAGCTGCTCGCGGATAGCGTGATTGAACCGGCGAATACGCTGCTCTGCCAAACCGGATTCTCCGGTAATCATCATCAACTGACGACGCAAAGGCTCGGCCACGGATTGCACATCGGCAGCGCGCTGCAAATAAGCGGTGACCATCCAGATCAAACCGATAGGAGCCGACACCGCGGAAATTCCGACAGCGAGATTGACCAAAGGAACGCCGATAAAGCTGTGCGAAGCGCCGCCCTGCACGAGAGCGAGAAAAACAACAGCGACCCAAACGATGGATAGAGTTACGCCGGTCCAGAAAGGCATCGAGGAAAAATTCGCAGGCTTTGCGACTTTTCTTACGACTGGTTTTGCGCCAGCGACGGGAGCTGCGGCAGCAGGTCTTGCGCTCGCAACTTTACCTGTCGGCAAAGAGACTTGCTCTTTTGGCGGCAGCGTCCGGCTCACCTTAGGAGGGAGCACATGAACTGGAGAAGCGGTGGAGTCTTTTGTATCAACCATTTTCGCCTCAAGGTCTTTAAAAAGAATGATTCGGAAAAACGACAAAATGCGATCAGAATCAGCGACTTCCGACGCACTAGCCGAGCGTTGGTGATTCTAGCAGTAGTTTGACTCAAAATGGAAGCGTTAACAGCATTTAAATAGTTTCGTCATCGAAGGATTATTGCTTGACTTTAATCGGGCCATCTCTGTCGATAACGAGCTGATGTATCGTATAAATTAATTCCAAAGCGGTTTTAGGAGTCAATTCATCTGGATGCAGGTTTTCCAGCACCTCCATAAGCTCTGAATTTACCTCGTTATCGCTGGAAGAAACATTATGGTTAACGGACGAAGAGAACAGCGGCAGATCCTCGAGTATCGCCCGCCCTTTTCCGCCTGATTTTTTATCCCCGGCCTTAGCCTCAATACTCTCGAGAACCCGAGAAGCGCGACTTATGACAGGAGCCGGAAGCCCAGCCATCGAAGCGACATGAATTCCGTAAGACCGATCCGCGACCCCAGCCATAACCTCATGCAGGAATATGATCTCCTTCTTCCACTCCTTTATCCGCATAGTAGCGCAATAGAGCGACGCGAGCTGCTCAGCAAGAGCGGTAAGCTCATGATAATGCGTAGCAAATAGCGCCCGACAGCGATTAACCTCATGAAGATGTTCAATGACCGCCCAAGCAATAGACAGCCCATCGTATGTAGCCGTCCCACGCCCGATCTCATCCAAAATGACGAGCGACCGAGGCCCTGCCTGGTTCAAAATAGCCGCCGTTTCGACCATCTCAACCATGAAGGTAGATCGCCCCCTGGCCAGATCATCCGAGGCCCCGACACGACTAAAAAGCCTGTCCATCACCCCAACATGAGCCGCCTTAGCCGGAACGAAGCTCCCCATCTGAGCCATAATAGCGATAAGAGCATTCTGGCGAAGGAAGGTAGATTTCCCGGCCATATTAGGCCCGGTCAAAAGCCATAACCTCTGGCCTTCCGCGAGATCGCAGTCGTTGCC
>JAQUWX010000023.1 GCA_028692635.1 Alphaproteobacteria bacterium
AAGCTGGATTTACAGCAAATGTTTCGACGCTAAAAAGAGCTTTTTCTGGCTCGCCGAATGATTGGGAAAAACTAATTGGCCATTCGCGTGGTCTCTGTTGGCTCAAAGTTGACAATCAAGGTGAAGAAAACTAGCGGCTTTCCTTAGCCGTGATCACAACTATTGGCGCATGTCCTTAATGAGCCGCTAAAATGTGCCGCAACAAGAACTTCTGGCGTATTCACAGGGGCGCCTGTAATGACCTGGATGTCTTTTTGCGCAAATAGTTCAAGCGCGCGCGGCCTGACGGATTTGATCGTTTTCGGCTTCCCTCATGCTTATTTCCTCCAGCTATGTGAAAATCCGTTCATTGCGCTTTTTCTGCTTTTGAGCCTTTTTCGGGTTTAGGCATTTCAATGGGGGAAACGATATTACCCGTCGCCAGCGCATCGCTTGGGTTTACAATCACGCGATCACTTGCTTTCACGCCCACGAGGACTTCTATGGTTTTGCCATAGTCGCGCCCAAGTTTTACGGTTCGCCATTCAACTTTTCCTGCCTGATCTACTGTGGCAATTTGCGGGCCTTCGGAACGGAATGCGATGGCGTTTGATGGCAGGGTTAAGGTGTCGTCATTTTTTGCTTCGATAAAGCGAAGCTGGGCATAACCGCCAGCCAAGATTTCCTGTTTCTCGTTATCAACTTCCAATTCAACCAAAAGCGTTCGTGAGTCTGCGGTCATGGCTCCTGCTGTGCGAACGATCTTTGCCGCAAAGACACGCCCCGGCATTTCGGGGATCAGCATTTCAGCGGCTTGATCAACGGCAATATTGTGCGCCATGGTTTGAGGGACCTGCGCCTGAATGCGAAGTTTTTCCGTTTGCGAAAGGTGGAACAGTTCTTTCGCGCCTCCTGCTGTAATCAGATCGCCGACGTCAACATTCCGCGTGGTTACGGTGCCGGAGAATGGGGCCATAATGCGCGTAAAGGAAACCAAATCCTCCAAACGCCGAAGTTCGGCTCTGGCCTGATTGGCAGCGGCTGTTTTGAGCTTGTAATCGGCTTGCTTTTCTGCGTTGTCCTGTTCGCTTACGCTAGAACTTTTGACCAGCTTTTCCCAACGCTCTGCCGTAATTTTAGAAAGATCCATCGCGGCTTCGGCCTGCGCCAATTGCGCTTTCGCTTGTTCACGCTGTTGTTGGAGTTCGGGAGCATCTATTTCGGCCAAAAGTTGCCCTTGCACAACCCGTGAACCTATATCGACCTGCCGCGCTTTTAAATAGCCGCTTGCACGCGCATAAAGGGGAGCTTCAACCCACGGCTTGATTTCTGCTGGAAGCAAAAGACCTGTAGAAGATTGTAGCGGAGCTGGCTTGACAACCGATACCGTCGGCGTGGCGCGTTCGGCTGCTTCGCTCTTGAGCGATGCCTGCTGATGCCAGCGGGGAACGAAGCCATAAGCGCCAGCGGCAAGTGCGAGCGCCAGTAAAGCAAAACTGAAACGCGCAAATCTGCCGGAAGCGGCCTTCTTGGGGGCCTCTTTGTCTGTGGGCATTTGTGTGTCGATTTTGGTTTCATGATTGTTCATTAAATCACCTTATTCACCACGAGGGGTATCGAAAGCCAGCTCTTGTATCTCGTTCGGTTTTTCAGTCGAACGACGATGAAGAAAGCTGAACACAGCGGGGACGAAGAAAAGTGTCGCGAAGGTCGCCAGAACAAGTCCGCCAATCACAGCGCGTCCAAGCGGCGCATTTTGTTCGCCACCTTCGCCAAGCCCTAACGAAAGCGGGATCATGCCGATAATCATGGCAAGAGCCGTCATGATAACCGGACGCAACCGTCCGACACCAGACTCTAAGGCGGCGGCCAACGGGTCGCGTCCTTGCTTCAAATTGTCGCGGGCAAAGGAAACCAAAAGAACGGAATTGGCCGTGGCAACACCCAAGCTCATAATCGCGCCCATAAGAGCCGGAACGCTAAGCGTGGTCATTGTCAGGTAGAGTCCCCAAACAACGCCAGCCAGCGCAGCAGGAAGCGCGGTGATGATAATGAAGGGGTCTAACCAGCTTTGGAAATTGATAACCAGAAGAAGGTAGATGAAGGCAACAGCAAGAATAAGCCCGATGCCGAGTCCATTAAAGCTTTCATTCATCGTCGTTGCCTGACCGCGCATAACGATAGAGCTGCCCTTTGGCAAATCCTTTTCCGCTTGCTTAATAAGCGGCTTTATATCGTTCAAAACGCCACCAAGATCACGCCCGCTGATGCCACCAAATATATCTAGGACGGGCATCACGTTGTAGTGTGAGAATATGGGGGAGCCAGTTTGTCTTTTAAGCGACGCGATATTGTCCAATATCTGGGCGTTGTCTTTTCCGGCCGCATTTGCGCTGACCGGAATGGCCTTCATGGCATCAATGGAATCTATATTGCGTTCGGGAACGCGCATGTTCACGAGATACTGAATGCCATTGGCAGGGTTGAGCCAATAATTCGGCTGGACTTGGCTGCTTCCATTCAGAGACACCAGCACGGCATTTGCAACATCGCGTTCTGTGAGACCGATTTGCGCCGCCTTGATACGATCAACGTCAAAATGAAGTTGCGGCTGATCGGCGGGCTGTTGAATGCGAACGTCCACGGCTCCGGGGATTTGACGAATCTTTTCGGCAAGAGCCGTGGCAATAGCTCTATTTTTCTCGACTTCTCGGCCAACAATTTGAATGTCAAACGGAGCAGGCAATCCAAAATTGAGCGTCTGGTTGACAATATCGGCGGGCAAAAAATAAAAAACAGTGTCCGGAAAATCTTTGTTAAGCCGGTCGCGTAAACGATGGACATAACCTGCCGTGTCCCCATGGCCTTCTTTCAGAGAAACAAGAATGTCGGCATCGCGCGTTCCTGTAAGACCGTTGTCGATATAGGTCAGAGGAATCCCGCCTGAAGGAATGCCAATATTATCTAAAACGCCCGCAAGCTCTTTGGCCGGGATTTCCTGACGAATAACGGCTTCAATCTGATCAACTTGCTTGACGGTTTCCTCAATGCGTGTGCCGCTTTGAGCGCGAACGTGAAGCCTGAATTGTCCAGCATCGACGGCGGGGAAGAAATCCTGCCCCAAGAGCGGCGTCAGCGCCCATGTTCCGACGCAAAAAACAAGAAACAAAGCGATAAAGGAAATACGGTGCGACAAAACACCGCGCAACAACTGGCTATAACCTTCACGAAAGGCTGCAAAAGACCGTTCGAAAGCCAGTTGCAGACGCACGAACGGTCTTGTCCACGCGCTGGCCTGTTCTGGGCTTGAAAGATGGCCCGTGTAATGGATGTTGCGATAGAACCACATGACCAAAGTCGGGATCAAGGTTCGCGATAAAACATAACTAGCTAACATGGCAAAAACAACGGCCTCGGCCAATGGCACGAAAAGATACCGCGCAACGCCGGACAGAAAAAACATGGGCACAAAGACGATGCAGATACAGAGCGTTGAAACAAAAGCAGGCAAAGCAATTTCCTGTGCGCCATCTAAAATGGCCTGCACGTTGGGTTTGCCAAGAGCCATTTGACGATGGACATTTTCAATTTCCACTGTCGCATCGTCAACAAGAATGCCTACCGCAAGAGCCAGACCGCCCAGCGTCATAAGATTAATTGTCTCGCCAAGCGCGCTCAGAACCGCAAGCGAACACAGGATGGATAGCGGTATCGACAGAGCAATAATAAAAGTGCTGCGCCATGACCCAAGAAACAAAAGGATCATAATGGCCGTCAACGCCGCAGCGATAACGCCCTCCTTGACGACACCATTGACGGCGGCGCGGACGAAAAGAGACTGGTCTGCAAACTCCTTGGCTTCCAGTTCGGGCGGCAATGTGCTGAGAATCTTTGGCATCGCCTTTTTAACGCTCTCGACGACGTTCAAGGTTGAAGCCGCACCGCTTTTAAGAACGGTCAGCAATACGCCGCGAACCCCATCAAGCCTCACGATGTTTTGCTGGGGTTGAAACCCGTCATGGACTTGAGCAACATCGCCTACGCGAATAACCGTTCCGTCAACCGTCTTGACGGGCAAATCATTCAGGGCCGCAATGACGGACGGATTGCTGTTAAGGGAAACATCATATTCTGTTTCTCCAATCTTGACGCTTCCGCTAGGCAGAACAAAGTTTTGTGCGTTAAAGGCGTTGACAACGTCTTGTGGAGCCATGTTCTTGGCTTGAAGTGCAGCAAGGTCAATATCTACGGCGACGACACGGGCCTTTCCTCCAGCAGGATACGGGACAGAAGCGCCGCGCACATTTGACAAACCAACCTTCACGCGGTTCATCGCCATGTCTTGCAGTTCTTGTTCCGAAAACTTGCTGCTGGCGATGCTGTATTGAAGGATCGGAACAGAGGAAGCATTATATCGTATGATAAAAGGCGGCGTGCTGCCTGTTGGAAGAAACTTTAAAGCCGCCTGTCCGCTGGCTGTGATTTGAGCAACCCCATCGGAAACCGACGCTCCCGGCTGGAAGAAAACCTTGATAACGCCTGCACCGTTATAGGAGGTGGACTCGATGTGCTCAATATCGTTGACCAGCGTGCTGATCATACGCTCGTGATTATAAACGATGCGTTCTTCAATTTCTTGGGCGCTGAGGCCATTATAGACCCAAACGACGCTCACAACAGGAATATCAATTTCCGGAAAAATATCCGTTGGTGTTTTCTGCAAGATAAACGGTGTCAGAAGCAGCAGAATGAGGGCTGCAACAACAAAAGTATAAGGCCGCCGCAAGGCGAGTTGAACAATCCACATATAAGGCAACCGAAAAAAGAACAGATCGGCGGGCGCGCACGATCCGGCGGGATAGGTTGTTGGCCAAAGAGCAGCCCACATTCATCACGCGACAATGTGGCGTGGTGATCCTAGAAGAAGATGCAGCAAAGGGAAAGCAAAATATCCTCTTGCGTGCATATGCTTGTTTGTGCATTAATTCGCACCATGAATCAGACCATTAAAATACTTTCCGCTCTTGCCGAGCCGACCCGCTTTGAGGCGATCCGCCTTATGTGGGATGGGCGAGAACATTGTGTGTGCGAATTGATGGAGGTGCTGGACACAGGCCAGTCCACCATGTCGCGTCATATGACGGCCCTTAAAAAAGTGGGGCTTGTCGTGGACAGGCGCGATGCGCAGTGGGTGCGCTATCGCCGCAATCCCGCCCTTTCTAAACAGCTCATTGCGCTCATTGAAGCCGCGCTCGGTCTTGAAAAGCCATCGAAAAGGAAAGCAGCATGAAGTGTAAGTGTCAGGCTGAAGCGGCGGGCGCAGAGCCGCCAGTCAAAAAAAGGTCGCCAACTTTATGGGTCTTTGGCACGCTTGTTGGGATCGCTCTTTGGTTTGTTTTCTATAGCCAGCTTGTGCCGTTTTCGGACTGGATTGTCTCGCTTCTGCCCATAGCGCAGGAAGGCCACATGCACGAAGCGGTCACCTTCTTCTTTTATGACACGCCCAAGGTTTTGATGCTTCTGACGCTCGTTGTCTTTTTGATGGGCGTCGTGCGCAGCTTCTTTTCACCGGAACGCACACGCGCCTTGCTGGCGGGCAAAAACGAAGGGCTTGGGAATATTGCGGCAGCTTGTCTTGGGATTGTTACGCCGTTTTGTTCTTGTTCTGCCGTTCCCTTGTTTATCGGCTTTGTATCCGCTGGCGTACCACTTGGCGTCACTTTCTCATTTCTGATTTCCGCACCGATGGTGAATGAAGTTGCGCTGGGGCTTCTGTTCGGCCTTGTCGGCTGGAAAGTCGCGGTGGCATATCTTGCCTTTGGGCTTGGCGTTGCGATTGTTGCAGGCTGGATTATCGGGCGCTTTCATCTTGAAGGCTGGCTGGAAGATTGGGTTCGAAATGCCCGCGCCGGGGCCATTGAGCTTCCATCAGAAAAAATCACCGCCGTTGATCGGATCAAGGAAGGCCTAACCGCCGTTCGGGAAATTGTCGGCAAGGTCTGGCCTTGGATGATCGCGGGGATTGCCGCCGGAGCTTTTATCCACGGCTACGCGCCTGCCGAGCTTTTGGCCTCTATCATGGGCAAAGATGCGTGGTGGTCGGTTCCGGCTTCGGTTCTCGTTGGCATTCCCATGTACTCCAACGCAGCGGGGATCATCCCTGTTGTCGAGGCTTTGTTGGGCAAAGGAGCGGCGCTCGGAACGGTTCTCGCTTTCATGATGTCCGTTACTGCTCTTTCTCTGCCGGAAGCCATTATCCTTCGCAAGGTTCTGACGGCTCGTTTGATTGCCGTTTACTTTGGCGTGGTAGGCCTAGGCATTCTGGCCGTTGGCTATTTGTTCAATGCTTTCTTTGTGTGAGAGGTCTATGCACACACATTCTCATGCTCCAAAACCTTCGCAAAACAACCTGAATACGGCCTTCAAATGGGCTGTGGCGCTGAATGTGGGTTATGTGCTTGTTGAGGCTGGCTCGGGGTTAAGGTCTGGCTCTCTCGCCTTGCTGGCTGATGCCGCGCACAATTTGACGGACGTTGCGGGTTTGCTCATGGCGTGGGGTGCTGTTGTCGCAGCTAAACGTTCTTCCAATGGCAACTATACCTATGGTTATGGCCGTGCGACCATTCTAGCGGCGCTTGTCAACGCGCTGGTCATCATGCTGGGTGTTGGCGCTGTTATATGGGAGGCCATTCATCGATTTTCCCAGCCTGTTGATGTCTCGGCTGGATTTGTGATGGGCGTTGCCGCGCTCGGGATTGTTGTGAATGCCGGAACGGCGCTTTTATTTCGCACCAAGAGGCACGACGATTTGAACGCCGAAGGCGCGTTTCTCCACATGATGACGGATGCCGCTGTCTCGCTTGGCGTTGTGCTGGGCGGTGCAGTTGTTTTCTTCACGGGCTGGGCATTGGTTGATCCCGTTGTCGCACTTGCCGTCAGTCTTATGGTCGCGATAGCAACCTATAGCCTTTTGAAATCTTCACTTCGTCTTACGTTGGATGGCGTTCCAGCCTCGGTAGATAGTGCAGCCATCAAGGCATGGCTTGAAAAACAAACGGGGGTCGAGGCTGTTCACGATCTACATATTTGGGCGCTCAGCACGACCAAGAACGCCCTGACCGCGCACCTTATTATGCCGCAAGGAAATCCTCAAAATGGGTTTCTGCCGCATTTAGCAGAAGAGCTTGAAGAACATTTCAACATCCATCACGCGACAATCCAAATAGAGCCGAGCAAAACAAATTGCTGCTTATGCAGAAGCACAAACGATCAAATTCACAGAAAGGAATATGTATGAAAATCCAAATTCTCGGCACAGGTTGCCCTAAATGCAAAGCTCTGACCGAAGCCGCCGAAAACGCGGCCAAGGACATGGGGGCGACCTATGAGATCGAGAAAGTCACCGACATCGAAAAGATCATGAGCTTTGGCGTGATGATGACGCCCGCGCTCGTCGTCGATGGCGAGGTCAAATGCGTCGGCAAAATCCCCGCCGCCGATGAGTTGAAGAAACTTCTTATCCGCGAGGCAAAGTAAATGAGCGACACAACAGAACCCAGCTGCGGTTGTTCCTGCTCGGTCGGGCCAAAATTGATCTTCTCCTGCTCCGGCGCTGCCGATGTGGGCGAGATCGCGGATCGCGCCGCACGCAAACTCACCAAAGACGGCGCGGGAAAAATGTTTTGTCTTGCAGGGATCGGCGGGCGTGTCAGCGGCATTGTTAAATCCACCGAGGCCGCACAATCCATTTTGGTCCTTGATGGTTGCCCGCTCAACTGTGCCAAGCAATGCTTGGAGCAAGCAGGCTTTACCTCTTTTGATCACATCCAGCTGCATGAGCTTGGCTTTACCAAAGGTCAAAGTCCCGCAACAGAAGATGCCGTCTCGAAAGTTGTTACAACGGCTTCTGACCTATTGCGAGGGGCAAAAGCATGAAAAGCAGCACCATCCAAGGGCGGGCTTTGACCGCGCTTTTGATGGTGCTGGGTTTCGTGGTCGTTTCCGTTAGCGGCATTGTTCTATTCATCGCACCATCGGGACGTGCAGCGCGTCAGATGGACTGGCATATGCTGGCGCTTGACCGATGGGAATGGAGCGACCTTCATATCGTCTTTGGCTTTGCCTTTATCGCAATCGGTCTGTTGCACCTTTGGTTAAACCGCAAGCCTCTGGCGGGGTATCTTAGGCAACGGGCAGAAACTAAAGAGTCCCGCGCTATTCGCTGGGAAATCGTTGTCGCCATCTTGTTGACCCTCGCGCTGGTTTGGGGAACCGTTCATCGCGTAGCCCCCGCAAGTTATCTGCTGGATAGCCGTGAAATATTCAGACAATCCCCAAACGGGCCGGGACAGTAGGACCCACTAACAAAGGAACTTATGTATGAACGCCAAGAAAGTCGCTTCCTTCTTTTTGCTTTTGTTCGTCCTCGCCAGTGTAGGCACAATTATCGCTAAGGAAACGGGCACAAAGCCCGTTGATAGCATGGTTGTCGCAGCGCCTTCTGCGCCGCAGGAAGCGCAAGCGACACAGCAACCCGTGGCCGCCGAAACGGTGCAGACCAGCCAGCCGCAAAAACAACCGGAAGCCGTCTTGGCCCCCAAGGTCATCGCTTACTATTTTCACGGCAATGTACGTTGTGTAACGTGCCGCAAGATCGAAGAACTAACGACCGAGGCTATTCAGGGCGGCTTTGCTCAAGACATTCAAAATGGTCGTGTCGAACTGAAAGTCGTGAATATCGAAGAGGCAGGCAACGAGCATTACATTCAGGATTATCAACTTGCATCCCGTTCGGTCGTTCTTGCGCGTTATGAAGGGCAAGAGCAAAAGGATTGGAAGCGTCTGGATGAAGTCTGGCAACTTGTGCGCGATCACGATGCGTTTGTGTCGTTTGTGCGTGAGGAGACGACCAATCTTTTGAAGGCAGGCGGTTAATGTCAGAACTTGTCCTCGCCTTCGTCTCGGCATTTTGGCTGGGCGTCCTGACTTCCATCAGCCCGTGTCCCTTGGCGACAAACGTCGCAGCCATGTCCTTTGTCGGGAGGCGCGTGGGCAACCCACGCAAGGTGTTTTGGGCGGGATCGCTCTACACGGCGGGCCGCGCTTTGACTTATGGGCTTTTGGGTGTCGTTCTTGTTTCAAGTCTTTTGTCGGCTCCGGCTCTCTCCAATGCGCTTCAGAAATACATGAACCTCGCCTTGGGGCCTTTGATGATCCTTGTCGGCATGGTGCTGCTTGAAATGATTACCTTCAGCATGGGTAGCGGTGGCGGCATGGGCGATGCTTTCCGCCGCAAGATCGAGAAAATGGGTTTCTGGGGTGCTGGACTTTTGGGCATCGTATTTGCCCTGTCTTTCTGCCCGACCTCGGCGGCGTTGTTTTTTGGCAGTTTGATCCCTCTGGCGCTTAAACAAGAATCCGGCCTCGCTTTGCCGACCGTTTACGGTATCGCTACGGGCTTGCCCGTTTTGCTCTTTGCCGTCCTGATCGCGATGGGAGCCAGTAAGGTTGCCAAAGCCTATGACCGGATCGTCGCCTTCGAGCATTGGGCACGCAAAATAACCGGAGCCATCTTTATCCTCGTTGGCCTCTATTACAGCCTGACTTTGGTGTTCGGTGTGTCTTTGTAATCGAAAGGAAACCCTATGTCCCAGCCTGCCGCTAAACGCCTTTCTTTCCTTGATCGTTTTCTGACGCTCTGGATATTTCTGGCGATGGCGGTTGGCGTTTCATTCGGGGCATTCTTTTCCGGCGCTCCTGCTTTTTTAAGCAGTCTATCGGTCGGCTCGACCAATATCCCGATTGCTATTGGCCTCATCTTGATGATGTATCCGCCTTTGGCGCGAGTGAGATATGAAGAGCTGCCACTTGTCTTTAAGGACTGGAAGATTCTTTCCCTGTCGCTGGTGCAAAACTGGATTATCGGCCCAACCTTGATGTTTGCGCTGGCCGTTTTCTTTCTGCATGACCAGCCCGAATACATGACGGGTCTTGTCATCATCGGCCTTGCGCGTTGCATTGCGATGGTGATTGTCTGGAACCAGCTAGCCGAGGGCGACAATCAGTATGCCGCCGCGCTGGTGGCTTTTAACAGCGTGTTTCAGCTATTCTTCTTCAGCGTCTATGCATGGTTTTTCCTTTCCGTTCTCCCGCCGCTCGTGGGTATGGAAGGACGCATGGTTGACGTGAGTTTCCAGACCATCGCGGAAAGCGTCTTCATCTATCTTGGGATTCCCTTTATCGGCGGCTATGCCTCCCGCAAGATATTGATCCGCGCCAAAGGGAGGGAATGGTTTGAAACAAAGTTCCTTCCCAAGATTAATCCGATAACGCTCATAGCTCTTTTATTCACCATCGTGGCCATGTTCTCGCTCAAAGGCGATATGGTTATGAAACTGCCGATGGATGTTGTGCGCATCGCGATCCCATTGACGGTTTATTTTATCGTCATGTTCTTGGTCAGCTTTGTTATGGGCAAAATGATTGGCGTAACCTACGGCAAAACCACAGCTGCCGCCTTCACCGCCGCCAGCAACAATTTTGAGTTGGCCATTGCTGTTGCCATCGCCGCTTTTGGGCTTGCATCCCCCGTTGCCTTCGCTGCCGTCATTGGCCCGCTGGTCGAGGTTCCCGTCATGATCGGCCTCGTGGGCGTGGCTTTATGGCTTCGAAAGCGATTTTTTCAGAAAGCGGCATGAACATCCCGCGTAAAATTTTAAAGTTGGAGAAGTCGCTTTAAATAGCAACATAATCGCAATTCTTCGCCCCCAGATACCCGCTTGATTACGCTCTGGTTTTCAGCTTTTTGCTTCCACAGTGCTTCCACGGGATAAAATCGGGCAGATTTTAACGATTTGGGCGCCAAAATATGGCGCGTAAGTCTTTGAAATACAAAGGAAGAAATGGTGCTGCCGATAGGAATTGAACCTACGACCCCGTCCTTACCAAGGACGTGCTCTACCCCTGAGCTACGGCAGCGAACATAGGAAAAAAGGTTAGGCGGCGACTTTTGCCACAGCTAGAGAAGCAGCGCAAGCGAAACGATGCTTAAAGGGCAAAAAAACAGGCTTTTTACCCTGATTATTTATCTTCTTTATTGACGGGCTGGCCGACGAATAGTCTCCAGGAGCGGAGGCCGGGAAGCAGGCGAGAAAAAGCCAGCTTATCCGCGAAAATCTTACCTAAGAAAGCCTCATTACAGCCTAGGCCGAAACACACGTTATAAATTTTACGATCGGTTTTTTTGGATATTTCGATTAGTTTTTCGGCATCTTTTTGAGTAAGCGGCTCAGTATAAGTCACAAGCTGATCTTTAGGAGCATAAAGAGCATAAATATAATACCCGCCCCACGACGAGAAATTAACTATGGATTGAGAAGCGGGAATCTCTTTTTGCAGATAATCGAATATAGCCTCCCTATCTTTAGAGGCAGTGACGGAAACCGGAGCCTGAGTCAGATAAAGCAAAGTAAGCCCATTAATGACGAAAAACCCAAGCACGGTTCCCAGCAGCCATTTGCGATCGGCGCGAGCGACAAAATCCCCCAACAGAATAAGAACCGGCACCCATAAATATATAAAATGGTGAGCCGACCAGACATTACGGAAAATAAGAAAAACGAAAGCCATAGAAAACAGCGAGAGCAAAAGCAAAGCGGATCGCACAGGCATATGATTTTTAAATTTGAAAGCCCCAACGATACAACAAGCCACCCACAAAAGAGTCAAAGCCATCATCGGCAGCATATCGGAAAGAGCCATACCCATATCGAGAATATGGTGAGCATAAGCAGGCCAGAAAAAAGCAAAGAACCAGAACGAAGAGCCCAACTGCCCCAACGATCTTTTATCTTGAGCAAAATTCATCAACCACGAAAGATAGTATTGCCCATCGCTCATAGTGGAAAACAAAAGCACAAGCGTCAAAACTCCCGTGATAACGGCAATCATGCAAATCACAGGAACGGCTTGCCGCAAACGCTCGATCAAACTTTTCCAATTTGGCTCATCAAGCATGGCCAGACAGAAGAATATGAAAGACGGAAACAGATAAATAAAATATATTTTGTCGAATATATTAAAGAACGCAAGCCCCGCGAACAGCGCCCCATAAACATAATGCAAAGCGCCTTTAGCGTCCAAAATCTTCCTAAGAAGAATTGCGCCGATAGGAAACGAAAGCATTATAAGTTTCAAAATTCCGTCATCGTGAACGAACTGTATGATAAGCGGCATACAGGCAAGAACGATTGGAAAAGTCCTGATTGGCTTTGGCGTGGCGCGAGCCATAAGCCAGGCGAAAGGAACGAAAAAAATCAAAGCGAACCAGTACTGCGCCTCAGGAGAATTGAACAAATAATAAAATGGAGCATAAAGCATCCCCTGAAACGGCCCGATATAGGCGTAAGGACGAGCTATCTTTAATCCGAACGGAGCGACAAGCTCGTGAAGATTTACGCAGTCCTCACGAAAGATATGCATAAAATAAAATGGATGAGAGTCGCAGGCCAGCCGATGATAAATCAAAGACTCGTCCATATTCATGGGCAGATAATAAATGTTCCAAAAGCTCAGCGCCGCGAACAGAGTCACACCGAGAACGAGCAGCAATCTTTCTGACGCTATCTCGCTCACGCGCATTGCCTAATACTCCGGCCCATCGGGGAGCCATGCGCCTGGCCCCAAAATCTGATAGGACCTGGTCGCCAGCTCTTTATGGCTCCAAGCCGAGCGCACCTTGATAGTCAAATGGTGCTGGTATTCGGTAGGATCGTTTTTAATAGCCTCAAGCATTCCGATATTCCTGGACCAGTCCCTCACCTGCAAAAAGTTTTCCCCGGCGCGAATTTCATAACGGAATTCGAGATTATCGTCATAATTATATCCGGCCACATTTTCCGGAACCAGACTTACGACAAATCCTCCTTTATTGGTATAAACTTTTATCTGCGGAATAATATAATCAGATTCATTGACGTGACGTTTTTCGACATCGTTGCCCACGGCGAATATAGCTTCCCGCCCGATACCGCGCATCAATCCGAGGAAAGTAGCGCCCGGGGTTAACTTTCCTGGAATTTTTACCGGCATAAATCCTGAAAAATTAAAACTGCTGGCAGGAATGATCTGCAAAGTCCTGTTTGTATCCTTCTCCGGCAATGGCTTATAAGGATCCGTATATATAGCCCTTGGGTTCCAACGCATGAAAGCGAAATATGGCATCTTTTCATGCGTATAAACCACGCGAATGCGATCCGCCTTTCGTATTTCTTTTACAATTTCACGATCGAACAAAAGCCAATCGAACGGCCAGTTAGCAGTGCGAACGATATCGGGAACGCTTCTAAATCCGCTGTATGCGAATATATTTCCGACAATAACGAAACTGGTAAGAGCGACGATCACAATCATCACCCAACGCAATTCATTAAAAATATTTCTACGAATTGGCAGAAACAAAAGAACGGCAGCAGGAGCGGCGACAGTCAAATAAAACGAGAAATAAGTAGCGGTCCCTTCCATATACAAAGTAGAGAAAGACCACAGAACAAGCCAAAGCAAAGGCGTCATAGCCAGCAAAAGAAACAGCGGCTTCAAAGCGAATGACTTCAGATTTTTAGCTATAAGAGCGATCTGAAGAGGCCAAAGCGTCCAAACGAATCCAGCCCACAAACTGAATTCAAGGAAGCGCACAGAAACAGGAATAGTGACTCCAACGAACCGATAGGAAGCGTGATAGAACGAAGGATCTTTGCTAATAAACGGAACAATCAAAGGAGCAGTAATCTTATTCAGCATATTGTTAAAGCTCTGCCTATCCGAAGAAATAGGCCACACGTTCAAATCCGCGATAGGAGCAAAAACCATCTGCGAGGTATAGATAAGAAGGTTTTGCAAAGCTCCCTGCAAACTGCTTTTAAGATTAAAAACGTCATGAGCAAAATCGCCCAGGAAGTAAAATCTATTTGATGAAGCATAGTTATAAAAAAGGAACGGAACGATCATAACCAGAGCGGCAATAACACTAACAACCCCTGCCCTGGAACCGATAGCCTCGGCCCATTTTTTAATCAGCTGCGGAGAACGAACGACCCGAACGACAGCAATTCCCAAAGCGACAAGAATAAGCGGAGAGAGAAAAACGATATGCAGCTTAGTCCCGACGCTCAACCCGACCGACAGGGCCGCCAGAAGAAAATAGCTACGAGTTCCCGTAACCAGCCACCGCCATCCCATAAACAGCCCGACAAGAAGAGCCGCAGAAGCGAGTATCTCGTCATTAGTAGAAACCGACTGAGCCATAATATTTGGCGTCATAGAGACAAGCCAGGCAGCGAAGAAAGCGATCAGCTTTTCTGCGCCCAACTCTCTAGCGAAGCGATACGACGAATAAGCGACCGCCAGCCACATAATGAGCGAAGGAAAATTGTGGAACACCCCCGGCAAAGCATAAAGAACCATGGGCACATAAAGAGCGACGCCATCGAGAGGATAGAAAATAAGGCGTTTATCCAAAGCGTCAAACGGATGCAAAAAGCTGCCATTGCTCACATACCAGAAAGCGCGAGGCAGCCTGTATATTATAGAGTCAGCGTTATCTGGATAGGAACTGGTAACGACAACCAAAGCGAAAAACAAAACCAGCCCTGAAGTAATTCCAAGCGCCCACAAAGTAAATTTTCTAGCGCCAGGATTGTTAATGCTTGCAAATTCAAGCCTTGGATATTCCATCAAAGGAGCTGAAGCAGTGTGAACATATCGCAACACCAACGCGAGAGCACCAAGCGATACGACAGAAGCGCCGATATAAAACCCAAGATTATTCAGAGATTGAGCCAAGCTTGCAATATGCCCGGCAAGAACGAGATCGACCCAAACCAGAATAAAAACGATAAACGGCCAGTCGCGCCGAGGGAACTTTAAGCGATGAGCAACAAGCGCCGCCCCTCCAGCCAAAAGCAGCATATGAGCGAACCAACCGGTAATCATAAGAACGTCAGGCATATCTAATCCGATTTCTTTCTCTCATTTATCTCATTATCAAGTCTGGTTTCTGGCATACCGGCAGGATCGAAATGCACAATAGTATCGGCATTAGCGAATTCTTTTGAAATATCGTCCATGCTTTTTTCTGCGATCTCATGAGCGTCCTTCAACGACATCAAAGGATCCAATTCCATATGGATTTCAATGAAAGCCTTATGGCTGTCCGAGCGAGTACGAATATCATGAACGCCACGAACTTCGGGCTGAGCCAAAACTATAGCCGCTATCTTGTTGCGTTCTTCTTCGGATAATTCGCGATCAAGGAGAACGCTGACAGCGCCGGACGCAATCTGCCAGGCGCTATATATAAGAGAAATAGCTATCCCTATGGCAAAAACCGGATCGAACCAAAGCAATCCCGTAAGCTGCTGAAGAAACAAAGAAGCGATAACGGCAGCATTAGACATAAGATCGCCAGTATAATGCAGCATATCTGCGCTAACTGCCATTGAATCGGTCTGAATTATTACATGCCGCTGGAATCTCAAAAGCCCTATCGTAGCGATTATAGAGAAGATCATAACGGCATATCCGACAGAGGAATGCTGAACCTCCTGCGGATTTGAAAATCTCCCTATAGCCGCATAGCATAGCATGAAGGACGAACAGATAATGAAGGCCGCTTGAGCCAAAGAAGCCAGAGCCTCGATCTTTCCATGACCAAATCGGTGATCGTGATCTGGGGGCATTAAGGCGTGCATTATGCTGAACATGGCCACAGCAGAAGCCAAAAGGTCTAAAGTAGAGTCCAATAAGGAGGACAACATAGCCACAGAGTCGGTAAGCAGGAATGCGACCGCCTTTGCCAGAATGAGGGTAAAAGCCACAGCGCAGCTGACATAAGTAGCCTGCTGCCGCAGCTTATCCTTCCTAATCTTCTCTTGATCTTTAACGATTGTCATGAGGTAGAATCCCCGAAGTTGGGCTATAGTTTGAACATAGTTGCGCCAAGATTCAACTTTAGGCTAAAAGTAGGTTATCCCATCACTTATGAGGTCTAACATGATTCGTAAATCACTAGTCGCCAGTCTAGCCTTCGCCATGCTTCTTTCCGCCTGCCAGGCGAGCAACATGGGCAATAAAGAGGCCATAGGAACTCTAGGCGGCGCAGCGGCTGGCGGCCTTCTCGGAAGCCAAATTGGCAAAGGTTCCGGCAATTTAGTAGCCACAGGAGCGGGCGTTTTGCTAGGTGGATGGCTTGGCAACGAAATTGGAGCCTCGCTAGACAAAGCCGACCGTTCGGAACTGTCGCGAGCTGAAAGCCGCGCCTACACAGCCCCCTTGGGCCAGCAGATAACCTGGAACAATCCGCAGAGCGGAAATTCGGGATCGGTTGTGCCTGTCCGCGACGGATACGCGAACGACGGAGCATATTGCCGCGAATTCCAGCAAAACATAACTGTTGGCGGGAAACAGCAGCAAGGCTACGGCAAAGCCTGCCAGCAGCCTGACGGCTCATGGAAGATCGTGCAGTAAGCAGAAATCAGAAGACGGGGATCAGAAGTCAGACTATTCTGATATCTGATCCCTGTTATCCGATTGCTGACCATGCGTGATCCATATCAAGTACTTGGCGTTGACCGTTCGGCAAGCGAAGCTGAAATAAAAAGCGCGTATCGCAAGCTTGCGAAGAAGCTCCACCCTGACGTCAACCAGGGCCGCAAGGACATTGAGCAAAAATTCAAAGAAGTCACGGCAGCATACGATCTTATATCGGACCCAACGAAGCGAGCGAAATTTGACCGTGGAGAAATTGACGCCATGGGAAACGACCGTGGTTTTTCTTTCAGGGATGCCGACCCGTTTGGCCGAGGAGGCCCCCGAGGCCGCACATACAACTATTCATCGAGCGGATCGGCAACAGACCCATTTTCGTTCGCGCCTGAAGACATCTTCGCTGAATTTTTTGGAGGCGGAAGCAAACGCGGAGGCCCCCGAGGCGGAACTCCGCGAGGACAAGATATCAGCTACACATTGAATGTCTCCTTCACAGAAGCCTGTCTTGGAGGCAAACGCCGAGTATCTTTAGCGAACGACAAAACGATAGAAATCCAGATTCCTCCTGGCACCGACAACGGACACAAGCTCCGCCTACGAGGCCAAGGCATGCCCGGAAGGCTTGAATCTGGAGACGCCATAATCGACATCCACGTTGAGCCGCACGCGCTATTCACCCGCCAGCTTGACGATCTTCACATTGAATTACCGATAAGCCTATCGGAAGCGCTATTGGGAGCGCAAATCAAAGTCCCGACGCTTGAAGGGCATGTATCGGTAAAAGTCCCCAAAGGAGCGAATGCAGGAACGATCTTACGTCTAAAAGGCAAAGGAGTTCCCCGAGCAAAGAATTCTCCGGGAGACATGTTTGTAAAAATAAAAATAGCGCTTCCGGACAATCCCGACAATGATCTGACCGACTTCATCGAAAAATGGTCCAAGAAAAAACCCTACGACCCGCGCAAGGGCGCAGAGTGGAAATAGCTCCTAGGCCTATCGCTGCCCAGCAAGAGCAAGACCGGAATAATTCTCCTTAAGCATAATATTAACAGTGAACAAAAATAAATTCCGCTCTTTTTTAGAAAACCGTTCGGAAGGAGTGCCACAAAATTCAGGCGATCTTTTCCTGACTTTATCTGTAGCATTTAATCTGGAATCTAAACACATAAGATCGTACGCATCCACACATCCTGCAAAAACTTCCTTTGATGCGCTTTTCCACACTTGCTGACGATCGATCATATAAAATTCTTCGACATCAAGGTAATGCCGCATAAGTTCTTTGGATGCCAAATCCCAAGCTGTCCGACGCAATTTATCCTGCTCGTCAACGCAAATAACGCGATAGGCGATTTCGATGGCGTCCTGCTTCCAAAGTTTTCGGATATTAATAATAGATCCATCATTGACCGTCTCAATGTCTTTGGATTTTGCAAGACCGGTGACTAAATCGGCCGTTTCCTGACTAAGCCGAGGATATTCAGTATCAAAGAAAATCCGATCCCTACCCGCTCCACAAACAGATGTAGTAATCACTCCATACAGCCCATCGACAAAATACTTAGAAACATACCGCATAACGCGATCCGCTTCGAGATCAGAAAAAGTAGGATGCAAGTCCAAATGCGTTCTTTTAAGATATGAGTAAACACCAATTCCTGTGCCATCAACATTATTCAAAACAAGGCGCGAGATGTTCATATCGTCGATTAAAAGCGCATTATAAATTGGAGCAAGAAACTTTGCTCGCTCATGATTGTTGTTTATTTCGTGGATATAATTAAGAATATTGCCGTCGCCATAAATTCCTTTATGTGGCCCTGTATAAAGATGAGCACGACCATCATAAGGACAGGCCGCCGTACCATCCGTTTTAATAACAGCATCAACACGTTCAATAATCTGATCGGCGTCAAGCCAAACATAATCGGGACTAAGCCAAAAAGCGTCCATCGTCACATCTCCCAAGCAGAAACATGGCGATTAAAGGATCAATCTTTTAGCTTCCATATAAGCTCGAGCCGCAGTCATATCTCGTTCTATAATTTCTTTAAGATAAACTATATTGCGCTCATTAGCCGGAGGACCATAAGGCCCTTCTTCGTTGGTCTGAATGTCAACCCGGCCCTGTCTTGAGATATCACGAAATGCCGACCAAGCGGGATGAGTTGCTGGGATTTCTGTAGCCTCGTCATATTGATAAGTACGATTTTCTGCAATAGGAATACGAATAAGCTTTCCATCAGGCGTGGGATAAATCGCAGCTATTCCACTCGTATATGGGCCATCAACATAGCCCAATATACTCGCCACAGCCTGCAATGTTGCTTTTGGCATTGCCACGTTATTGTAACCCTCTACGTTCCACCACTCATAGGGGGGAACAACTACTGAAAACGGATAGTTTTGAACTTCCACGGTCAACATAACTTCCTCCAATAGCTTTCTCAAATAGTTTCGAAATTATTAACAGCTAAAATGGCTATACTTAAAAAGCTAGAATACGAGATGCATATTACCAGAAACGAGCAATCAAAACAATTTTGCCAATAGTTTCAAATAGTTGGTTACTAAAAGCTTAACAAGACTTTCACATTAAGAAATCCACACGGAAACAATTGAGATTTTCAGCAATGCATTAAGCACAAAAAAAAACGCGGCCCCCGCAGGAGCCGCGTTTAATTCACAATCTCGATTAACGAGAATAGTATTCGATAACGAGGTTCGGCTCCATCTGAACGGGATACGGAACGTCTCCCATAGCAGGAATACGAACGAACGAGCCTTTCATTTCCTTATAATCGACCTGCACATAGTCAGGCACATCGCGCTCGGCCAATTCGATAGACATCAGAACCGGAGCGAATTGTTTAGCCTTACCGCGCACTTCGATTGTGTCGCCTTCTTTAACGCGATACGAAGAGATGTTGACCTTCTTGCCGTTAACAAGAATATGGCCATGATTGACGAGTTGGCGAGAAGCGAAAACCGTCGCAGCAAATTTCAAACGATAAACGACAGTATCCAAGCGGCGTTCTAAAAGCTGGATCAGATTTTCACCGTTATCGCCCTTAAGACGAACGGCTTCCTGATAATAGCGGCGAAACTGACGCTCGCCGATGTTGCCGTAATATCCGCGCAAGCGCTGCTTAGCCATGAGCTGCACGCCGTAATCTGAGGGCTTAGTGCGACGCTGACCGTGCTGACCGGGACGATATTCACGTTTATTGATTGGGCTCTTGGGGCGACCCCAGAGGTTGACGCCGAGACGGCGATCTATTTTATGTTTAGATTCAAGACGCTTTGTCATAACTACTTATTCCTTTTTTCATTGTTGTCCCGATAGTTCGCAAAGAATCATAAGATTCCAAACGACGTGTAAAAGGCGCGAACGCCCCTTACCGCTTTCTCGGGAATGGGCGGGTTATAGCCAATTATCAGTAAAAATGTCAAACAACTAAAAGGAGGATATGATTAATTTTGACCATTGAGGCCATTAGTGTAAATTGCCTAAAATATATAAGCCTTAAATATCATGGAGATCACATGGCAGACGAAATTGAATCCGCCCCTATAAAGGGCCAGTTAATGGCTGGAAAACGCGGATTAATCATGGGTGTGGCGAACGACCGCTCAATAGCCTGGGGCATCGCCAGCGTCCTCGCGGCACAGGGAGCGGAGCTAGCGTTTTCATATCAAGGAGACGCCCTCCTCAAGCGAGTTCAGCCTTTAGCCGCATCTGTAGGCTCTGACATAATAGTCCGGTGCGACGTCAACAGCGACGAAAGCATGGACGAGTTATTCAAAGTTCTGGAAGAGAAATGGGGCAAGCTGGATTTTTTAGTCCACTGCATAGCAAGATCTGACAAGAACGAGCTGGACGGAGATTATGTAAACACCTCGCGTGATAATTTTCTACGCTCGATGGACACATCTTGTTATTCGTTCACAGCGCTATGCCAGCGAGCGGTGCCGCTGATGAAGGACGGAGGCAGCATGGTTACGCTCAGCTACATCGGAGCGGAGCGAGTAATCCCTCACTATAACGTAATGGGCGTAGTAAAAGCGGCCTTAGAGGCGAGCGTGCGTTATCTTGCCGTAAATCTCGGAGGCAAGAACATTCGCGTGAACGCCATCTCTGCCGGCCCGATCAAAACTCTAGCAGCCAGTGGCGTAGGAGATTTTCGTTATATTCTACGCTGGAACGAAATCAACGCTCCGCTAAAGCGCAGCGTAACGACGACTGAAGTAGGATATAACGCGCTTTATCTGCTAAGCGACCTGGGAACAGGAGTAACCGGAGAAACGCTATACGTTGACGCGGGGTATCATAACATCGGAATGATCGCCGTTGACGAAGCTCCACAGATTGCGGAGCTGATGCAGTGCTTCAGCAAAGAAAAACAGGGATAAAATGGCAAGCAACAGCTTTGGATCACTGTTTCGCTTTACGACATGGGGAGAGAGTCACGGCCCCTCAATAGGCGTCGTAGTGGACGGTTGTCCATCGCTGATAGCTCTTTGCGAAGAAGACATACAACCCTGGCTGGACAAGCGCCGCCCGGGCCAGTCTCCTTATACGACGCAGCGCAACGAAGCTGACCGAGTAAAAATCCTATCGGGAGTGCATGAAGGCAAGACCACAGGAACGCCAATAAGCATGTTGATCGAGAACACCGACATGCGCTCGAGCGATTATTCTGAGATCAAGGACAAATTCCGTCCTGGGCATGCCGACTATACCTATATGGAAAAGTATGGCATCCGCGATTACCGCGGCGGAGGACGCTCCTCCGCACGCGAAACAGCATGCCGAGTTGCAGCAGGAGCCATCGCCCGCAAAGTTCTAGGAGAAAAAGTAATTATCCGGGGAGCGGTAATACAAGTCGGCCCGCACGTCGTTGACCGCACTGGATGGGACTGGAGCGAAGTTAATAAGAACCCGTTGTTCATCCCGAACGCACTAGCCGCCCGTTTTCTAGAGGAATACCTCAATCAAATACATAACGCAGGCACATCGGTCGGAGCAGTAATTGAGATTATAGCCTCCGGCGTTCCGGCAGGTCTTGGCGACCCCGTGTACAACAAACTCGACGCCGAGCTTGGAAACGCGATGATGTCGATCAACGCGGTCAAAGGCGTAGAGATCGGAGACGGCTTTGCATCGGCATCTCTCACCGGAGACACCTATGCCGATGAGATGAGAGCTGGACCTGACGGAACTCCGGTATTCATCTCCAACCACGCCGGAGGCGTGCTGGGAGGAATATCGACGGGCCAGAATCTGGTAATTCGCTTTGCCGTGAAACCGACCAGCTCGATCTTACAGGAAAAAAAGACAATAGACGTGGAAGGCAACAATACGGAGATAAGCACCAAAGGCCGCCACGACCCCTGCGTAGGAATCCGCGCAGTGCCGGTAGGCGAAGCAATGGTAGCCTGCGTTCTAGCCGATCTATTGCTACGGCAAAAATCGCTTAAGGGTAATGGTTAACGCAATCCCCTGAAAACTTGCATAAATAAAGCTTCTAGCGTACGATCCCGACCTTATAACGAGGCATGGCTAATGACCACGGACGCGCACAAACCCGGCTATGACGAGTGGAAGAATTGGGTTGAGATCATAATTGATCGCCTGACGTCGGCGGTGCACGTCTATAACAAGCCCCCCTATCACGATGTGTATCTGCCTGACAACGAGCGTCAACTCAAAGTTGAAAGCCTGGTCGATCTCCTGCGTCGTCTGCATTCTTTGATTGATAACAACAGCAGCTTGGCCGAACGCGCACCTGCTGAAATTGCAGCGCAGGATGAAACAGTCATATCGAAATTACAGCCTTATATAAAAGACGTGCTACGTCGCCTACCGACGACATCTCATGATATGCAGCATTTGCTAAAATCCCCATGGGAATCCAATTGCACTGGACGGGTTGCGACTGAGATTTTCTGCGGCACAGACAAGCGCCTAAACGAAGGCATAGGCAGCGGAAAACCGGAGCATGGCCGCCTACCCGAGATTCTCGTCCACATGCTGGAGAGAGAGCAAATAGGAGACGCCCGTCCTCCTCGCGAGGATGAGCATGAAACGGCCATGACGCGCAGCATGACGCAGCCGCATCACCGCAAGAAAACTTCATTTGGCTCTGCGGGGCGAGTAGATTAAAGTCAGAGTCGAATTTTCACTAACACTCATAAACAGAGAATAGATAAAAAACATGGCACAAAGCTACAGCCAACGCGCACCGTTTAATGACTGGTGGTACTGGTCGGAATGTCTGGTAAAGCGCTTTAGAACGATTGCCGATATATACAAAGAGAACGGCGAGATGGAACGCTCGCAGCAATCGGCTGAATGGGCAAAAAAGCTCAAGGACAATTGCATGGTCCCGGTGATGGCCGCACGAAAGGGCATGAAGACCGACGAGGAAAAGGCGGAAATCAACCGCCTTGAAGAAGAGTCGATCGTAAACGCCGCGGACATGTTCCGTGAGCTTTTGGCCAATTTCCCGTTCATCTCGTCTGCGGTTCAGGATTTTCTCTATGTGAACTGGGAAGACTGCAAGTGGGAGGAAGAAACCGAAGCTGAAGAAGAATTTGACGAGCTAACCGGACTTCCCATCTCCAAAAAGAAAAAGAAAAAAAGCGTTGAAGATCTACGCCTGACGGAATTATTCTGGGGCCCGAAAGCGCGTCAAGACGAAGGCATCCGCAGCGGAGAAGTAAAGGACGGAGGACTCCCCGGCATACTTTACAATCTGATGCTTGCGGAAAAAACGTCATCGAACCGCGCTCCAACGGATTACGGCCAGGTTATGCAGTCCGCAGCCGCGCAACAGTACATCTCCACCAATCAGCAAAAATGGGGACAAGTGCCGGGCGTTGTGATGAATCTTAAACCATCGGGATCTATTTAAAACGATATGCAAGACGCCCTTTCCTCAGAGTCTGAAAACAGCATAATTCTGCATGGTCCAAAAGACTTTGAAGGAATGCGAAAAGCTGGAAGGCTTGGAGCGGAAGTGCTGGACTTCAT
>JAQUWX010000024.1 GCA_028692635.1 Alphaproteobacteria bacterium
ATAAAATAATTTATGTCGTTGATATCAACGGCAGTGCGCGCCATAGCGGAAATAATGCCGTTGGTGACAGTTTGTCCTACGCCAAATGGATTGCCGATTGCCAGAACCATGTCTCCCACTTCCGCCGCATCGGAATCTGCCAGCTCAAGAAACGGCAAGGCTTTATCTTTTGCCTCAATGCGGAGCACAGCAAGATCGGAATGCTCATCCGCCGTCAGCAGCTTTGCTTCATATTCATGCCTGTCGTGAAGCACTACGGTTATCTGGTCCGCTCCTTCGATCACATGATTGTTGGTGACTATCAATCCGTCACTCCGAACGATGACCCCGGAACCTAAAGAATTCTCCATGCGTTGCCTGGTCATCCCATGCGGCATCGCTCCGCCGAAGAATTGCTGAAAGAACGGATCGCCCATGAGCGGAGAGATCACCCTCTGCTTCACCAGTTTGCGGGTATATATATTGACGACTGCCGGAGAGGCCTTTTTGACTATGGGGGCAAAGCTCAACACTGCCTGCGCTTTGCTTTCAGGCGCTTCTTTTACCTGAGCAGAAACGGGAACGGCAATAATAGCCAACAGAACCGCGAGCAAGAATGGGTGAACAGATTTCAGCATGTCACACCGATGATAGGTTTATGTTATCTACCTTTGCAACCACCAAGGCAATTTGCCAGGCTTTTGTTGCATCCGGCGCTGGCGCCGAATATGCCCTGCGTGGAGTCAATCGATGCGCGACGAGCCGCATCCGTATCTCCGCAACGATCAAAAGCGGAATTACACGCGTGAACGCAGGACTCGCGCTCATTCTCGATTACCTGCACCACGCCGTCTCGATCTTTATATGTGTCGGTTTTAGGACGACCGGAAACGCATGACGAAAGAGCCATCACCCCCACCAAAACAACGATGAGGGAGATGCTCCGCATTATGCTTTTTCCGTTTCTTCGGCGGATTGATCGACCTTTTCGCCGGTAGGACCGCTGTTCAGGCCCTTAGCCTCGACATCGCGATCAATAAATTCAATCATCGCCATAGGAGCGGCGTCGCCATAGCGAATTCCCGCCTTCAACACGCGAGTGTATCCACCGGCGCGCTTCTGATAGCGTTCAGTAATAACGCCGAACAACTTGGCGACAGCGTCGTCGTCGCGCAACATGGCAAAAGCCTTGCGGCGATTAGCCAAGCCGCCCTTCTTGCCCAGGGTAATCAGCTTCTCTACGACAGGACGCAATTCCTTCGCCTTGGGCAAAGTCGTCTTGATTTGCTCGTGCTTGATAAGAGCAGCGGCCATATTGGCGAACAACGCTCTACGATGACTGGTGGTTACACCGAGTTTACGACCTGAAATACCGTGACGCATAACGTCTCTCCTCTATGGCTTGGCTCTTGTGCTCTCTGCATCAGCAGCTCTTGCAAGAACCGATTAAGTTTCCGTCTGAACCTGTTTTCCAGCATTCAGCCGTCTTTTGGTCTTAGAAGGGTTCCTCTAACTTCTTGGCGAGGTCCTCAATGTTCTCAGGGGGCCAATTCGGAATCTGCATCCCGAGGTTAAGTCCCATCTGAGCCAGCACTTCTTTAATCTCGTTCAAGCTCTTGCGTCCGAAGTTCGGAGTGCGGAGCATCTCGCCCTCGCTCTTCTGAACCAGGTCGCCGATGTAAACGATGTTGTCGTTCTTCAGGCAGTTAGCCGAACGAACCGACAGCTCAAGCTCATCGACCTTGCGCAAAAGATTGCGATTGTAGGGAAGATCGCCAACAGGAGCTTCATGAACAGTCGCCTGACGCGGCTCTTCAAAGTTGATGAACAACTGCAACTGATCTTGCAAAATGCGAGCGGATATAGCCACGGCATCTTCCGGGGAAACTGAACCGTCAGTCTCAACGGAAAGAGCCAATCTGTCATAGTCAGTCACTTGACCAACGCGGCTGTTCTCGACCTTATACGCAACTTTGCGCACTGGGCTGAACAACGCATCGACAGGTATTAAACCAATAGGCGTATCTTCCTTGCGGAGAGCGGACGCCGGAATATATCCCTTGCCGATTTCAACCGTCATTTCCATGGAGAGGTGCGCGCCCTTATCAAGCGTGCAGATAACCAGGTCCGGGTTCATGATTTCAATTTCAGAACCGGTTTCAATTTGTCCCGCGAGAACTTCGCCAGGACCTTCGGCCTTGAGCCTTATTTTGCGCGGCAGATCGGTATGCATGCGCAGAGCCATGCCCTTGATGTTCAGAATGATGTCAGTGACATCTTCGCGAACGCCGGGGACAGAAGAAAATTCATGCAACACGCCCTCGATCTGAACCGACGTCACAGCAGCTCCCTGCAAAGACGATAGCAAAATCCTGCGCAAAGCATTGCCCAAGGTAAGGGCAAATCCACGCTCCAACGGTTCAGCTATGATAGTAGCAAATCGCTTGCCTTCATCCTGAGCATTAACCTGCTTATTTGCCTGAATGAGGGCTTTCCAATTCTTCTGCAACACGGGCCAGCCTCTTTAGTTCGAGAAAAACAAAAAAAAATAAAAATATTAAACGCGACGCCTTTTCGGAGGACGCACGCCATTATGCGGTATCGGCGTCACATCGCGAATTGACGAAATCATAAAACCAACAGACTGGAGCGCTCTTAACGCTGACTCACGGCCCGAACCAGGTCCCTTAACTTCAACTTCAATGGTGCGCACTCCGTGCTCCATCGCCTTACGACCCGCATCCTCCGCCGCCATCTGCGCAGCGTACGGAGTGGATTTACGCGAACCCTTAAATCCCATCAATCCAGATGAAGACCATGCAATGGTGTTCCCCTGCGCGTCAGCAATAGTAACAACCGTATTATTGAAACTGGCATTAACATGAGCAACGCCGCTTACTATGTTCTTTCTCTCACGACGACGCGGACGACCGGCAGACGCTTTGCCACCAGATTTGTCGGAAGATTTTGTTGCCGATGCATTAGCCATGTAAATTATTCCCGTTCGTTATCTGTTATTTCTTTGCGATTTTCTTGCCAGCGATCGGCTTGGCAGGACCCTTGCGCGTGCGCGCATTAGTATGTGTGCGCTGTCCGTGAACAGGCAGACCCTTGCGATGACGCAGCCCGCGATAGCAACCCAAATCCATCAGGCGCTTTATGTTCATCGACACTTCGCGACGCAAATCGCCTTCGACCTTGTAATTACGATCTATATCCTCGCGAATGCGCAGCAGCTCCGATTCGGTGAGCTGATTCACTCGCTTCATTGGGTCCATATTAATACGCTCGCAAATCTCAAGCGAATTGGCTGGGCCAATCCCATAGATATAACGTAACGCGATATGCAGCGGCTTTCCCGCTGGAATATTTACACCTGCAATACGGGCCACGCGGCTCTCCTTAAAGTTTCAAGTTCACTAAGCAGTTTTACCTGCTTTTCTTACCCATTTTACCAATAGAAAAACCTCCCCGATAACCCGGAATAGGTATCGGCGGTTATCCATTTCCAGTCCCGAGGCAAAACCTGTAAATCAGGACGCAAAAAGGGGCCCGGCCCCCTTATTTAGAGCCGAGGTGGCGGAGTATAGGCATGGATTGCACTATGTCAAGCATTCAGAAGTCCAGGTTTTCCGCCATTTTAAGCCGGTTTTGCGCATAAAAACAGGGTTAACCGCCAACAATTATGCCGCACTGAAGGTATTTTTCGACATAAAACCTAGATCAACGCGATAGGGAATCTTTATGTCAAAGCTGGTGCCGCTGCCAAGCACAGAGTTGACCACGATAGTTCCTCCGAGAGATTCTACTTCCAGGGCCACCGCTTCCAGCCCAACGCCTCTTCCCGATAATTCGGTTACATTATCCCGCGTCGTAAAATTGGTATCGAAAACATGCTGTATCACAGAATGATCGTCTTCATTGCGCCATCCATCTTCGTCCGGCATCGACACTGAAAGCTTTTCACGAATCCGAACGGGATCAATTCCGTTTCCATCGTCGCTTATGACGATGCTTATGCACTTACCCATTTTATCGTTATCCGCGATGCTCGTGCTGACCGTCACAAGACCGGCGGCATCCTTGCCGCGAGCGACGCGCACCGATGGAGCTTCAATTCCATGATCGGCAATATTTCTGCAAATGTGCGTCAGCGAGAAAAGGAAGTTGCGGATGGGAAGAGTCATAACCCTGGGATTGGTTCCTACAAAATTTATCGGCTTAAGCTGCTTGTTCTTTATGTTGATTAAATCGAAAAGATCAATCTCGAAAGAACGCAAGCTGTCATTGATAGGAACGGAAACTACGCTTTGAAGAAAATGTTGTATAATTTCCGGATCGACATTTTTTCCCTGCATCTCGGTGGCGAAAGAATACAGCTGCGCTTCCTCTATCTCATGAATTGTGCCGTGCCAATCATGCTCATTCCCGATAAGCCCTCGCACCTCCCCCATAACATGATCCAGAGAAGTCGATAGTTTCTGCCTGCCCGACAAAAGCTGTTTGCGGAATTGCTCATCGGTGACGATCGACGGACTGCGAAGATCGATTTCCATCTGATGAACGACTTCGCCAAGCTCAACCAGGCTGAAATGCCTTACAGCAGCCTTCATCGTATGCAACTGCCGTAAAAACGACTGCGCATCGGACCTCTTTACATTCGGAGAATTCGCTTCGGCAATAAAATCCCTTAAGTGCGCCAACGTAAACTGAAACTGGTTGCGCTCCTTAAATATGCGGCAAATCATTTCAGCAAAAATCTGCTTTTGCTTGGCTTGTTGTACCGCCGTGTATTCTTCCGTCTGATCGGTCGCTATAAGAACGACCTGCTTTAACGCCCCCGATTTGTTGCGTATCGGACGATAAGTCAGGCAGATTCTGCGGTTCTCACTGTGAGGAAATAACTGAGGAAGAAAACTCACAACATCGTCAAACCCTAGAGCGTGATAGGGCAGAAACAATATATCGAGCCAATCCCGAAAGTCGCTTAACTGAGACTCAGGCACTCGCAAAACTTCAGCTATGTTCTTTCCCGCCGGAACGGTTTCAAGTAAATCAGCGCAAGCCTGCGAATAAACAATGCCGCAGTTGCCTTTTTGATCAAAATTCAAAAACCCTTGCCCCAGGCTGTTGACCAGAACTTCCGTCAATGCCGCCTGATTGGCAACGTGATGATGAACGCGGTAATTCATATAATAAAGAACGCTGATGCCGACAAAAACCGTAACGATCATCACAATTAGCGGAAAGATATGCGTTACCGGTTGCAGGCCAAATAAAGGCAAAGACAACGCTCCTATCAACAGGAGCACTATCGCCGTCATGCCAGCAAGAGAGGTATGGATAATATCAACGTGGCGAACCGCCTCAGTGAGTACGGCTTCGCCTACTTTTGTATAAGTGGGAGACGGGACTTCGGAATAAAAAGCTTCACCCGACATTTCCATTAACTTCCAAACGGATAAATCCGATTAAGTATTTTTCAAAAAGCATGCAAAGCTACATGCACCTGGAACAAGTGCCCATTCACATTGAACGGTATTATCATATAGCGCCCTCGGTGGAACTGGCTGATAAAATGCCCCCTTCCCGTAATCACGCTTGGAATGCCAAGTTTAAAACGATATCCCCTTTTGTTGAGATCGGATTTTATCTGCCCAAAAATCATGTTGGTGATTTCGCCAACGGCATCAACCGTCATTTCGTGAGTGATAGAAACCGCGTCGCCGATTATCTGCGGCAATAAGTCGTGCACAGTATCAAAAGACAGGCTTATCGTAAGCGTGCCTTCCAGATGATCCTGCACCATGCCGATAACGCCAGAGACATCTCCGACAAGCGAAACCATGCCCTCGCCAATTTCATAATCCCCAGGGATTACCTCAACGGCAAAAGTCTCGCGCATGGCCCTTACGACAGCGGTCGTAATTTCCTGCGACATCATATCATCAAGCGTCAAATTGCGTGCAGCCTGCGACATACCGTATCCCTCCTCAACCATGCATCGCTGCCATAGATTGGCGTTTGCGCTTCAACCATTCATTTATCTCAAACATCTTTTTACCAAGATCCGCCGGAGAGACGGGCTTGATAATATAAGAAGTAGCCCCGGCTTTAATCGCCTTCATGATGTTCTGCTGCTCTGACTCAGCAGTGAGCATCACAAACGCGGTATCGGCATATTCGGCTTTGGCTCTGAAATAGCTGAGCACTTCCAGCCCGGATATTGTCGGCATATTCCAGTCCAGCAAAACAACGTCATACGATTGTTTAGCGTCATGCGCTTTCTGGATGAGATCTATTGCCTCGTTCCCATCGGCTGCCGTCTGGATGTCCGTGATCTTTGCGTCTTGCAAAGTATTCCTCACGAACTGCCGGATCAAAAAATGATCGTCGGCAATAAGAACTTTAAGTTGAGATAGTTGACTCACGTTACTGCTCCCTTTCAGAAGAGTCGCTGCCATTGTGCGGCGCAGCATAGTATTACAATAAAAGAGACTAAAGGTACAGAATCAAAGAAAAAGATCGTCCAGCAGATAAGCTAGATGTAGCGGGTAAGATTTCCCACAAAAATCTTGCTGTATGGTTAAAATTTCGTACACAAAAATTTATACTGCTAAAAAACAGTAATTTATTAAAGGGGATGCCGGAATACACTGGCACCCCTCATTTGGCTCAAAACAGGGTATTATTCGCAAGAACAGCCGCAGGAACAACCACATGATGGGGCTACACCCAGGACCTTTTCAAGCTCATGGAATACTTCCGGCATAGACAACATACCATCCACCGACTTTAAAATCCCTTTCGACTCATAATAAGGGAGAATCGGTGCCGTCTGGCTATTGTATGCCCCAAGACGAGCTTTCATGGTTTCCGCATTGTCGTCGGCGCGGCGAGTAAATTCCCCACCGCCGCATTTATCGCAAATTCCTGGCACTTGAGTCGCACAGAATTTGTCGTGATACCCTTCTCCGCACCTAGAGCAGGTAAAGCGGCCAGATACTCTCTCAACCAGAAGATCTTCGTTGACCTTAAGCTCCACCACCATGTCGAGCTTTTGATTTTTGTCCGCAAGCATCTTATCCAAAGCTTCCGCTTGAATAACCGTGCGCGGAAAACCATCCAGTATGAATCCCTTTTCGCAATCAGGTCGGCCTATTCTTGACTCAATCATGCGCACGATCAAATCGTCGGGGACCAGCTCTCCTTTATCCATGATCTTTTTCGCTTCAAGACCAAGAGGCTCTGCGCGCTTTATGGACGCTCGCAACATGTCTCCGGTAGAGAGCTGCACCAAGCCGTACTTTTCCTCAAGATGACGAGCCTGAGTGCCTTTTCCCGCTCCGGGAGGTCCCAATAGAATGATGTTCATGTCAGCCTACCTTTATCTATTTTATTCCACGCAGCTTGGCTTTTTTTATCAGCCCTTCATATTGGTGCGCGATCAAATGAGATTGAATGCGCGAGATAGTGTCGATAGTCACGCTGACAACGATCAGCAATGACGTGCCTCCGAGATAGAACGGAACCGCAGACTGGTTCATCAGTATTTCAGGTAATAAACACACTACGACCAGGTAAATCGCTCCGAGCGCCGTAAGTCTGGTCAGCACATAATCGAAATAGTCCGCAGTGTTTTTGCCAGGACGAATGCCGGGAACAAACCCGCCGTACTTTTTCAGATTGTCCGCTGTCTCAACCGGATTGAAAACAACCGCAGTATAGAAAAACGCGAAGAACATAATAAGGCCAGCGTAGAGCAGAAGGAATAACGGCTTGCCGTGCCCCAACTGCACCACCAGATCAGACATGAATCCGCCCTTCTGCTGCACATCGGTAAAGCTCGCCAGAGTCAACGGAAACAGCAGCAACGACGATGCGAAGATAGGAGGAATAACGCCAGAGGTGTTTAGCTTGAGAGGCAGGTGAGAAGCCTCTCCGCCATACATTTTATTTCCAACCTGGCGTTTGGGATAATTGACCAGAATGCGCCTTTGAGCGCGCTCAAAGAACACAACGACCGCCAGAACCGCAACGACCAACACTATGATGAACAGTATGAACCATGTGGACATCGCTCCGGTGCGTCCCAGTTCCAACGTCTGCGCCATAGCCTGCGGCAAGTTAGCGACAATACCGGCATATATAATCAGCGATACGCCGTTGCCAATTCCGCGAGCCGTTATCTGCTCGCCCAACCACATCAGGAACACTGTGCCGCCGGTCAAGGTTATGATCGTACTTATACGGAAAAACAGGCCGGGAATAATAACGGCAGAACCCGAAGACCCCATCATGTTCTCTAATCCAACAGCCAATGCGGAAGACTGCACAATAGCAAAAACAACCGTCAGATAACGTGAGTACTGATTAAGGCGAACGCGTCCTGACTCTCCCTCCTTTTTCATCGCTTCAAAGCTGGGCACAATGGCGGTGAGCAACTGAATGATAATCGACGCCGTAATGTAGGGCATGACGTTAAGAGCAAATATCGTCATACGTTTTAAAGCGCCGCCCGCGAACATATCGAACATGCCCAAAATGCCGCCGCCATGACGTTTGAAAATTTCACCAAGCGTAACAGGATCGATGCCGGGCACAGGAATGTATGTGCCAAGGCGATAAATGATGAGCGCAAGCAGGGTAAACCATATGCGGCTCTTTAATTCAGTAGCCTTGCTGAATGCGGATAAACTTAAACCAGCAGCCATTGTTTCAGAAGGAGAGACCATTTTACAAACCAAATGCTTGAGACAGAAAAAGAGGCTTTGTTATAGAAAACACGCCCCTGAAACATATAGAGGCATAATGCCAACGATACAAGCCCACCCCATAAAAATGCAGGAGATATTAGGATATAGCTGGCTAGTTTTTCATAGAAAATGAGCCATTCCTGCTTTTGCAGGAATGGCTCAGAATTTTTATTTAACTTTGATGATTCTATTTTTTGGGTTCTTTAGCGACAACCGGAGCTGGGACTGGAACAGTCACCTTGCCGCCAGCCTTTTCAACCGCAGCGATAGCCGAAACCGAGGCTCCTGCAATTAATAAATCAACCTTGGCTTTAAGCTCACCCTTCGCCAAAAGACGAACACCATCGCGTGACTTGGACACAACGCCGGTTTCCCTGAGAATTACCTCGGTAATAGGCTTTTTCGCATCCAGACGACCGTCGTCGATAGCAGCTTGTAAACGACCAAGATTCAATTCGGCATAATCCTTAGCGAAAAGGCTTCTGAACCCACGCTTTGGCAAACGACGATGGATCGGCATTTGACCGCCTTCGTACCCACCCAGCGAAACGCCACTGCGAGCCTTTTGCCCTTTAACGCCGCGACCGGACGTTTTTCCCTTGCCGGAACCAATGCCACGGCCAACCGTCATCTTCTTTTTGTGAGCGCCCGGATTATCGCGTATATCATTGAGTTTCATAGTCTTAGCCCTTTATCTTTATTTATCTGATTAAGATCAGAAGTTCATTCGCCCTTAACGGAAACCAAGTGGCGCACCTTTTTAATCATGCCGCGCACCGCAGGAGTATCCTCCAGCTCACGACAAGAGCGCGGCTTTCCCAAACCAAGCCCGACAAGCGTTTCTTTCATTCCGGGTTTTACTCCGGTGATGCTGCCCGTCTGAATAACTTCAAGAGTCTTTTTCTTAGTTGCCATGAGAAGAATTCCTTATGCTTCTTTTGCTTCGCCGTGTTCGGCTTGTTTGCGTCCAAGAATGTCGCTGACTTTCTTTCCGCGACGAACGGACACGCTGCGCGGACTTGCAACCTGACTCAAAGCGTCAAAAGTCGCTTTAATCATGTTGTGCGGATTGGAAGTCCCTATCGACTTGGCAACCACATCTTGAATTCCAAGAGCTTCAAACACAGCGCGCATCGGACCGCCAGCGATAATGCCGGTACCCGCAGGAGCCGAACGAAGAACAACGCGACCTGCTCCATATGTGCCCTGCACATCATGGTGCAACGTGCGACCTTCGCGCAGCGGTACGCGGCGCATCTTTTGCTTTGCGGCTTCCGTAGCTTTGCGAATGGCTTCGGGAACTTCTCTGGCTTTGCCGGTTCCAAGACCAACGCGACCCTTACCATCTCCGATTACGACAAGAGCGGCCATCGCAAAACGCTTGCCGCCTTTCACAACCTTGGCAACGCGATTGATGCCGACCAACTTTTCGATCAGCTCGCTACCGCCTTCGCGGTTGTCCTTGCCTTCGCCCGATTCGGATTTTTTTGGCTTCGCCATAACTCTATTTCTCCTTCAAGAAATCTTAAAAATCTAAGCCAGCTTCACGAGCGGCTTCTGCCAACGCCTTAACGCGTCCATGATAAACATAACCGCCGCGATCGAAAACGACCTTGGTAATTCCTGCCTTCTTCGCACGCTCGGCAACCAACTTGCCAACCGCCGCAGCCGCGCCTTTATCAGCGCCGGTCTTCAGAGATTTGCGCAAATCAGCCTCAAGACTGGACGCAGCGGCAATCGTCTTGCCGACAGAGTCATCAATGACTTGGGCATGTATGTTTTGACCAGAGCGAAACACAGACAAGCGCACTTTGCCGCTGGACTTTTGCTTTATCTGGTAACGCGTTCTCTTGGCGCGTCTTTCGTGCAGTTCCTTAGAATTCATCATGACTTAGCCCTCAATCCTAACTTTAAATCTTATTTCTTTTTGCCTTCCTTACGGCGTACGCGCTCACCCTGATACTTGATGCCTTTGCCCTTGTAAGGCTCTGGCTTCTTTAGAGCGCGAATCTCGGCTGCGACCTGGCCAACTTTCTGGCGGTCAAAACCCGAGACCAGGATAACTGTCGGCTTCTCAGCCTTGATCGTAATCCCTTCCGGAAAAGCGTATCTGACTTCGTGGCTGAAACCAATCTGAAGCACAAGCTCTTTGCCCTGAACGGCAGCGCGGAAACCTACGCCCTCAATCTCAAGCACTTGCTTGAAACCTTCGGTCACGCCCTTGACCATATTGTTTATGTTGTTGCGGGCAGTGCCCCACATCATGCGTGCGCGCTGACTCTCGACCACAGGAGTGACCGCAACTTTCCCGTCCACAATCTTGACCTCGACTTCCGACGGGAAATCAAGGCTCAGACTCCCAAGCTTGCCCTTCACCAAAATGGTACGACCCTTGATATCGGCCGTTACACCTTGAGGCAAAGCTACTGGATGTTTACCTACACGCGACATGATAAAACCTCAACTAATTCCAAATCAGAAAATTCGGCAAAGAATTTCGCCACCAACATTTTGCGCACGAGCTTCGTTATCGGAAAGCACGCCTCGCGGAGTTGACAGTATCGAAACTCCAAGGCCATTGAACACCCGTCCAAGATCTTTAATCCCGGCATAAACCCGACGACCAGGCTTCGACACCCGATCAATTTTGCGGATCACGCCTTCGCCTTCATGATACTTTAGCTCAATCTGCAACATCGGCTGCTTGTTAGCCTGCTGCACTTCGCTGAAACCACGAATGTAGCCCTCGCGCTGAATCACTTCCAGCACGCGCCTGCGAAACGAAGAAGAGGGACAGTCCACCACCGCCAGATTTGCCATCTGACCGTTGCGAATACGAGTTAACATATCTCCTAATGGATCACTATTTGACATCAGGGTCTCCTTACCAGCTCGACTTGATTACACCAGGGATCTGACCGGAAGAGGCCAAATCACGAAATGCAATACGCGACAATTTAAATTTACGATAAAAAGCGCGAGGCCGACCGCTTAGTTCACAGCGGTTGCGAATGCGCACTTTCGCGGAATTACGCGGAAATTCCGCCAGCTTCATAACGGCGGAAAAACGATCCTCCATAGAGGTGTCTTTATCCATAATCAAAGCCTTCAACTTCGCCCGGCTCGCCTGCTTCTGCTTGCTCATACGGCGACGGCGGTTATTCTTCTCTATCATCGACTTTTTGGCCATTGGTTTTCCTTCCCCCTGCCCGCTTAACCTTGAATTTGAAACGGCACGTCAAATCCACGCAGCAATTCACGCGCTTCATCATCCGTATCCGCTGTCGTGCAAATTACGATATCCATTCCCCGGATCTCATCGATCTTGTCGAAATCAATTTCGGGAAACACGATCTGTTCTTTGAGGCCCAAGGCATAGTTGCCGCGGCCATCAAAACTTTTTGAAGACAATCCTCTGAAGTCGCGCACACGCGGTAGCGCGATAGTGACCAGACGATCCAAGAATTCATACATACGCTCACGACGCAAAGTCACTTTGCATCCAATGCCAAGACCGCCGCGAAGCTTAAACGTCGCGATAGCTTTGCGAGACTTTGTAATCACCGGCTTCTGACCAGCGATAAGAGCCAATTGCTCGGCAGCGCTCTTTGTCTTCTTGCTGTCGTTGACGGCTTCGCCAACGCCCATGTTGATAACGATCTTCTCAAGGCGAGGAGCTTGCAAACGATTGGTATAACCAAACTTCTTCATCAGCGCAGGCAGCAGAACTTCGTTATAACGCTGCTCGAGACGAGGAGTATATTTGCTCTTTGCCGTTTCTTTCTTGGATGCAGTCATAGCAGTTGCTTTCTCTATACTCGTATGCTCAATCGATAACTTCGCCGGAGCGTCTGGCTACGCGAACTTTGCGGCCATTGTCCACGGTCTTAAATCCAACGCGTGTCGCCTTCTTATCCTTAGGATCGACTAGCGCCACATTCGACACATGAAGCGGAGCTTCAAGCCGCGTGCGACCGCCCTGAGGATTGCTCTGGGAAGGCTTGACGTGGCGCGTAATCATGTTGACTCCAACAACGGTAACGCGGTTCTCCGAAGGCAACACTGCCTTAACGACACCGGTCTTACCCTTGTCCTTGCCAGCGATAACGATCACGCTGTCGTTCTTCTTTATTTTCATCTTGCGATTATTTGTAATCTTCATCTTGCAATTCCTAGCCATTACAGCACCTCTTCAGCCAAAGAGATGATTTTCATAAAGCCGAGATTGCGCAGCTCACGCGTCACTGGCCCAAAGATACGAGTGCCAACAGGCTCCTTATCTTTGTTGATCAAAACCGCCGCATTGTGATCGAAGCGAATTAAGCTTCCATCGTCGCGGTGCAACGGAAATTTCTGGCGCACGATAACAGCCTTGTGCACATCGCCCTTCTTGACTTTGCCACGTGGCACAGCGTCCCTTATGGACACCACAATAATATCGCCAATCGTAGCAACCTTGCGCTTGGAGCCGCCAAGCACCTTCACGCACAGCACCTGCTTCGCGCCGCTGTTGTCCGCTACATCAAGGACACTTTCCATTTGGATCATGATACTAAACCCTACTCAGATCGTTCTGTTTGTTGTTCTTCAAATACTCAAACTGCTTTAGCCGCATCAGCTTCAACTACCATCCAGCGCTTACGCTTGCTGATTGGCCTGCATTCGATGATCTCGACCTTGTCGCCGACTTTATGACGATTTTGCTCGTCATGCGCGGCGTACTTTTTCGAAACCCGAATGTACTTCTTGAAAAGCGGATGCATGACCCGGCGCTCAACCAGAATTGTCACGGTCTTATCGCCTTTGTCACTTACTACTGTTCCCTGCAACACACGACGTGGCATATTATCCTCTCAACTCTTCCATTGTCCCTCAGGCTACCTTAACGGCAACCTTGCGTTTACGTTCACCAAGCACGGTTGTGATCTTGGCAATTTCTTTGCGCACCGCAGTCACGCGGGCGGTATTGGCCAGCTGTCCCGTAGCTTTTTGAAAGCGTAGGTTAAACTGTTCCTTGCGCAGCTCCATTATGCGCGTCTCTAGTTCCTTGTCCGTCTTCAGCCTGATGTCGGCCGCTTTAATTGTATTCTTTGACATCTTACAGTTCCCTTATTTATCGGCTTATGCCGCCTCACGCTGAATGAATTTCGTTTTGATCGGCAACTTGGCCGCAGCTAACGAGAACGCTTCCTTGGCAACCGCCTGCGGAACCCCGTCCAACTCAAACATAATGCGTCCGGCATGCACGCGGCACGCCCAGAATTCCGTAGCGCCTTTTCCTGAACCCATGCGGACTTCAGCAGGCTTCTTGGATACCGGAACGTCCGGGAATACCAAAATCCATAGACGCCCCTGGCGCTTAATGGCTCTGGAGATAGCGCGGCGAGCAGCTTCAATCTGACGCGCCGTAATACGCTCCGGCTCCATGGCTTTCAGTCCATAGGCTCCAAAATTCAAGCGAAACCCACCCTTGGCAGCGCCATGAATGCGCCCCTTATGAGCTTTGCGAAACTTAGTACGTTTGGGTTGCAACATCTTTGTATATCCTCAAGTCTTATGAACGCACTGGAGCATTTTCGAGCACGCGCTTTTCCTGCGCCATCGGATCGTGATCCAAGATCTCTCCCTTGAATATCCAGACCTTGACTCCGCAAGTTCCCATCGTGGTGAAAGCCGTAGCTACTCCGTAATCGACATCGGCGCGCAAGGTGTGCAACGGCACGCGTCCTTCGCGATACCATTCCATGCGAGCAATTTCCGCTCCGCCAAGCCTTCCGCCGCAATTGATGCGAATTCCCAAAGCTCCAAGGCGCATGGCCGACTGAACGGCGCGCTTCATGGCGCGACGGAACGCGACGCGACGCTCCAGCTGATTAGAAATGTTTTCGGCAACCAATTTAGCGTCGATTTCCGGCTTGCGAATTTCAACTATGTTCAAGCTGACTTCGGCGCTGGTCATCTTGGCCAGCTCGCTGCGCAGCTTTTCGATATCGGCTCCCTTTTTGCCGATGACGACGCCCGGACGAGCGGAATGAATTGTCACTCTGGCTTTGCCGGACGGACGCTCAATTATGATGCGAGCCACGCCAGCCTGCTGCCCAAGCTTTTTGGTCAGATATTTGCGAATAGCAATATCTTCATGCAACAGATCAGGAAAAGTCTTGGAGCTTGCGAACCAACGACTATCCCAAGTCCGGTTCACTCCAATACGCATACTGATAGGATTGACTTTTTGACCCATAATCAGGCTCCCGTTGCGGCTTTAGCCGTGGCTTTGGTTGATTTTTTACTGGTAGATAAACCCTTTGCGCGGCTCTTGGCTTTTCTGGCCACCTTAGCCTCGTCCTCACGCTCGCGCACGATGATCGTCAGATTGCTGAACGGCTTTTCAATGCCTGCGCTCTTGCCGCGACCGCGAGCATGAAAGCGCTTCATAACAAAGCTGCGACCCACAAATGCTTCAGATACATAAAGCTTGTCAACATCCAGCGAGTGATTGTTCTCCGCATTGGCAATCGCCGATTGAAGAACCTTTTTCACGTCGTTCGAAACTCTGCGAGTTTCAAATTTCAGTTGCACCAGAGCCGAAGCTGCGCTCTTGCCGCGAATGCTGGCCGCGACCAGATTCAATTTGCGCGCAGAGGTGCGGATAGCAGAGGCCTTAGCCTTCGCCGCATCTTTTGGCAATTGTCGTTCTGTCTTGGGCTTACTCATATTACTAACTCCTACCGTGCTTAACCTTTAGCGCCCTTATCGACCTTCTTGTCGCCCGCAGTGTGGGCTTTGAAAGTGCGTGTCGGAGCAAATTCGCCGAACTTATGGCCGATCATGTGCTCGCTTACGGAGACAGGCAAAAACTTGTTGCCGTTGTAAACTCCGAAAGTAAGGCCGACAAACTGCGGCAAAATCGTCGAGCGGCGCGACCATATCTTGATAATATCGTTGCGGCCTGAAGCGCGGGCTTTCTCCGCTTTCTTCATCATATAGCCGTCAACGAACGGTCCTTTCCAAACTGAGCGTGTCACTGTTCTATCTCCTTATTTACGCAGCTTGTGAATCACGACGCTTATTAGCGCGCCGTACAATGAAACGGTTAGTCCGCTTGTTGCTGCGGGTCTTGGTTCCCTTGGTGCCCTTGCCCCACGGAGTAACCGGATGACGACCGCCTGAAGTGCGACCCTCGCCGCCACCATGAGGATGATCTACCGGGTTCATGACAACGCCACGAACAGTAGGACGCACGCCCAACCAGCGCTTGCGACCAGCTTTACCGAGCTTGACGTTCGTGTGGTCGGCATTCGAAACCGCTCCAACAGTCGCCATGCATTCTTGCGGGATCAAGCGAACTTCGCCTGAATTCATTTTCACCTGAGAGTACCCAGATTCACGACCGACAATTTGAACATACGCTCCAGCCGAACGAGCAATCTGGCCTCCCTTGCCGGGGCGAAGCTCAACATTGTGAACGATCGATCCAACCGGGATGTTCTTCATCAGCATCGAATTGCCGGGCTTAACGTCAACCTTCTCGCCGGAAATTACCTTGTCGCCAGCCTGTAAACGCTGCGGAGCGAGAATGTAAGACTGCGTGCCGTCCTCGTACTTTATGAGAGCGATGAAAGCCGTGCGGTTGGGATCATATTCCAGACGCTCAACAACAGCCGACATATCAAACTTGCGACGCTTGAAGTCCACCAAACGATAACGACGAGCGTGTCCGCCGCCGATATGACGAGTGGTAATGCGTCCCTTATTATTACGCCCACCGGTCTTGTTAAGACCTTCGGTCAAAGCCTTTACCGGTTTGCCGTGCCACAGTTCTTTGCGATCGACTTGAACGACCTGCCGAAGACCGGGGGTTACGGGGCTATATTTTTTGAGTGCCATGTTACGTCCCTACCTAAACCTTAAACACCAGTTGTGACATCAATTTTGCTACCTTCAGCCAAAGTCACGACAGCAAATTTGACATCGCTGCGTTGCCCGGCGCGGCCACGAAAACGCTTGGCCTTACCCTTACGATTGTGCGTGTTGACCGCTTTTACCTTCACGTTGAACAAGCTCTCGACCGCCGTTTTAATGATCGGCTTGGTCGCGCTGCCCAAAACGCGAAAAGTCACTTGATTGTGCTGCGATCCATTCGTCGCTTTCTCGGTGATTACCGGCGATAAAACCACCTGATAATGTTCCGGCAACAACTTCGCTACCGCAGTAGCTTTCTTAGTTTTCGTCTGTTTCATTTCAGCCTCTCTTGCAGTTGCTCAACCGCATTCTTGGTCAGCACCAGCAGGTCACAGCGCAGAATATCGTACACATTAGCGCCCTGCTCCGGCAGAACGTCTATGTGAGGAATGTTGCTCGCTGCTTTCACAAAATTCTCGTCCAGATTGGAGCCATCGACGATCAGAGCCGAGACAACTCCCATTTTTTCAAACTTTTTGACCAGCGTCTTGGTCTTGTGTTCCGCCAACTTGGCCTCATCGATAACAAGCAGTTTGCCTTCCTGCTGTTTGGAGGCAAGCGCCATGCAAAGAGCCATCTGACGAACCTTCTTCGGCATGTCGTGAGCGTGATCGCGCACAACCGGCCCAAAGATTACAGCGCCCTTACGAAACTGCGGCGAGCGTAAGCTCCCCTGGCGAGCATGCCCCGTTCCCTTCTGCGCCCACGGCTTTTTAGTGGTGCCGTTGATCTGGCTTATGCCTTTAGCGGCATGATTTCCCGAACGACGCTTCGCCAACTGGTAGTTGACCATGCGAGCAAGAATGTCGCGCCGAGGCTCCAAAGCGAAAATGGAGTCCATCAGCTCAATCGTGCCGACTTCCTTGTTCTCAAGATTTTTGACTGTAGCTTTCATTGCCTGTCCTATCACACTCTAATCTCAAGCTGCCGTCGCGGTTTTAAAACCGGCCGGTAACGGAGCTTCTTTAGGCAACTTGCGCTTCACCGCATCGCGGACCTGCACATAGCCACCTTCAGCTCCAGGGATCGCTCCCCTAATCAAAATCAAACTCATATCGGGATCTACTCCGACGACTTCAACATTAAGCGTGGTCACGCGGGTAGCTCCCATGTGTCCAGCCATCTTCATGTTCTTGAACACGCGACCGGGATCCTGTCTCTGACCAGTCGAACCATGACTGCGATGAGAAACTGAAACACCGTGGGTAGCGCGCAGACCGCCAAACTTATAGCGCTTCATAACGCCAGCAAATCCCTTACCAATGGTAGTCGCCGTAACATCGACATACTGCCCTGGAACAAAATGCTCAACCGAAAGCTCGGCTCCGATCTCAAGCATTGCGTCTTCGCTTACGCGAAACTCAACCAGCTTTTGCTTCGGCTCAACTTTCGCCTTGGCAAAATGTCCGCGCATCGCTTTGGATACGTTCTTCACCTTCGCCTTGCCTACGCCGATCTGGACCGCTGAATAACCGTCCTTCTCCTTGGTGCGCACTGCCGTAACCTGACAGTTGTCAAGCTTTAGCACCGTCACCGGCACATGCTTGCCAGCCGCATCAAAAAGACGCGTCATTCCTAGCTTTGTCGCCAGCAATCCGGTTCGTTTTGCCATGATAGTCACCCTTAAATCCTTACTTTTATCCCTTAAACTCTGATCTCAACATCGACGCCAGCCGCCAGATCAATCTTTGACAACGCGTCAATGGTCTGTGGCGTAGGCTCAAGAATGTCGAGCAGACGACGATGCGTGCGAATTTCAAATTGATCACGCGACTTCTTATCAACGTGCGGTCCACGATTAACCGTGAATTGCTCACGCCATGTAGGCAGCGGAATAGGTCCACGCACCCGAGCGCCAGTGCGCTTGGCTGTATTGATGATCTCGCTAACTGACTGATCCAGCGTGCGGTGATCAAATGCCTTTAGGCGGATGCGTATCGTTTGCGTATCCATGCTCTCACTCTCTCAATTTTTCCGGCAGAAGTCCGGAACCCCCGGACTTCTGCAACGGAATTCTTCATTACTCTATGATTTTTTCCACAACTCCGGCGCCGACCGTACGGCCACCTTCGCGGATAGCGAAGCGAAGACCTTCGTCCATAGCAATCGGAGAAATCAGCTTGATCTCGACCGTGATGTTATCGCCGGGCATGACCATTTCCGTACCTGCCGGCAGAACAACCTCACCGGTCACGTCTGTCGTGCGGAAATAGAATTGCGGACGGTAGTTGGAGAAGAACGGCGTATGACGGCCACCTTCGTCCTTGGTCAAGATGTAGCATCCGGCCTTGAACTTTGTATGAGGCGTAATCGTGCCGGGCTTGGCCAAAACTTGACCGCGCTCAACTTCTTCACGCTTGGTTCCACGAAGCAGAGCGCCGATGTTATCGCCAGCCTGACCTTGGTCGAGCAGCTTGCGGAACATTTCAACGCCAGTCACGACTGTCTTTGTAGTAGGTCTTAAACCGACGATCTCAACTTCTTCGTTGACCTTGACGACGCCGCGCTCGACGCGACCGGTGACAACGGTGCCACGGCCAGAGATCGAGAACACATCTTCAATAGGCATCAAGAAAGGCTTGTCGATCGGACGATCAGGATGAGGAATGAAAGCGTCAACGGCTTCCATAAGCTTCAGGACCGCTTGCTCGCCCATCTCCGGGTTCTTGTCTTCAAGAGCGCACAGAGCGGAACCGCGAATGATCGGAGTCGTGTCGCCAGGGAACTGATACTTGTTAAGCAGATCGCGAATTTCCATCTCGACCAACTCAGCCAACTCAGGATCGGCCATGTCCATCTTGTTCATGAACACTACGATTGCAGGAACGCCAACCTGACGAGCCAACAAAATGTGCTCACGAGTCTGAGGCATGGGGCCATCAGCCGCTGACACAACCAGGATCGCTCCGTCCATCTGAGCGGCACCAGTGATCATGTTCTTGACGTAGTCAGCATGTCCTGGGCAATCGACGTGAGCATAGTGGCGATTAGCCGTCTCATACTCAACGTGAGCCGTGGAAATGGTAATACCACGAGCCTTCTCTTCAGGAGCCTTGTCGATCTGGTCATAAGCGGTGAAAGTCGCTCCGCCGGTCTTGGCCAGAATCTTGGTGATCGCCGCTGTCAACGATGTTTTACCGTGGTCAACGTGACCGATGGTGCCGATGTTGCAGTGTGGCTTATTACGATTAAATTTTTCCTTCGCCATCTTTTTTCTCCGTTAGTTGAAGGACCGATGTTTTGTTACTACGCTTAAACTCTTTCTTACCGCTCTACTTTACCTCGCCAGCTTAACCAGCCAGCTTGGCCTTTACTTCTGCCGCAACCTGTGCGGGCACTTGTTCATAATGATCAAATTCCATGCTGAACACTGCGCGACCCTGCGTCATAGAACGCAGCGTGTTTACGTATCCAAACATATTCGCCAAAGGAACCTTGGCATCGACCGTACGCGCATTGCCGCGTTGATCCATTCCGTTGATCTGACCGCGACGACTGTTCAAGTCTCCGATCACATCGCCCATGAAATCTTCCGGGGTAACTACTTCCACCTTCATGATTGGCTCCAGCAATACCGGTCCGGCTTTCTGGATGCCTTCCTTGAACGCGGCGCGAGCTGCGATTTCAAACGCCAGCGCAGATGAGTCAACGTCGTGATAAGCGCCATCGACCAACGTCGCCTTGAAATCAATGGTCGGGAATCCGGCGACTACGCCATTATCCTTGGAACCTTCCAAGCCCTTCTCAACGCCGGGGATATATTCTTTGGGAACCGAACCGCCGACGACCTTGCTGAAGAACTCATATCCAGCGCCGACTTCCTGTGGCTCAAACTCAATAATAACGCGGGCAAATTGACCCGAACCGCCGGATTGCTTCTTATGCGTGTAATCCACAACGGCCTTGCGCGTGATAGTCTCACGATACGCAACCTGCGGAGCGCCGACAGTCACATCTACCTTATATGTGCGACGAAGAATATCGACCTTAATGTCAAGATGCAGCTCGCCCATTCCTTTTATGACGGTCTGACCAGTCTCATGATCGACAGCAAGCTGGAACGAAGGATCTTCCTGCACCAAACGCAGAAGAGCAGCAGTCATCTTATCCTGATCGGCCTTGGTCTTCGGCTCAATCGCCATTTCAATGACCGGATCGGGGAATTCCATGCGCTCCAAAACGATAGGCTTCGCTCCATCGCAAAGAGTGTCGCCCGTCTTCGTGTCTTTAAGAGCGGCCAACGCGACGATATCGCCAGCGTGCGCTTCTTTTATTTCTTCGCGAGTATTGGCATGCATAAGCAACATGCGACCAACGCGCTCACGGTTATCGCGCACGCTGTTTTGCACATAGCTGCCAGCAGTAAGAGTGCCGGAGCAAATGCGCGCAAACGTAAGCGAGCCAACGAAAGGATCGGTCATGATTTTGAACGCCAACGCGGACAAAGGCTCGTTATCCAAAGGATGACGCTCTATCTGCTCCTTGGTGTCGGGATTGAACCCAATCACGCTGCCAACATCGACCGGCGAAGGAAGATAATCGACAATAGCGTCCAACATCGGCTGCACGCCCTTGTTCTTAAACGCCGAACCGCAGAGAACCGGAACGAATTTCATTCCAATAACACCCTTGCGGATGCAGGCGTCCAAAACCTCAACCGAGGGTTCTGTGCCATTCAAATAAGCTTCCATCGCGGCATCGTCCATCTCAACCGCAGTCTCGATCATGTCATGGCGATATTTCTCAGCCTTTTCTTTCAAATCAGCCGGAATTTCTTCGTCGTGGAAATTGGCGCCCAGCGCTTCGTTTTCCCAGATGACCGCTTTCATGCGGCGTAAATCTACAAGACCTTTGTATTCGCTCTCAGAACCAATCGGCAGCTGCATGACCAGCGTGTTGGTGCCAAGACGCTCTTTCAACATATCGACGCAGCGATAAAAATTCGCGCCAATGCGGTCCATCTTGTTGACAAACACCATGCGCGGAACGTGATACTTGTCTCCTTGACGCCACACAGTCTCAGTCTGAGGCTCTACGCCAGCGACAGCATCCAAAACGCAAACAGCGCCATCGAGAACGCGCAAGCTACGCTCAACCTCAATCGTGAAGTCAACGTGCCCTGGGGTGTCGATTATGTTGACGCGATGATCTCTCCAAAACGTGGTCGTAGCAGCCGACGTAATAGTAATGCCGCGCTCTTGCTCCTGATCCATCCAGTCCATGGTCGCAGTGCCTTCATGCACTTCGCCAATCTTGTAGGATTTGCCAGTGTAGAACAGTATGCGCTCAGTCGTCGTCGTTTTACCGGCGTCAATGTGAGCCATAATGCCGATGTTGCGATAGCGATCAATTGGAGTAGTGCGGGCCATGAGTATCTCGTTTTTCCGTTACCAGCGATAATGGGAGAAAGCCTTATTGGCCTCCGCCATGCGATGAGTGTCTTCGCGCTTCTTGATGGCAGAGCCATTGTCGTTAGAAGCAGCCATCAGCTCAGCAGCCAGACGATCAACCATCGTCGTCTCCGAACGAGCACGCGATGCTGTGATTATCCAGCGCATTGCCAAAGCAACTCCGCGCTCGGGACGAACTTCGACCGGAACCTGATAGGTCGCACCGCCAACGCGGCGTGAGCGAACCTCAAGATGAGGACGAACCTTATCGAGCGCCGCCTTGAAAACATCAAGAGCGTTGCCCTTTACTTTGCCTTGGATTTTCTCCAACGCGCCATAAACAATTCTTTCAGCTACGGACTTTTTGCCCTGTATCATCAGAACGTTCATAAATTTGGTCACAAGAATTTCTCCGAACTTAGGATCCGGTAAAACTTCCCGCTTCTCAGCACTACGACGACGAGCCATTGTTCAATCCCCTTACTTAGGACGCTTGGCGCCATACAGCGAGCGCCTCTTTTTACGATCCTTCACACCTTGCGTATCAAGCGATCCACGAATTATGTGATAACGCACGCCAGGCAAATCCTTCACGCGGCCGCCACGGATCATGACGACAGAGTGCTCTTGTAAATTGTGTCCCTCACCGGGGATGTAGCAAATAACTTCATGTCCGTTGGTAAGACGTACGCGAGCGACCTTACGCAAAGCCGAGTTAGGCTTCTTAGGCGTAGTGGTATAAACGCGAGTGCAGACGCCACGCTTCTGTGGGCATTCCTGTAACGCGGGAACTTTATCCCTCGCTTTTACCGGACTGCGCTTCTTTCGCACTAGCTGATTAATAGTAGGCATCTGATCTCCATCATCAAAGCAACCAACAAAACAAAAACCCCACTACGAGAGCGCAATATTGCAACTCCGTGCAGGAAACTCCGCTTACACCGTACGACCTTGCCGATTCACATCGACCGTTCATCGCAGCAGGCTATGCATCTCTTTCACCATCAAGAACCTCGTTTAGATTTTACATCAACCAGTTAGCGAGCTTTCACTAACCAATTTGAGCTTCAACTCCAATGCAAATCTACCACCGGCCCGTAAAGGCAGGGGCATCTTTAGGTGATTTCCGGTATCTACGTCAAGCAGAGATTAAGGTTTCTTTTAATTTTCCGTGATTATTACATGTCCAGTTGCTCAAAATGCACCGTTAACCAATATCGGCTTAAAAACATGGATAGGACGAC
>JAQUWX010000086.1 GCA_028692635.1 Alphaproteobacteria bacterium
GAAAGCTGGCCTTTGGGGCGTGATAACCCAATACCATTACCGGTTTTGTGCAACCGGAAAAAGCACTCCTCGGTCTATTCGATCGGGGAGGCGTGGGCGTATGTTCAGGGCGAAAGCCTAAAGGTTTGCGCGACCTTCGTAATGGTAGGTTTATCAACTCCCCGATCACCAAGGCAATTGTGCCTTGGTGGTCTTTTCTGTTGCTTGAACGGAGGGGAAGAGATGGAAAAAGTTATTAATCCTATTGATGCGCGTGTGGGGAGGAGGTTGGCTCTTGCCCGCTCTTTGTGCGGTTTGAGCCAGGGGCGTCTTGGCGCTTTGGTTGGGGTTACGTTTCAGCAGATCCAGAAATATGAGCACGGGACTAACAAGATAAGCGCAAGCAATCTTTTGCGGCTCGCCAATGCTCTAAATGTGTCTATAGATTGGTTCTTCGAGGGTGCGGAGGCAGAGGACAGATGACAGGGATCAGATGACAGAAGCTCTTACTTTCTGATCCCTGATCCCTGTATTCTGTCATCTGTTTCCGGCGGCTCGCGACTTAGGTGTCGTAGGTTAGGAGGCTGTCTATGGGGATTTTTAGGTTTTGGCGGCCATTTAAGAAGGTTAGTTCTATTATCACGGCGGCGCTTATCACATTGATTTTCATTTTCTTTGCCAGCTCGATGACTGCTCCGGACGTTCCGCCGGTGGCTAGAAGATCGTCAACCAGGACTGCTTTTGTGTTGGGGGGGAGGATGCCGGACTGCATCTCTAAGGTGTCGCTGCCATACTCCAGCGTGTAGCTATGTGATTCTGTCGCTCCTGGCAGTTTTCCTTTCTTTCGAGCCATTATCATTCCTATGCCAAGAGCCGCCGCTACGGGGGCGGCGACTAAAAATCCTCGGGACTCGACTCCGATGAGGACTTCGGGTTTCTTTTGTTCTATAATCCTCGTCATGCGGGATATGGTCTCCTTCCACGCGGGGCCGTCAGCCAGCAGCGTTCCGATGTCGTAGAAGAGTATTCCGGGTTTTGGAAAATCAGGAATTCCGCGTATGTGCTCTTTGAGATTCATTGGGGCGAAGATCCTTCCTGTATGTGCTTAATTTTGCGGTAACCAAGAAACTGTATCAAAATTAGTATGATTTTGCATGTAAATTTAAGAGAAGAGCAAGCCTTTCCCACTATAATCGTCTGTGTTATCCATTGGAGTGTAATTCGATGAGTAAAGAGGATGAATTAAACTCGTCGCAACGCCAACAAGGGGCGAAAGATATGTCGACTCAACTTACACAAGCAGACGTCGCTCGTTTGCTGCATGAGCCTTCGCCTCTGATAAGAGCTGAAGTCGCTGGAAAAATCGCTCAGGAGATAGATAATCCTAACCTGACGGATAAAGAGCTAACCCTGATTCACGACATCGTTCGCATTATGGCTAAGGATGTCGAAACGCAGGTGCGGCAGGCTTTATCGTATAGTCTGCGTTATGCCGCTGGGTTGCCTCACGATGTCGCGTTAAAGCTTGCTAATGATATCGAGATTGTCGCTTTGCCGGTGCTTGAGCACTCGACGGTTCTTACCGACTCCGATCTCGTTGAGATTATTCGCGGGGGTTCTCATTCTAAACAGGAGGCTATTGCTGTTCGCCCCAATGTTTCTGAAAACGTTGCGGATGAGCTTATAACCAGCGCCAGTGAGAAGGCGGTAACCAAGCTTATGAGCAATGTCACTGCGAGGATAGCGGACGTCAGCATGAATAAGGCTGTTACCAGGTTTGAGGGCAGCGATGTTGTCAAAGAGGCTATGGTAATGCGGGAAAAACTTCCTGTGACTGTGGCTGAAAGACTCGTCACTATGGTTTCAGAGCAGCTGCGCGATCATCTTGTCTCGCATCATGAGTTGTCGTCGGCGGTTGCTTCCGACATCATCTTGAGAAGCAGCGAGCGCGCCATCATAAATATGTCAACCGGCAGCAGCACTCTTGAAATAGAGAAGCTCGTCGCGCAGATGTATTCGAAGAAACGGCTTACTCCGTCTATCGTCATTCGCGCTTTGTGCATGGGCGATATCGCGTTTTTCGAGTCGGCTGTCGCTATCATGGCCAATGTGCCTCTGCTTAACGCCAGAATTTTACTTCACGATGCCGGAAGGTTGGGGCTTAAGACTCTTTATGAAAAAGCCGGGTTGCCTGCCAATCTGTTTCCTGCCGTGCGCATGGCTATGGCGGTCGTTCATGAAACCGAGCTGGACGGAAGTCCTCACGGCATGGAGCGTTATCGCGCCAGAGTTCTTGAGAGAGTGCTCACTCAATTCGAAGATTTCAACGAGATGTCTCAGGACGATCTCGATTACCTTCTGGAAAAATTGAGCGTGGTTTCTACGTTGTCCTCGGACGGGTCGCAGACGACAATAAATTGAATTATTAAAATGACATATGCGCGGTGACGTTATAGATTCGCAGTCTTCAACAGACCGCTCGGATCTTTATAATGGAAACTTGGCTTAACGCTGGATTGCTTGGCTTCATCGAGGGGGTGACGGAATTTCTTCCTGTGTCCTCTACCGGGCACCTGCTTCTTATGGATGAACTTCTTGATTTTAAAGGACCTTCGGGAAATGTGTTCGAGATCGTTATACAGTTCGGCGCAATCCTTGCCGTCGTCGCTGTGTTCTTCCAGCGCCTTTGGAATGTGCTCGTAACGGCTCCGTCCAGCCCCGAATCACGTCGCTTTATTTTTGCGGTGATACTGTCTTTCATCCCGGCTATGGTTTTGGGGGCGTTCGCTCATGGCTTTATTAAGTCGGTTTTGTTTAATCCATATGTCGTTTCCGTCTCTCTGGTGGTCGGCGGGTTTATAATGATTTGGATCGAGAAGCATGCTCCGGTGCCAAATGTTAACGCTATCGAAACGATGCCGCTTAAGACTGCTCTTTATATCGGTTTCTTCCAGTGTTTGGCTATGATACCGGGGGTTTCTCGCTCGGGGGCTACGATCATGGGGGCTTTGATGCTTAAGGTCGATCGGAAAGTCGCCGCGGAGTTTTCTTTTTTCCTGGCTATTCCGACCATGGCGGCGGCAACTGTGTACGATTTGTACAAAAATGCTCCAGATTTAACCAAAAATGACAGCATTATCATAGTGATAGGGCTTGTTGTCGCTTTCTTCTCGGCTCTGTTCGTCGTTAGGAAATTCGTCGAATTCGTCGGTCGCCACGGGTTCACTCCGTTCGCGTGGTACCGCATAGGGCTGGGGAGCGTGTCTCTGGCTGCGCTTCTGTTGTTGAAATAGCTGGTTGGGTAACAAAAACACTGGAGAGAAGGAGGTTATTATCGCTCTGGTATTAAAGGAAAACTCAATAGAATTTTAACGATTACTGACACAATGTGAACATGCCGATTTGCGTCACGTGTTCACACTCTTTTTTTCAGGTGTCGGACGCGGATTCTTCTGCGTGTTTGAGTGCCTTCAGTTGATCGTAACGTCTTGGTCTGAATTATAAAATGTAGCCGAAAGGATGTTCGTGACAGGGAGTAAGGATGAAGTCTGATAAGGGTTCGCGCCCTAAGGGGCTTGAACCGCTTTTTCATATGCTTTCTTTGTCGTGTTCCGATTCTGTGAAATCGGGCGGCCTTTTGGCGCGTCCGCATGCTCGCTTAAAATCTTCTCGCGGTTTTGCTATCGCGCCAATACTGTACATGCTCACGCTTATGGGCGTCGGCGCCGGAGTGCTGTTCAGCGGTTACAGTCAGGTCCTTCGCAGCAATATACAAATCACCAACGATCTTAGCGCGAAAAATGAGCTTAATGGCGTGGGCACTACTCTTGCCGCTACTTCGAGATTAAGCTCTGACGCAACTTTGCTTTGCCCTCCGCGTGGACCTACTGCTTCGGGGGATTGCGGCACGTCGCTGGTAAAACTTACTCCCTTTGCTACCATAGCGGCTAGCTCAGACGCTGGGAAATTGCCCGCAAGTTATGGCAATGCAACGTCGGGAGGCTCTCCGACTGAGGCGGGCGTTTTCGCTGCCGGTTCCGGTCTTAAACAGATAGATCCATGGGGCCGCTTTTATATTTACTGCCGTTGGGAAAACGCCAGGGCAAATGCTTCCGATCCTGCTATCGCTATTATTTCTTCCGGCGCGGACGGCACTTTGCAATCTACTTGCGGCGATTATGTTTCCGCTACGGGCATCGCTACTCCTAAGGGCGATGACAAAATGTTGTTCTTCAATGTCGGCACCGCTATTCAGCGCTCCGCCATATGGCAGGAAGAGGGAACCGACGTAAAGTATGGTTCTGTCGGATCTCAACTTGTCGTTACGGCAAGCGGTAATCTCAATGTTCCGGGCATCGCTACTTTAAGTACTCTTTCCGTCACGGGAACTGCGGATTTGGGCGCGCTTTCTTTGCACGCTCCGTTGCCGATTGAGAGCGGCGGAACTTTCGCGAATAATATCGCTACCGCAAGATCGAATCTTGGATCCGGCGCTGTCGGCGATGCGGTCTTTCTTTCGACTACCGCTACTACGGCTCGCTATGTTCTTGGTTCCAGCGCTATCGGCGATGAGATGTTCACCGTTGCGACCGCAACTGCCGCTCGGTTGTTGTTGGGGTCGGCTACGGTTGGAGACTTGCTGTTCTCAACCGCTACGACGGAAGCGGACGCTCGCATTATTTTAGGAGCGCAACCAACCGGCGATGCTCTTTTCATCGCGGGGACAGCTACTGCTGCCAGGCAGGCTTTGAAGGCTGCTCCGCTCGGCGATATGTTTTTTGCGTCTGCTACTACTCCTTCAGACGCTCGCATTATTGTGGGCGCTGGTGCGGCTGGCGATGCTGTGTTTAT
>JAQUWX010000087.1:0-1657 GCA_028692635.1 Alphaproteobacteria bacterium
GTTTTCTCCTGCGTTATGCCACTGTGGCTCTGGTTTCTATAAGTTCATTGACGAGAAGGGGGAGGATTTTACCGGCTGGGCCAGTAATCTTTTCCTGAAAAATGGGAGATCGCTCTGTTTCGGCGAGATTGACTTCGATGGTATAGGCTCCGGCTCGCGAGGCAATATCGACAAAGCCCGCAGCAGGATAAACAAAACCGGATGTTCCGACTGCGATGAACAAATCGCAGCTCATAAGCGCCGCATAAATTTCATCCATATGATAGGGCATCTCATTAAAAAAAACGATATCAGGACGCAAGACGCCGGGCTTCTGGCAAGACAGGCAAAGAGTTTCTTTTGTCACATCTTCAAAAAATGGAAAACGGCCACCGCAATGATTGCAAAGAATGCTTTGCAACTCGCCATGCATAGCAAGCAGGTTTTGGTTGCCTGCGTGCTTATGAAGGTGGTCAATATTCTGAGTTACGACAAGCAAGTCATTTTGATAATGCTTTTCCAGTTTCTCAAGCGCTATATGGGCCGGATTAGGCTTCACGGTTTGAGCGAAGCGTCGCATTTCATTGAAAAAATTATTTACGCCCCACGGATCGCGGCACACAGCTTCATGCGTAGCGACTTCTTCCACGCGCCGACCATTCCACAACCCATCAGGCCCCCGAAAAACAGGCACCCCGGATTCCGCAGATATCCCCGCGCCGGTCAGAACGACGATCTTATTGAAGCTGGCAACTCTACCATTTATGTCTGAATGCGAAATCATGCTGTGGTCCGCGAATATCCTTCGTCCACTTTATACGTTTTCTCGCGCATTGTCTCCTCCCGGAATTTTTAATAGGACATTGCATTAATAAGAGGATTTTTTCTCTTTAACAAAGCGTTAAGCAAAGCTCAAAAACCTGATTTTTGAGCAACCATATCTTATTCTTCTATGTTTTTTTGTATGTTTTTTAATACTCTGTTCGTACAGTAAAATATGCTTGTGCTGTTTTACACACAAGGCGATCTTTGGCGGAGAAAGATATGGATAACGGGAAGGTCCTTATCCAAGAGGCGATAGAAGAACTCCTCGGAGAAGGTGGCGGGAGTCTTCTGCCGGATCAGAAGTATAAGGATGCATATCGGTCTTTTTATGAGGGGATACACGGTAATTCTTCTAAAGCATTAGGAGGGCAGTGCGGTCACGTTGCTGCTTTACTTAGAGATTATTTTCGCCAGCACTTCCATCGCAATGGTGTTGATGGCGATTGTTTGCGGGTTTCCTCGGCAGATTGCGACCATAGCTTCCATTGCTACAACCTTGTTCGGATCAATCAGGATATGTTTCTTGTTGACGCTACGGCTGCGCAATTTATGAAGTCCCCCAAAGACGCCTTTCCAGAGACAGGATTTTTTGTAGGTACACGAGATGATCTTAAAGCAATGTTGGATCAACTTAATGATCGCATGCCAATTCGCGAAAATTTATGGGAAGATGCTTGGGGAAGTGCTTCTGTTCCTGTTGGTGAGCAGGACATTCCTGCTGATCCGTTCTTATGGGGAAGAGAATTAAAAAACATAGAACCCGCTAGGTGTTTAAGTCCACCTGTTAAACATAAGCCTAAAACACTTGGTTTGTGACGCCTAATTAAGCGCAAAAGTGGTGGGTGCGACAGGG
>JAQUWX010000087.1:1757-4830 GCA_028692635.1 Alphaproteobacteria bacterium
TTCTTATGGGGAAGAGAATTAAAAAACATAGAACCCGCTAGGTGTTTAAGTCCACCTGTTAAACATAAGCCTAAAACACTTGGTTTGTGACGCCTAATTAAGCGCAAAAGTGGTGGGTGCGACAGGGCCCGCGAGCGAAGGCGAGCATTTTTAAATGAGTGAGCGTAGGCGCTTTGCGCAAAAGTGGTGGGTGCGACAGGGATTGAACCTGTGACCCCTACCGTGTGAAGGTAATGCTCTCCCGCTGAGCTACGCACCCACTTATGCTTCAAAAACTTCAGTCTTTCTCAAGGCTCTTTTTTTCTTCCTGATCCCCGATCCCTGTCCTCTGTCCTCTGAACGGCGCCATATAAGAGGTTTTTGGGCTTTAATGTCAAGCCTGTGACTGTTATCCTGTTAATTATGGCACAGCCGCAGTCCTCAGCACTGAAACCTCACCTGTTGGTCGTCGATGACGATGATCGGCTGAGAACCTTGTTGCGCCGCTATTTGACCGAGCAGGGAATGATCGTCAGCACCGCTTCAAGCGCGGTTGAGGCCAGAGCTATGCTGCAAAGCTTGAGCTATGACCTTATGGTGCTGGACGTTATGATGCCGGGGGAGAGCGGGTTAGAGCTTACAAAATCTCTGCGGCAGGCTGTTCGTCCCTCGGGGCGCAACTTGCCGATTTTGCTGCTTACGGCTCGCGGAGAATCTGAGGATAGGATTGCCGGGTTTGAGGTTGGAGCCGACGACTATCTTGGCAAGCCGTTTGAGCCGCGAGAATTATTGCTGCGTATAAATGCGGTTTTACGCAGATCTCAAAAAGCGGTAGCCACGGAAACAAGATTGAAACTTGGCAAATGGATTTACGACGCGCAGCGCGATGAGCTTTGTTGCGGAGAAGAAAAAGTGCGGCTTACCGATATGGAAGCAGGATTGATGCGCATATTAGCCGCGGATCCCGGATCTGTCGTAAGCAGAGAAGTTTTGGCCGAAAGCGGCAAGGGGATGATAAACGACCGCACTATTGACGTGCAGGTTACCAGGCTTCGCCGCAAGATCGAAGACGATCCCAAAAATCCCCGGTATCTGATAACAGTTCGCGGCGAGGGATACATGCTATTGCCGGAGCCTGCATGAGCAAAACCTCTGAACATGATATGGCGATCAAGGCGCAACGCAAGCCAGGATGGGAGCGCGTGATAAAACGCTTTTTACCGCGCAGTTTGTTTGGGAGAACTCTGCTCATCGTCGTGGCTCCGACTTTGATTGCGCTTGCTGTCGCTACTTTTGTTTTCTTTGACAGGCATTGGTACACGATGACGCATCGTCTTACTTATGCTGTGGCTGGAGATATCGCTACGATTGTTGAGCTGCTTAGAGATAACAACACTCCAGAAGGTCGCAACGCGGTAATAGATCTTGCTGACCGGAAAATGGATCTTAAAGTTTCCTATGAATCCGGGGGAAGCATGAAATCTCCCGTCTCTGGCGTGGGCGGGCCTCTAAAAGCTATGCTGAAGCACGCGCTTGATGATCGTCTGCCATACAGATTTATGATTGATATGCGCTATATGCCGGACAAGGTGCTCATACAGGTTCAGGTGCCTGACGGAGTATATACAATCGTATCTCCGGAGAGGCGCATCTACACTCCTACGACAGAGGTATTTATAGGCTGGATGATTGGCAGCTCTATTCTTCTGTCCGTGATTGCTTTGATGTTCATGCGCAATCAGATAAGGCCGGTCAATCGTCTGGCTGCGGCGGCAGAGGCAATAGGCAAGGGGCAGGATGTTCCCTGGTACAAGCTGGAAGGCGCTATCGAAGTCCGGCAGGCGGGAGCGGCTCTGCTTGTCATGCATGACAGATTGCGTCGGCAGATCACGCAGCGCACAGCGATGCTGGCGGGAGTTTCTCACGATCTCAGAACTCCATTAACGAGAATGAAGTTGCAGTTAGCTCTTATGCCTGAATCCGAGGAGACAAAAGAGCTATCCGCCGATATCTCTGATATGGAAAATATGGTCGAAGCCTATCTCGCCTTTGCGCGAGGCGAGGAAGCGGAGCCAGTAGCGCTTATAAACCTAAAACTTTTTCTGGAAGATATTGTGAACGCTGCGCGTCGGCAGCATCCTGATATCAAATTGTCGGCTCCTGAAGATTTAGAGATAGTGCTACGTCGCAATGCTATGAAGCGCTGCGTATCGAATTTGCTGGGCAATGCGCTGCGCCATGGCCATAAGGCGGAAGTGAGCGTTTCTTTCCGCGATCATGCTGTGGATATTATTATTGACGATGACGGTCCTGGAATTGCGATGGACAAGCGTGAAGAGGTATTCCGTCCATTTTTGCGTCTTGATGAATCGCGCAATCCGACTACTGGTGGAGTAGGGCTGGGACTTACGATCGCTCGTGACATAGCGCGTTTTCATGGGGGCGATGTTGTTCTTGAAGACAGCTCTATGGGCGGCCTGCGTGCGCGGATATGGTTGCCGGTTTAGCCGTAAGTTATTTTTTCTCAGATGGAGGCGGAGTAACGGTTCTGACCGCTTCTTTAGCGCGTCTTGAATAATTGTCTTCCAGCATTTCGACTTGAAGAGTTTCAAAAACAGGTCCGTCTTCTTCGACTGGTTCGGGGATAAGTGGACGGAGCGGTTTTTCTGTTTTCTTTATAGGTGGCCCCTTTTTAGGTGGGTTCATGTCCATTATTCATCTCCCGATAGTCATTTCGGCATTATATATTCTATTTCCAATCGCCGTAAAGAGATTGCCAGCAACTTATTGCAGCCAGAGCCGCAGTATCGGCGCGAAGTATTCTTGGCCCCAGGCGCAAAGCTGTTGCCCCTTGTAATTCATGCAATTTTTTCATTTCTTCTATGGAAAATCCTCCTTCAGGGCCGGTGATTATGGCGACTTTTTTTGCGGTTTTTATTTGAGGGCGCGAAAGAGCGGTAAAAATTGGCTCTGCTTCTCCAAATTCTGCGCATATCAGAGGCAATCGATTTTCCAGCGACTGGTCCAGAAATTTATCCAGAGTCATAAGGTCTGCAATAGTAGGAATATTAAGTCGTTCCGATTGTTCTGCGGC
>JAQUWX010000025.1 GCA_028692635.1 Alphaproteobacteria bacterium
GACGTGTGCTCTTCCGATCTGTGGGCAAAAACACGTTAAGATTCAAATCAAACAACTCCCTCCAAAGAGTCTATTTAGCAAAAAAGAAAGGGGTTGTTTAGACCCCCTCATTGAAAACTTTCGTTTTGATATCCTCCCATAATGATACGACGTTGTAAATACCATTCGCTCCAGCAATAACCACAAGAACTGCTAATCCGCCAAGTACACCAGACTTAATACTTCCTTTGTATTTAAGTCCTTGATGTAACCCAACAGATACTGCAGCACCCCAAGTCCATTGTTGCTCGATTTGTTTCTTCGCGCCTCCTTTAAAAACGGTACCAATAACCTTTGCTTTTTCAAGATTTGTCATAAATATCACCTTCCTTTCATTATAGGAGGTGTTTTAAGTGAGAAGGGAAAGAGCCTATGTTTCCATAGACTCCTTGCCCTCAACCACATAATCAACTCGGCTGTTCTCATATCCATCGAATACGTCGTAAGTGCCTGCCGGTAGCAAGTCCATGACATCTTTGCTAATCGTATATCGATCGACATCCTTGTATTCGTCCTCGTCATAGGTATCTTCCAGATTCGCTTCCAGCGCTTCCAGAATTTTCTGTCCTTCCTCTTCATGAGAAAGTTCTTCTTTCCTAGCAGCACTAATCGCTACTCCGATTGCACCTGCAACAAGACCCGCAGTTCCAAGAATTACCGCCTTTTTGTGATTAACAACCCACGTCTTGACCTTTTTCCATCCCGCCTTAATCTGTTCCTTCATAACAAAACCTCCTTTTTGATTAAGTGTCTCATTATAGAAGGTGTTTTAGATGCGATTGTCCATGGCCTGCTTGCGACGTCCTTGCAACCTAAACTCCCTTTCACGAGGCGTCTCGCTGATATTCTTAACGGCCTTCGAGTAGGCGTCGTCAATCCGGTGTATCTCATAGAGAACCCGCAATTGATCGTTGCGAACCCAACAAGTCGTCTGCATATCAAGCTTGTCTTCATAGTCGAACCCAACGCACTCCTCTTCGTCGTCTACCTCAGTGTCATCGTCTTCACAGAGTGTTCTGTCATCGGCGTAGTAATATAACGTCTGATGAGTGTAGTCTTCAGGTCCTTCGCGGTATTCCTCAGGCTCAATCAGGTACGGGCGATTGCTTTTCTCATTTTCTGTCCGGCGTCTGGCATATTCTTCGGCCATTTGCTCGATTTCTTCTTCGTATTCTGCATCTGTTGGAGCGTCTTCGCCATCGTCGCCATCCATATCCCCAAGGGAGTCCTCGTCGTCAGGGTCCACGATAACAGATGCGCCCTCCCTATACATCTCGTCCATAGCAGCTTTAAAGCTGTCAAGAGACGGCTTGTTGTATTCAATGATGCTGCGGCGACGCTCTCCGCGGTAGGTAGAGACGATTTCTCGAGCTTCACGCTCCTCTTCGGTCTCTTCTTCGTCCTCAGACAGAGCCTCACAGCGCGCATCGACCGATTCAATCATTGCGTCCAGTTCTTCCAGCTTTTCCTGATAGAGCTGCTTTACCTCGGCAATATCACACTGATACTGCTTGTCAAGAACTTTGCGGCTGACAAAATATCCAGTCGCTCCGCCTGCGATGAAACATCCTACTCCAACTAAAATGTTTTTCATTTTTTATTCTCCTTTCACTTGCCGAGACTCTTTTTGGAATTAGGCATACTAGGCATCATAATTTCGAACATCTCCGTCCGGCGTGATATGCCACTTTGTATGCCACATATCTCCTTTCTTAACTCGAATTCTGATACCATCTTCACTAACAAAGACGCGACTTTCGATGAATTCGGAATCTTCTTTTTTCTCTTCCTTCTGTTCCTCTTTTTTGAGTTTGGAAATTCTTGAAACTGTCGTCGCAATCTCTTGTTCGATTCGATCAACCGTAGTCATTGCCCACAACTGAGCCCCAAGAGGCATCGACCTACACGAGGACATGAGGTCTTCTCTATCGTGGAGCAATCCAACCAAATCCTGACTAGCGAGTCTCAACTTTGTATAGTACATTTGATTCTCCTTTCAAAAAGAAAACAGAGAAGCTGCTTTTAACAACTTCTCTATTCTAACCTAACACTCCTCGCAATAGTCCTCACATTCAACTTCCGCAACGATTTCACCATTTTTCACAGTGCAGCAGATGCTCTTTTCCTCATACACCTTTTCCGCCTGTTCAACAGTGATTTCACTCAACAGTTCTTTCATAACTACCTCCTAAGAATTTTATTTCATTATAGGATACGTAATTATTGCGAGCTATACTCCCCACAGTTTACCGTCGTTATACTTCGCGCCGAAATCTGCCAACTCTTGCGATGTCGGAACGTGGGTCATATGTATTGAGGTATTAATGGTTACGGGTTCGGGCGAGCCAAAGCAAATAGCAAGTGCCTCGGCCAATTCCAAGCATTCGCCGATTGTAAGGTCACTCAAAATATCCTGGGCTTCTTTCTTCGTCATAATTACCAACCTCTCCTCAGAATAGTTACCTGAGCTTTCGTAACTCCAAAGCGTTTTACTTCAGAGCTCTCTTTAGTTGAGTTAAAGTCTCCCAAGAAGATATCAACATGCTTCCCTTTGACTGCGCCGCCCGTATCAAGGGCCTGATAAATGTCATTGTATTGTTTGTAGTCGGGATTTTCAAATGAAATATAAACCAGCGAGCCCATCGGTATAACCTTTGGATCAACGGCTATACAGGAGGCCTGCGTCCTCGTGAGGCCGTCTATTTGCCTCCCAGAGCGAGTTACACCGTATCCAGGATGAGAAGGCCCTTTGCCGCAACTGGCCACTGAGAGGTCATATGCGGTCGCTCGAACATCGTGTAGAATATCCCTATCTGGAGTTGCTCGAGAGACAATCTCCTCTTTTTTGGTTGCTGGTTCGACTGCTTCTTCACGCCCCAAAGTCAGAATCCATCCAACTTGTAGAAGATTTGGGTCTTTGATGATTTCTTTGTTGTCATTAAATATCTCTTGCCATCTCGAGACATCTCCATAATATTGTTTGGCTATTCCGCTCAAGGTGTCTCCTTTCACAACGACATGGGTCGTGTCAGCGTAAACAGGGGCCTTAGCAAGCACGATAGAGACAAATATAACGAACAGCGCCATCGCTGGTTTGAGTATCTTTTGCATTTTGGGTTCCTCCGATTTAAATCATATTCGTATACAATGTTTGAAATCTGAATACGCTTTCCTTGATTTTTCCGTTCCCACGAGCAGGTATCGATGGATTTTTCTTTTCTGCCCAACAATGAAGACATAAATATTGGCCCTCAGAGCCACGATATAAATCTGTCACCATCTCGCATCTTGGACATTTTGTATTCTCTTTAACCATCGTCCAGTTACTCCTTCCAAGTTACTGCTTTTGTCTCTTTCTCAGGTTCGGATATGTCCTCAACAATAGACCGAATAAACGAATGAAGAGACTCAAGTCGCCACAAATCCCTTTCAAGTACGGTAAATACCATCTGAGTGCCATTCATCAGTTTAATGCGAACGGAATTCCTCCCGTTCGGCCAGTGTTGGTCAATTTGCTTCGCCAACTCCGGAAGAATCTTCGCGAATATCTGCAGGACTGTTTTATGATGCATCTTCTCCCTCCACTTCTTGAACCATTCGCTCGGTCTCATCAAATACAAGCTTATACTTCCTCCCTTCCTTATAGAAGTATAGTGGGTATTGACTACCAAACTTAAGGGCAAGGAGGTTTTGAATCTCATACTCAAAGTCGTTAAGGTTGAGTGGGCGTTTGTATTTTGTCGCGTTCGCCGCTCGCAAGCTCCTACCAGCATACTCATCTATGCAAGACAATAATACGGGATTCGCGTTTATGTATTTTTGCCTTTTGCAAAGTCGTCTAGTTGAGACTAAATCATTAATGATGTAGACGACAAAACTCAGAACTGCCAGGAGAAACAAAGTTAGCATTGAGCCGTAGATAAAATCGGTAGTCAACCACCACAGATTCATTTAAGACCCTCCTTAATCTTTCTTCTCCGAACTCGAGTTATCTCCCATTTGGAAAAGTTCTCGGCTATCACAGAGTATTTTTCATCCCGACAAAGTGTTTTAAGTTTCATCTTGACGAAAATATCAGCTATTGTGTGAGCTTTTGTATCTTGATAGACTGCCTCTCCGGTTTCCTTATTAAAACCGCGCCAGAGCATACCCGCCTCCATTTCTACATGAACTTTTATTCCTTCGGGCAACGTTTCAATTGAGGTGACTTTACCTATTGGCGGCGTCTTTCCGTGATTCCAAAACATCATGTGGATCCCTCACAGTCTTGGCGAGGCCTGTCAAAACGGCATAGAGCTCTTCGGCCTCTTTACCAAAGATAGCATTAATCATATTGATAGTTTCTCCGTCTGATAGGAAGACGGTCAAACAAGGTGTATCGTTCTCCACCTTATTGATGTCGGCGCTGATAACAAGCAGCTCATTTGTTTTACCAAAAACTGGTATTTCTTTTTTGATATGATACGAACTTTTGTCCGATTCCATTGCCATCATAGGTGGTTCGCAATCACACTTTTCACCGGGGTCAAAATTACCTCCGCAAATATCACAATGCCAATACTGTTTACTCATTATTTCGCATCTCCTTCATAATTTCGTCGTATGCTTTCTGACTTCTTTCAAAAATCTCAACATTTCGTTGAGCAAGTGCACGAATTATTACCCTCAACTCGTTGATGGTAAATATCCCGGAAGTTGAGTAAAGTCGAATCTTTTCCACGTCTTCTTCGGACAAGTCTGCGATATCGTCCAACCAAGAATCTGTAGCGGGCTCGGCCTTTTTATCGGAGCAGTTAAGAGGTCCGTCAAAAGAAATATCGCCAATTGCCATTTTGGCCAGAGCTTTAGTAAGAGCGTCGAGAGAATCGCTCAGAGTACGAGGTTTCTCATCGCCTTCATCTTGTTTTTCAGTCTGCTCCACCCTTTCTAGGTCTTTCGTGAGCGTAAGAATCGGTTTTTCAGGGTCGTCTCCATAAAACTCTACCGTTTCAATCGGTGTATGCGCCTGATCCTCGGGAAGATGATCTAAAAAGAACCGATATTTCTCTTCCAGCTCTTTTTCCTGTTCTCTCCAAAACTTATCTTCTTCGGTAGACGTATGCCAGGCATGATCATTCAGGTCAGGGCGTCTCTGCATCATGGTAATAGCGCCAGCGGCGTTCCACATGACAGCAGCGAGATGGTCTTCGTCCGTCCAACCTGAGCAGACCTTTAAAGCATGGCGGGTCATCCGATTGATACAATCGCTAACAGACAAACCCTTCTCCCAGTTCCGAGCAGCATACTTCTCCGCTCCCAATTCGTACCAGATGGCCAAGGCCTCCATAGCTTCATAAGGTAGCAAATCAAACCGACCACGGTGAAGATTAGATTCTCGCATTGCTCCAGAGCCAACATCTTCCATTTTTCCTTGTCCTGAAATCATGAACGAACCTCCTTCAGCATTTGCATTATGACATCATCGGCGACGTCAAAATGGGTGGTATTGATTACGTGCTCTACAATTCTTCGCGATTGTGAGTTGTTGTTAGAAACAACCGTAATGAACACGTCTTTAGAGGAGCCGACAATTGAAATAGACGCATTCAAATCCATAAGGCGAAGACATAGATTATCCATCGGGCAAAATTCAGAAATTGCACGATGGCATAAATCATCATAGAGTTTTTTAATAGTCGCTTCTTGTTCTCTGATTTTTTCTTGTTGCTCTTTGATTGCCTTCGCCTGGACCTCGCAGCGCCTTTGGGCATCCGAATCGAGTTCAGAACGGAGTTGTTCAAGCGATAAACCTTTCATATTTTTTGCTCCTTTTCATTAAAACAACTTCTTGAGCTCCTCTTTTTGTTTGAATTGCTGCTCGAGAATATCCAGCTGTTTTTGAGCAGCATAAATAGACTTCAAGGTTTCAAGGTCCAGTGTTTGTTCTTGTTTCTTTTTCGAACCTCTGTTCTTCTTAAAGAAACTACTTATACTGCCCATGTTTTACCTCCTTCTGGCTATTCTCAAATAGTCAACTGCTTTTTGCGCTACATGCAATTCATCATCTGAAAGAACTGACCCAGGCCAACCTTCGTCATCATCCGGATAGAATAGCTCACACAAATCCCCATTTCGGTCCTGTAAAATGCCGTATTCGCGATGTCTTTTCCACTCATCGAGCTCCCAGACATCAAATCTATCAGATAAATTGTGTATAATGCATCCGTCCTCGTCGGCGAACCTGTTAATGTCTGGATAATACCACAAAGAATAAGCAGTATCCGGCGGCCAGAGTCGAGGTTGATTCCATGTTCTCCTCAATTAAATTCCTCCTTAAAACGCTTAATCTCAAACATAATACGTGCGTCAACCTGTTTGGAAAATGGGCTGTCTATTTTTGGCTCGCCGGTGTAAATATCACTCAAATCAACGTCAATCCTAGTGTCTAGTTTGACTAATTGAAGCGATAATCTAAACTCTGCAGAAGCCTTAGCGCCTCCAAGTTCCCAAATATCTTCAGGTATTGAGTTGGCGTTGATAGCTGTCCGAGCTTTCACCGGCCCGAATCCTTCTACGCCCGAGATGTTATCCGATTTGTCCCCAACCAAAGCCTTGTAAAGCGTGTATTTTTCGACCGGAATCCCAACATCTTCTTCGAAAGTTTTTGCGTCAACGAACAATCCAGGAGCTCGGTAGATCAAAACTCGTCTCCATGCTAAAAGCTGTTGTAGGTCCCTGTCCCCTGAGAATATCACGATGTCTGTTGTGTAAGACGAGGGGTTTTTACAGTTTTTACAACAAGTGCTCGCCACAATGCTTGCAATGACGTCATCTGCCTCTGCGCCATTAACTCGCATCATTTTGTAGCCGAGATTCTCAATATACCGTTCTAAGACCCTCCGAAACATCACAAACTCCTCATTTTTTGAGTGTTTGCGAGTAGCTTTGTAGGCCGGGAAGAATATCGTGCGTTTCAGAATGGTGTTAGATTCTCCACAGAATATCACGCCGATAGGGACGCCTGGTTGTCTTGATTTGTGTATGCATAGGCGCATCATGTCAAAAAACTTACAGTAAGCAACCCATGACTGCTCTTTTGACGCAAACCAGGCCCGATACATCAAATTTGTCCAGTCAACAAGGACCAGAGTTTTTGTCGTATCAGGCCTGAACGACTCAGGTGGACGGAAGTTTTGGTTTTTCATCGTAGCTCCTTCATCATTCCTTGAGTTTAGATTCGACCCAAGGAAGACGAGTTCCGCTCATTTCAGCACGTTCGCGCATCTCTCCGAACGATATCTCTTCCCAACCATCTTTAGATTCTTTGAAAAATCGGTCGATATCAATTCGCTCTCCGTCTGGTTTGACAGCGTAGAGAATGGCTCGAGTGTCAAAATCTCCATTCTTTTTGTCGGTTAGAACGTCCTGACAATATACCTTAGTAGGTTTTGTCGAGGGCGCATACGGCATCGTGATTGGAGAAAGTTCGTTCATGATATTATCTATTAAGCCTGAGTGGAAAGTAGAATTGTCTTGAACGTCAACTCCAATATAAGCATTGATGTCCCTATATTCAATCCTTCCATCGGAATAGACATACTTGAATAGCGAACTCATCCGCTTGCATTGATAGTTCACTTCTGAAATATTGTTCCAGATATCGTCGGTGTCTTCGATTGGGGTCAGTGGTTTATTGTCGATTAGTCGATTCAGAATCTCTTTTGTGAACCCGATACTCATGCCGCTATGGCCATCCTTCGTGAGACTCTGAAAGGCTCTAAGAGCACTTTCGTAACAAGCGCAACCATAGTCCCACATGCCGTCATCATTCGATTCACTGGCGGCTCTTTCACGCTTACACGCAAGTTCGACCTCTCGTTTTGCCCAAGATGGCTCCGGTTTACTGAAGATTTTCTTGATGTTTTGGACGAGTTGATGGACATAACTTGCGATAACCTCGAAGAATTTGAAGATGGTCTTACCGATGTTAGCGTAATTGGCGGCAGTTGGAGTGTTCATTTCAAATCCTCCTCTGAGTTTTTGGTATTCCGGGCAGCCTCTGCATTCCTGACACTCGGGTCTAGGATAAGACATTTCTTTAAGTTCTTTATAGAACTTAGACTTTTCGTCGACGTTGATACAGCATTCAGAAATTTCCTTAGGCCCGACGTGGTATTCCTTCCCGGTAAATTTTCCAATTCTAACCATTTCAAGCTCCTTTCGGATAGATTGACCCATACTCGAAGTCGAAGTCGGCGGCCTTTCCATCTTCACAAACGGTCACGATGCCGCATCTATACAGCCACTGTGCGTCTTCGATGGTAAGCTCGTCCTTAATGATTCCAAGAACTTCAAATTTGTTGTCATTCATATAAGTCGTCCCCTTTCTGATATAAGATTAGGCAGTATATTCTCCTTGCCCCGTTCTCGCTTTCTTCTTCCTGGGAACAAATTTTCTCCAGTTAAAAGCGAATATGGATTTGTCGCCAGAACGCTTCTTGTTCATCTTTTCATATCCCTGTTTCAACATGTTCTTCCGAGCGACCGCTCTCCTCAAAGTTCTCAACATCGTCTAGTTCTCCTTTCAAACACACGGTATCTGCTCGACATCTCCGCCAGCAATGGTTATGGACTGCATCAAAATTCCGGTTTCCGGGTCGATATATACAGTATCGGCCAAATCGTCCCATTCGGCGAATTGTTCTTCGACGTCCATTCCTTTAACTTTTCTCGAGTCAATTAGTTGTTGATGAACTACTCGCCGCCACATTCTAGCAATAGGCTTTCGAGATTGACTGAGAATATTATATAGGCCGAGCTCTGTCAAAAACCAAACGGGTTTTCGGTTTCCTCCTTTTTTGGTCAATGGTTTAACCGTGGACCAAAACTTTTCATCATCTTCGACAAGGTTTAACATTTCCTGAGTATTCCCGTTCGAATAATCAACAATTCTAGCGACTTCGACCGCGAGAAAGGAAGGTTCTTCAATGTCGCCGTAAACATCAAGATATTGATTGTTAAAATGAATTGTAGTAATTTTATTCATCGGTCGCCCCCTCAATCTCCAACTGCGTCCTTACAACCTCCCAATTCTCAGCAGGAGACTTGTAATAAATACGGTCTTCATCCGCCGAGCGCACGTCGATATAAGTCGCATCTTCCTTGGTGTAGATGGCTATGACGGTGCCCATAACGCCAGCAACTATGTGCTTAACCTCATCCTGAAATGCAACGGGCGTTGTCATGTCGTCTCCTCCTTTTTCAAAATCTTTGAGGTTGTGTCGAAAAGATATCGTCTCAAAGTTGGGTCGTCGTTCAGATAACCTTCAACGATGCAAAGATTGGCTCCATCTTCAACCTTGTCGGTTTTGGTGTGCCATTTGTAAATCAAGCTGACAAGGTTCAATTTACACCCACCGATGAACACAACTGGAATTGCCCCGTCGTCTCTGATTATGAAACCAGTATACGTCTCGCTTTTCATCTAAACCTCTTTCTAAAATATAGAAGGTAGAAGACCTGGCCGGGGCCCTCTACCTTCCATAAATTAACTAAGCTTTTTCAGTTCTTTGCGCGCAATGTTTTGGTCAAAAATCACACCGTCAATGTTAAAGTCGAGGAGAATGGAATCGCCGTCCTGGCCATACTCCCAATTGCCATCGACACCGCGAGGTCTGAAGGAAATATAACCGTCTCCACGGTCAGATTTGTACCTCCAACCGCAAACCATACCGGAGTCGGTGGTCGGGTAGCCAAGCTCAGAGAAGATGTCGTTCATGACGACAGCGCCCTTTGCGACCAGCATGTTGTTGAAGTGCTGTTCCTTGGCTTTGAGGAAGTCGAGGTTGTAGTCATGAACTTTGCACCACTGAGTAGAACCGGTCCATCCGCCGTATTGGTCGGGCTTGTCAGCTTCGAAAGAGCGAGAAAAACCACTCAAATGGTTCAGGACCGGCTCCAGTTCTTTTTCGTTTCCGTCCTTATCAATGACTTTACGCTTCTCGCCCTCGATGAATTCTTCGCCGTACAGAAAATGCGAGTCGGCTCTTTCACCGAGTTCTGCGGTTACACGCTTACGGTAGTTCGTGAATGCTTCTTCGAGAAGCTTGTAAGCTGCCATGAGCGCAATATTCCGCTTGTGCATGATCTTGTAAGAGCTGAGGATACAGACGATGGACATTACCATCAATGTAGCAGACGGTCCATACAACCGTACAAATTTACCAGCTGTCCAGAACATCAGTGTACGACGGTCCTTGTTTTCGTCTGCGACAGAGTAGTCAAGTTCAGATGTTTCGCGAAGCTCGACGCAGTCCTCAATACGTTCGAGCTTGTCCTCTGCCTCCTTAAGGATGGCGTCTGCCTTCAATGTTGCTGTGCACGCAAGAACGGTGCTCCCAACAACTCCAACAACGCCCACTCCGAGGAGAATCTCCGGTGAGCATTTCTTGAGCGTGAACGCCACGCCCCCCATAATTGCCTTGAAGTTCATGATCTTTCTCCTTTCAAATTTTGAATAAAAAGAAGATTCGTTGTTTCCAACAAATCTCCTTTATTCACTCCTTCAGATCTAACACGCATTTGTATTACGCACTAGATTTCCGTCGATTCTTGAGTAGAGTCCACAGCTTCCTCGATCTCCTCTGTTTCTTCTTCATCGTCGTTCTCTTCAGTGACATCGAAGTCTTCCGTTTCTTCCGTTTCCTCTTCACTCTTGTTCTTGCGACTCAGGGCAAATACCCCTAATCCAAGTCCAAGAAGTGCAGCGGCTCCGATAGCCAACTTCTTCTTCAATGACATCTTCTTTTTCCCAACCGATTCAGTTTCCACAACTTCAACCTGCTCTTCCATAACTTCCTCCTTCACGATTTCCAACTTCGCAACGTTATTACGCTTGCTCATATTAGTCTCCTTTCAGATATGATTTCATTATAGCATACGTAATTATTGCGACGAAAAGAGGAGGCTAAGCATATAGCCGCCTCGATCTTTGTTTCACAATTTCTTCTTGTTTACCCTTTCGATAATCAAGTAGATGATTGCGAGCGCAACGATCAACTCAAGCATTCTGCTCTACCTCCTTTTTCCCATTCTCCTTTTGGGTTCGATTCTTTCGAAGTTCTTCGAACAGTCCGCTAACCACCATGTAAACCGCCATTGCTATTGCGATTCCCATCACGGAACCGAAATAACCACCAACAAGTACACATAACGTCAACAATCCGAACTCAAATTTCTTCATATTAATCTCCTCCTTAAAAGTATTTCATTATAGGAGAAGAAAACATTGCGAGAAAAGAAGGGCTCGTAAGCCCTTACTTTAGGATATGTCTCGTCATCCGGACTAAAAATGTCATCCCCGCTAAGACAAATATCACACCAACAACAATGGATACCAGCTCGCACAGGGCCCAACACATTAGCCCTAAAATAATGAGCATAGCCAACAATATAATCATACTCATTCCTCCTTTTCTCATTAGAGGACATGAAAAGATTGAGAAAGAGAAAGACCCATGTTTCCATGAGTCTTTTGTCCTTCAGATTCCAGTTTCACACAATGTGGTAGGCCAACGTCGCCACCGATGTGATGATAGCCCCTTCTCCTGCCCCAATTAGGAGCGCATTAGCCGTGCCCCCATTTTCGGTCAGTTCTTTGGCCGGTTCATGCACCATACGGTGTACGAAGTAGCCTGCCGCAAATGCCGCAAAAACCTTGAATCCAACCTTAACAATTTTCTCAAAATTATCCATAGTCTTTCTCCTTTCACGAGGATTAACTCCTCATTAAAGACTACGTTTTAATTGCGAATATCACTCAGCCATCTCAAGACCTTCTGGCAACTGCCTATCAAAGAAGTTATCGACTACTTCAATTTTTTCAAACCGATAGGGCTGAATGATTAATTGGGCCAATGGAGACCTAAGCCCCCACTGGCCGTTGATACGGACAATATCTGAAAACACATTCTTCACGGTTAAGACAATTTCTCCTCGGTCTGAGCTGTTGATAACTCCTACTGAATCTACAAGAGATAGTCCTTTTTTGTGTAAATCTCGTTGCGGATAGATAGCGCCAAAGAAGTTCCGAGGTATCTCTACGCGAATCCCAGTCGGTAGCTGATAAGTCTCCCCAGGCTGGAGTTCTATTTCAAAAGCCGTATCAACATATAAATCCATCCCCGCTCCCCCGTTACTCGAATAACGGGGCGTCACAGCGGTTTTTGTCTTACTCACCCGCATATTTCCTCCTTAGAGTGGCCTTGTCTGAGGCAATCTAATGACGTAGCCATGACTTGCCCGGTCCACGTAGGCATTTCTCAAATCTGTCCACCCATAATCATTGTCTACAGGCGAAGAGTCGAGGCGAGACAACTCATAGAAGTTGGCTACCGTAACTTCGCCGTACTCCTCGATGATGTCGCCCAATCGAATCAAAACGTCCTCCGCTTCTCTCATACTATCAAATTTAACATTGTTAAAGTCATGGCGAGCCCTATCTCCTCTACCAAGATATCTGCTTTCGTCGCGGTCTCGCCCTCTAGGAGAAGAAGCGCCTCGGTAGTCAATGTACGAGCGTCCTCTATCTCGTACTACTCGGCCCGAGTTGCGTCCGTAATCGCCCCTTATCGGACCAAAGAACATCTCGATAATCCCAAAACCCATGTCTCTGACTGTGTTTCGAGCGGCGGGGACCAGCACGTCGTACACAATAAACTCGCCAACATTAACACCCTCTCCAAGAAATGTCTCTTTGAATTTGCTAAAAAATGAGGGTTTTTGCTTGACCGCCCCTCCTTCTTTGACGATTGGCGCGAGCTTTTTTCTCTCTTTTTTGCCCTCCGTCTCTGGCTTGACCATTCGAGACCTGGCAGCCTTATCAGAATTGTTAGGGGCGATATCATCAAGACCACGTGTCAATTTTCGTTCGCTCATTTTGTCCTCCTTACAAATTGTTTGAATATTGGCAGGTTTAATGATACTGCGCCCTTTCTATCTTGCGAGTAAGAAAAAGCGTCAATCTCAATCTCTTTGCCAATTGGCGAATCGCGCACCATCGCCTCTCTCTCCAAATTATTAAATCCGCTCCCAACTCGGACGGGTACGGTGCATCCTGGAACAGTGCAAATAAGCGCAGCAACCATCCCCTCAATCTTTGTGCCTGGGCGCCCCATTTCAAGGTCTATTACCATGCCAACAAACTCTTGCGTCCTTTTAACCTTCAAAAGCGCAGAGCTTCGGCCAGGAATATAAATACTATCCATATCTAGCAGCATCAATCCCTCGCCGTTTCTACCGACCACTTCGTTCATTGTCTTGTAAATGATATCGGTATCTGCCCCAAACACGGTCCCAAATATAGGAACTCGTATGATGGGGTCGTTCGCAGTGCCCTCGTGGAAGATAGAGTACAGCTCAACGTCTCGTTCAGACCCCCTTCGAAGGTCTCCTTCAGGTTTGAAAATATCAAAACAAATAGCCATCAAATCCTGCTTATTGTCAGGATACTGTTGCGACGCTTTGGCATTTGTCGCAGAGCGTAACACAAAGGACGGTACGTGTTTGAAATATAACTCTCTGTCCACCAGCTCGCAGTCATAGACAGTGTCTGATGGAAAGTTTGAGCCACATAGATGATCGTGAATATGGGTCAACCAAGTGTCTTCATGATTCGTTCGACTCCACGCCGAAACATCGTTCGTCGCAGACTTGTAAAATAGCCTGCGAACTCCATCAATTTTTTCGGACATGCGCCAGCGCTTCCCATCGAGCACAGATATTGGATAGTCTTTAAGATTTTGTCCAAGCATCGGTGTAAGTTGCATGGAGCCCAACTCCTTTCTTGAAAACATTTTGGTGAACATCCCGCCCGGGAATTTTTAGGATTCGGTTTGTTCTTCTTTCATATCAAATCTCCTTCATGAATTTAATTATTTTCTGAGGATCGTAGTCTTTAGGAAAACAACAAAATTGAGTCTGCCAACCCATATTGCTGATCATTTTCTTTTCTTCCGGGGACAAGATAATCATAACGGGTTTGTCTTCACTATCTACCATTTGATCTCCGATTTTTACCCGCATCGATACTCCTTTCGTTATTATGATTGGCGGGAGGCCCCTTGGCGCACCGAGTATCTTCTGGTGGGCGTCCCTCTTACCTGATACATGGCCAATCTGCGTGAAATATAAAAGATTGGATAGACCATTAAGTAACGGCAGCAGACCCGTTTTCTATACGCGCCCGCCGTGCCTCCGCGTATAGACCACTCTCCTTTCCGCTGCAACAGGCAGCAATGACGTTCAGTAAACCTAAGAAGTTTTGATATGCTAAACGAAAAAGAATATGGTTAGTGGCTTCGAACCACGTCTCCCGTTTCCGAGCGAGTTACCATTACTCCATACATTTAGCATATCCTTTCATTATAGGGCATGTTTTTGTTGCTCGCCAAAATAAAAAGAAAGCTCTGATTATGGTCGAGATGCGCTTACATCAACAGTCCCAGACGAGGCGAGTTGACTACTGCTAGCCAGTGCACGCCCGTTGCTTGTTTCACCAAGTCGGTTCAGATTACTTTCCTTTCATTATAGGGCATGTTTTTGTTGCTCGCCAAAATAAAAAGAGTGTAAACTATTCTTTTGTAAGGAGTCGTTATTTTATTTCATGGGCCAATTGTCAGGTAACTTTACCTCAGCCACGATCCCGAGCCTCCCCCACTCTCGCTGTTTACCTGGGTTCATCACTTCACATTCCTTACAAACATTTCTGTCTCTTTTCATTATGGGACATGTTTTATTTGCGTTTCTTCAAAGTCCAACCTTTGGCAAATTTTTTGTTTTCTCTGTTCTGAGCGACGACATATGTTTCGGGGTTCTTCAGGGTAGAGAGTTTGGACAGAGCTTGTTTCTTTGTGTCGAATTTCCATTCTCTTACTGCCATGGTATTTCTCCTTTCTTATGTATTTTCTATTTTAAAAAAGAAGGGAAGAGGCCAAGCTTACGCCTGGACCTCCTCCGTTTCTTCAGTTTCTTCTTTTGGGTCTTCTTTCTTGAAAAGCTTGCTTACGCTGGCCACTACAGAATCAAACTGCTTCTCGACGTAGTCTGTGGCGCTGTCGATGACCATCGACGATAACACAAACCCAGCAATGCTCGCTGTCACCTTTCGGATGACACCAAGATTTTTCGGTTTGACGATCGCCAATGCTCCTCCAACAAGCGTCGACACACCAATCGCGACTGCAATTTGCACTCCGTTTTTGGCCATTTCCATTTTCTTTTCCATAATTAATCTCCTTTCAGAATATAACTTCATTATACCATTGGTTTTATGTGCGATATCAATGATTCATTATTTGAGGATTTTCGGCCCAAACGCCCTCAATCTTTGGTAGCACGGTAGCGATGATTAAGTCGAGGTTCTCTTCGGTAATAAGTTTCTTATACTCGTCCGGAACACTTTTGTAGAGTTCGTTAATTACATAAGCCCGTTTAACCGAACCGGTCCCTGGGCCGAATTGATTCTCGGCGTCCGTTATAAAAAGCGGCGCAATTGGTAACAGATTCTTAAGAAGTCGTGTAGCATATGCGACTTTTTCTTCTTCAGACATAGGTTTTGAAGTATGTCTGATGTCCAACAACAACAGAATCATCACCGACAATAGAACAAAGGAAAATATATTATCCATTTCATTCTCCCTTGGCCATGCTGACCTTCAAGGATTCTGCGGAAATTGTGATTTTGATAGTCTTTCCCTCTTCGCCAGGGACCTCGACCTCTGTTTTGAAGCCCTTCATTTCGCCAATGGCCCCGAGCTTTACTAGGGTTGTGATGAGTGCGTCTGTGATTTTCATAATCCTGCCTCCTTATATTGACGATAAAGCTCTTCCGTGGCTTCCACATCAGCCTTACAATATTCATTTAGATACGTATCATTCTTATTTCTTTTTCTGGCACTCCTGTAGATCCACCATTCGCCTCGAAGTAAGCTTCTGATGAAATAAATCAATTTTTTCATTCTTTGTCCTCCTTCTTGGGGTTGTTTCTGCGATGTCCTTCGCTTATTTTTCTCGCTTTTCCGTGGAGACCCTCATCCATGAGAATAATCAATAGGTCCAACATCTCTTCCCGAGTGAGAGTCTCGAACGATGCTCTGAGAGCGAGCTCTAGTTGTTCGGTCATGGGTTGTCTCCTTTCCAAGAGAAAGAAAAGGGGAAGGGTCTGTTAGACTAGACCCTACCTTTCAGTATGAAACCAAGCGCCTTGCTTCGCACGATATCAAGCTTCTCGAAGTTGAGTATCAGCACGATTCCTAAGATATTGGTAGCAGCGATCAAGACCGTATCCGGTGTAAACTTCAATGCTGTTCCCGACAACATCGAAGTATACATCTTATACTTCTCGCTCAACTTCCCCCATTCATCCTGAGAAATTCCTTCTTTGCTCATCTCCTCAAATACTTTTGCTCGCGCAACTTTGATTTTCGATTTCAGACTTTTGGGCAGATGAATCATCTTCATAAACCTCCCTCCTTTCTACTATAGGGCGAGTTTCTTCTGCGACTACCTTGTATGTTTTGGGTAGACTGTGGCCTCGACCGACAAACACGGCTCGTTATTAGGCGCTAGATGGGTGGAATATTCAACCTCGATGTTGCCATTCCTCGTCCTGTCAAGGTCGAACCCCATCTGATAGCCAAGCTTGGTCGAACCCAGACCGACGGCGTCGTAGAACTCATTCAGGTCCAGCCACATCTCAGACCTTAGTCGATACCCCAAATCGAGAACTTGTTGACGAATCTTCTCGGCCGAAGACCTGAAATACCTATCAGAAAGCGTGTCGTAGCACAGCACGTCCCCATTTCCAGTGATAATGACCGTCCTGTCACCCACAGGATTCTTATCGAGTCTATCCTTAGCGACCAAATCTCGAACTTGGAGCTCCTTATTCCGCCCAATCTGCTCGACGACCTTCTCTTTGTATTCACGGAAGGTCGTCTCGCTCAGAGAATATAACGCCGCCAAAGCAGCATTACGACTTGTGTTGATGCTATTGGCTCCAATAATACAAGCCATAGACGTTGCGCCCATTACGACTGGCGGTATAAATATCTTCCAGGTCAGCATAACAATTTCTTGGCCTGTGAGGATTTTATCGTTATCCTCCTCTTCAATTTTGATAAGCTTATAAGCTTTCAAAGTAGCATGGCCGGTGAAGAATGCGGTTGTTGCTACCCCAGCACAACCGAGACCTGTGAGAATAGCCGGGCTATTCTTTACAAGAACTTGCCCGACACTTTGTAGACTTTTCTGAATGTTCATGGCCACCTCTTTCAAATAATAAAGTCCAACTGAGTACCGAAGACCTTCTTCAACCATGCGAACGCATCTGGATCTTTAGGGTCCACTAGGAATTCTGCCTCTTCCCCGCCTTCCATTTTGACACGCACTAATCCGGTAAGCCTACACTTCTCGGCGGAAGTACTTCTACCATAACCATCGCGAACCTCGATTGTCATGCTCATTTTATTCTCCTTTCACGAGTATAATTTCTCGTTCTGTTGCCTGTCGCACTTTCACTTTGAAGAAAGTGCTTAGTGGTAGGTCAAGAGCGTTACACACCTTGATCAGCGTCTTGATAGTTGGGAAACTGGTGTCTTCTGAGTCAAGTATGTGCCGGACGGTAAGCGGAGAAATTTTAGCCTCTGCGGCTAGTTGGTCTTCGGTCAACCCGTTTCGGGCCATTGAAATAACAAGAACCGTCCGGATAACCTGTTTAGCGTTTGCTGGTTCGATCATGCTTGTTCTCCTTTCATGTGTAGAAAATATAAAAAGAACGATATTAATACCGTTCCCTCTCATTAGAGGAGATGTAAAGTTTGCGAAAAGAGAAGGAGGTTAAATACCTCCGAACTCCTTTTTAATTTTCTGAAACATGAACCAAACTCTGATTCTGACGTAGATCATCACCAACGGAAAACACACCAGCGCAATGCTTCCAACCACGACGTAATATAAATTTATTGCCCATTGGGGAATATTTTTATTGTAGTCATGGAGAATTGCATTTACCCTTTCGTAATCTGCCTTGATATACTCCACTATCCTATTCATAATTTAACACCTTCCTTTCTATTATAGAGGGTGTTTTTATTGAGAAAGGAAGAGAGTATTTCTACTCTCTTGTGGATGTCAAAGATTAACTGCATCGTTCAGTATAATGCACACATACTTCGAGGGATCTGTTCCCTCTCGGAATATTGCAAACTGACCGGCGCTGTTCTTGTTCAACTCCAGGATTTCTAATACTCTCTCCAATGACATAAACTTATTTCCAGGCGTCCAGCTGATAAATGATTTTCCCGTCATGTCATACAGATTTGGATTTCCTCGGACAAACAAGTACGTCACGCCTATAATGGCGCCGACACCCGCTGTCACAATGACCTCGACCTGATGCTTTTTCCAGAACTCTTTCAATTTTCCCATAACCCGATCTCCTTTCAAAGTTTACTTCATTATAGAGCATGTAAATACGACGAAAAGGAAAGAGAGCTTTTCAGCTCCCCGTTCCCGTTTTCAACATCTCCAAGAGTATTTCAAAATCCTGCCTCAAAACTTGCAATTCATTCTCATTTTGTTCAACCTTTTTTCTGTAGTGATCTCTGGTTTTGGTGTTTTCCACCAACATACTTTCAACCCTTACTAGTTCAAATTCAACCTCCGACAACTTAGCTACTATTTCTCTTGCTGTCATAAACCCTCCTAAAAATATATTTCATTATAGGGTGTGTTTTATTTACATTTTCAGAATTTACCATCCGGGGAAATTTTAGGAAAAGAAAAGGTAAGAGCTTTTCAGCCCTTACTCGTTTCTTTTTGACCTAAAAATTCACGATATACCATTATGCCATAAAATGCACCGAGCGCCATATAAAACATTACCCACAACCATGTATGCTCTACAAAACTTGCCTTTAACCAAAATATAAACGCCATTCCTACCTCTAACATTGATAGTACCTCCTATAAATTTATTTCATTATAGGAGGTGTTTTTATTGCAATAAGGCAAAAAAGAGAGGGCGTGTTTTTATTTACACCCTCTCCCATTTTGAATTACTTGAGTGTTGGCTTTGCCACTCTTGCGGCATCCACCTTTGCTTCGCCGATTATATAGGCTATGGCGACGCCCATGGAGCTGATAACTGCGCATACTTGCACGATCATCTCTGGTTGCACGGCAAAGAGCAGTAAAACATTAGCCACAAATGTCCCGATCAGTGTCCAAAACTTCCGGCTCCCCAGTTTCTGTTCCAACTTCTGCTTCCAATTCATCTGATTTTTCTCCTTTCAGTTTGTCTCTCCGAATCTTCGCAACCAACCATAGTTCGCCAGTTGTGAACGCAAACCATGCGCCGACCAGCGCAACAGGCTCAGAGCCAGTATGCCAGAAAACGGCTAACACGCAACCAGCAAATATAACATTGAGTAAGATCACCAACGCTACTACCGATTTGCTATATTGTCCCTTTTTCATACTTACCACCGCCTTAATTATTTGCGTCGGGATGACTAGGAACTACCCCTGGATAGTATGGGTCCTCGCTATGAAAGCCGCGTCCTTTTCGATAATCCGATTTGATGATTTTTAGTTTATTAACTTCGCTCATGATTCGTTGAGCAGAGCCATTCCCACCCATCTTTTCATAAGGCTTGTAGAGATACTCATACAAGTTCTCATACTCGTCCTGGGTGATACAGCCGCGCTCAATATAGTGCATTCCAAGATATATAATCCGGTCGTGCCCCAAACCAAGCAACATGTCAGCTTTGCAGTCTTTCTTTTCAGCAACTTTAAGGGCGAACGTCCATAAACCAGAAGAAAGAAAAACCGACGTAATCACCGCAATTGCTATCTCAACCCAAGCCTCCATTCTTACCTCCAAAACGCTTTTTTACCCCAACGCTTTGGTTCCCAGATGAATAAATCCAGAAACAACAGCACGCCTAAGATAATCCAAAAGTATATCATTAGCCCGCTCCTTTACAGGATAATCGCTGCACCGAAGAAGAACTCCTGTGCTTTTGACATTGACGTCGGCCCGTTGATATTGTCCGCAGCAATATTAACGAGCTTCTGAAAGGTTCTGAGTTCCATATCATATTCTAGCGGAGCAAATTGCGGGCGCTTTACAACCGTAATGCCACGTGTCTCAATCGGCTGAATATGCCACGGTTCGAGAACACTTGATCTGTTTCCTTTTGTCATTGGTTTGAACAGTCCAAATTTGAGAAGTTCTGCTTGATTTGCTGTCGCCAGAGTAGCACATAGACTTCTCAACCATGGATCGGCCGTATCCCATGCCAGACCATATTCGTGGAAGCTCGTACCTGGTCTAGCTGCTTGACCTTTTGGGAGGGTATTATATAGGCGCATTTGTGTTTCTGTCTCGCGACGTGCACCAGCGCCAGTGCAGGTGAGAACCTTACCCTTAGAGGCTGCGAGGGCCGCCAGACGTCCAGCGAATACAGGATCAAGATTGCGACCGGTAGAGTCGGGGATGCTAAGACGGGTTGCTGGATTGGCCCAGGGATATCTTCGAGCATTCAAGCGACTGATAAGCATGGGTACCTCCTTGGAATATCATTAGGCTATGATCCCGAGCGGCTCCTCGTAGAAGAATATTGTAATTAATGCTTTACTCATAGTATCTGTACCAATATTGGTGTGTACGCAAACGATATGTCCGTCCCGAAGAGCATTTTGTTTGTGTTTACAATCAGGAAAACACGATTCCCTTTAGAATATTATTTTTTGTAGATGGCCATGCATGAGCCGATAGCCCGCTCTCTACCATCAGATGGACGATTGACAATCTTTTCGCCAACCATCATCTCCGAACTTCCACCACCGTCAAATGTGACAGCGCATCGAACCTTAAGATACTTGCACAGCGATGCAAGCTGCATAGCCGTCATGCCCAATTCACCAACCCTACGTCCGTCAACAACGATAAGCAAAATGTTTCTGTTCGGACGTTGCGCGATCATCGTGCGCGGATGCCGCTGTGCATAGTGGGGAAACGGTTTTGTGTTGCGAATGGATGGGAGGCCTTCTTCGTACACCGTGAAAGCCGCGCCGAAAGTCAGCGTAGAAGGCAATTCATCGCGTTCGTTGCTTTCCTCGAAGTGCAGAAGTTGGTCTCCATTATCGTCGTACACCACCGTTGTCCAATCCTTGCTCCAAAGCCCCATATGCTCGGTAGTCTTGCCGAAATATCCGCAATTCACTCTTACTTTTGCCCCTCTGCCCATTCGTGAAAGGGGCTCCAATTTCCCAGGAACTCCTGTCAGAATCTCCATGCGGTGAGTCTTTTGGTTGAACTCGTAGATATGAACGGTACTTCCGAGATATCGTATTTTCTTATACATCAGGCCACCTTACTGGCCAGCAGCATAGTCAGTTCGTCGTACTGCTCCTGCGTCAGCCTCCCACCCATGTAAAAGACGTCGAGTTTCACCTGAAAGGCCTCAGCGTCTCCGTACGTACCATTTTCGATAATTCGTCTACAGAATGTGTAAGTCATGTATTTTCTCCTTTCACAGCCCCAGTTCCTGCATGGTCAGGCGGTAGTCAAGGTCTACAAGGTAATCCAAATACCTTAAGGTCATGTCTTTGGCTGGAGGCGTATTCTGTGACCTTTTTGCCTTCATCAACCATGCACCATAGTCCTTTTTAATTCTATCGACCAAATTATGCGTATTTCGACATTTAAAAAGATATTCATCATATTCATAAGTAATTAGATCGTCTATTTTTTTTTCGACAATGTTCTCGGAAAACCGCACAAACGCAATCTCATCAATGATATCAATTTTAAACTCCGATGGAATAATTGCACTTTTTACTTTCACGAGAAATTACCTCCTTACATTGATGTATATTTATAAGAGGATACACCTTCGTTCGTCGAAGAGTGTAGCTGTTACACGGTTTCAACAACCCCAAATAACTCATCACACCTTTTGCATTTTTTGGGTTTAGACAGCGTTTAGTTCTTCGAATTTTTCGGGTTATTCTGTGCATTAGAGGTTTTTTAATAAGCGTATATCCATTAAAAAATCGGTAAGCTAAAAAAGTTATTCCGTGCGAGTTTACTCTGCCAACTTTCCATTTTTGGTTTAACGCTAAACCGAGAGCATTTAATAAGAATTCGATTTCGAGTTTTGCGCGCTTAAGGGCCCTTTTATTATTGTATAGGATAACCATGTCGTCCATATACCGAACATATTTGCAGTTCGGAAGGATCGTCGATTTAATACGAAAATCGATAAGCATCAAAACGATATTCCCGTACCACTGGGCCGGATAAAAGCCTATCGCCAATCCCGGCCCCATACTGTCAAGGATCTTCTGGTGCAATGCCAAGAACCGCTCGTCCTTGAAATACCTCCGAAGCGCCATCATTACAACAGTATGCGAACACGTTTCGTAAAAATGCCTCACGTCGAATTGCGCGTAGTACCGATACCCGCGTTTCATCCATTTCTGCATCGCCTTAGTCGCCCGTGTTTGCCCTGCCCCCGGTATTGAACCACAATTATAGTAATAATTCCTGCGCATGATATGCGGAATCGTTACCCGCATCACCGCATGATGAACGGCTTGGTCATGGAGACAAGGAACACGGATGTGCCGCTCTTTCTTGCGGACGCCGTCAACAACTGTATGCTCTTTGTATGGCGACGGGTTCCAATTTCCTGATGCCAACTCATCGGCCAACGCTTTTCCATATGTTTCAGCATTGGCGCGTATCCGCATCGCCTTTTTGCTTTTGTTCTTGTTTTTCGTCATCTCTGTCGTAGCGGCAATGCAGTTCTCCGGAGAGATGACCTGTTCGTATAAATAGCCGACTCTTTTCGGCATTGTGCACCTTCTTTCGCCTCACGAGGGTTCGAGATTCAACCTACTAACCCGTGCCCTTACGCTTTCGCGCGGCTTAATTTTATCCATCTGGAAAGGCTATTCAGCGTCCGATTTAATTCAAATCGAAAGAA
>JAQUWX010000026.1:0-11540 GCA_028692635.1 Alphaproteobacteria bacterium
GCCGGAAGAGCCTTTGCTTATCATGTCTTTTGCTTTTTTGCTGGATGCGCTTTGATCTCCAGGAATGACTCTGACGTCTTTTGTTCCGTCGGAATAGGTCGTTGTAACCGTTACCGATCCATCGGTTCCGGTTGTTCTTGTTTCGCTTACTACTGTTTTGCTGGAAGACGCCGATCCGCTTGCTGCGGTTGCGGATGAACCTGACGCTTTGGTTGAGGCGCTCGCGCTCTTGCTGGTGTCGGTTAAGGTGAGGGCGTTATTGGCTGCTTGTAAGGGGTTGACGGACATATTGGACTCCTGTCAATAAAAACTGCGGGATAATGCCGACAACGCCTGTTTTCAGGCTATCTTCAGCTACCAGCCATTACACGCATTAGGTTGCTATTTCCATCGGTGGGGGCGGAGATAATTTAATCTTCCAGCAGCTTCATTATAACTTCGCCAACTCTGTCAGAGGCTTGGCTGTCTTTATAGTCATATAATCTTTTAGTCAAAGCCGATCTTACATCTCCAAATTTGTCTGTTTCGGGGGATTGCCAGGCGGTTATGGCTTCATCGACGGCGAGGATCATGTCGTCTATTTTGGCAACCTCTGCGCCACAGATAAACTGTTCATGGCCTTCTACGAGCGAGCGCGATTTGTTGGTGTAGGCATCGTGATCCGGGCGATAGAAAATTATAGGTCTGTCGCACAGTAAAAAATCCAGCACCAGCGACGAATAATCCGTAATCATAACGCTTACATGCTTTAAGAGCGGATAAATATCAGTTTGTTTTTCGATGAAATAGACTTGCGGATAGCGCTGTTTCCAGGTTTCTGTGCTCTCTGACTCGAACGGGTGCAGGTTGATGCAGAATACATATCCTTTCCGATGGCAATGCTCTGCCAGAATATCAATTTGAGCGTCTTTAAACCATGTGCTCGCTTTGTCTTCGCGGAATGTCGGAGCGTAAAGGATAATCGGTTTCTTAGATTTGGCGTCGCTTTCAAGCTTTGAAAAAGCTTCTCTATCGACATTGATTAAATCTCTTTCCGATACTTCTCGCAGCATAACATCGTTGCGGGGATAGCCTGTCGCCGCATATTCCTTGAACGAGAATTTTTGCGCCCAGTAATCGTGCGTGCTTTCGCTGCCTCCAACAAAAATATCAAACATGCCTGTGGAGGCAAGTCCTTCCGCTTTTGTCGGGCTGTATTCGGCAAGAGGATATACTAAATCCCGTCCGATTTCTTTGATCGCCATGCCGTGCCATAATTGTATGAATTTTGCTCCCTCTAATAGAGCGTAAGGGGCGAGGTGGTGTTCACGGTAGGGGAAGAATACATTGCACTCTATGACAACTTTGGCTCTTAAAATTGTTTTGATGTCATCTGCCGACCAGTCTGTGGGCAGGTATGGCAGGCAGGGTAATCCTGCCGAGAGTAGCTGTTCGTATTGAGGTTGCGTGTAGCTTATAAAATTGCATTCAATTCCGGCCTTTTTGGCTTTGTCATAAAAAGACAGAAAAGCGTATTTGACGTTGTCTCCGAAATATTCCCGGCCCAGAAAAATTACGCTTTTGGTTTTTGGAAAAATTTTGGATGCGTGCTTGAACGCACGATGTAGGCGCATTCCATCTACGTCTTTTGCCGTCTTAACTGCGGACTCTATAATTAACTGGGAGACTTTTTCCAGTCTGCTCATGCGTTGCGCGGCTTCTTGTAGAGCTGCGTTTTGGGCTTGTTCAGATGAGGAAAGGCGCGTGACCAATTTCTCCAGCGCGTCGATGCGAGCCGCCATTTTCTCTAAAATTTCGTTTTCCATTGTCAGGACCTTTTATGATTACAGCTCCGAGAAGTGGAATTTTTCCATCTCGATGACTTTCTGCTTAACTTGGGTGGTGGATATTCCCGTGGTTCTTGGCAAATAGACAACTTCGCAAATCGATTTGTATTCGTCGAACTTTCCAGCCCAGTCGCTTCCCATTACCAGGATATCGGCTTTATGCTCTTTGATATACTCTCCCTTCATTTCAAGGCTTTCTTCAAAAAACGTTTTATCTACAAAAGAAAGAGACGCGATTATGTCTCTGCGATCTTCTTGGGGGAAGACCGGGTTGAAACCTTTTTTGGAGAAGTTAAGCTTGTCCGTCGAGATGCCGACAATCAATTTATCGCCGTATTTTGCCGCTCTTTCAAGAATGCGCAAATGGCCAATATGAAATAGGTCGAATGTTCCGAAGGTAATTACGGTTTTCATGCAGGCGCTCGCGGAAAAACAGGGCAGGGCTTTAACGCTAACCCATTCCCAGCTTTTTTAAAAGGGCATATCCGACGGCGCTTTTTGACTCTTTGGAAGCAAAGGCTCCTTCTCCCAGCTCCTTGCTGAACAGTCTGCATACCATTTCTTCAGCTCTAGTAATATCTTCTCTGGAGACGTTTTCACTCGAGTGTTCGGGCAGAAATTCCAGCTCAAACTGAGGGTGATACCCGATTTCATTTCCGTTTATCTTTGCGGTAGCGGTTCTGTCTGGGTTGCTTATTATGGCAAGCTTCTTTTCCTCCGCTTTCGCATGAGGAGGGACATAGATGCGTGCGTTTTCCGATACGGTGTAATAATAGCAAGAGTCTAGGGACAGCTCTAATCCCACTTTTTTGTTTTTCGGTATTGATACGTCTAATACGTATCTCAGTCGATTTGATGAGGTCACAAAAATAGGAGATATCGGATTTCCGTCAAGAATTTGATCTATTCTTCCTCGTAGATATGCACCTGCTATTGGAATTTCATCGATCGGGAGAAGGCTGGCTGTTGAAGGCTGAAATTTTTGTGGGTCAACTGTATGTTCTATCTCTATACGATGTGAGATCTGCCTCGCGTTCCGTTCAAATTCTTTATAAATCTCCGGTATTTTGAGTTTATCAATATTAATTTTAACGCCTACTTGCGCGCTGTATCCACCGCCTCCGTAGCGAAAACGCATTGTATAGCCGCTGTTGCACAGCAATAGTTTTTGGGCAACGTCAAAATATACTGAAATGGGACGGCTTGTTTGTGCGCCGGAAATAAGTTTTATATTTGGATCGTTAAGCGATTTGCATATCTTTTGAAGGCGTTTCAATCCGTTGGTTTTTACCAGATCATATTGAGATTCAATTTCTACAAATTTTGGCTTGGATATAAGATCTATAATGGAAGCTGTTATGTTAGGTTCCATTCTGTCAAAAGGGATAATGTTTCTTGCGTTTTGTTCTCTGGACATCACTATTTCTTCAAAAACAGACCACTTGTTCAGTGTTGTAATACCTTGCGGTGAGGGCTTATATCAATGCTGAAGCGTGGTTAAAATACTTTCTTGTCTTAATAATTCCTTTTTTATCCTTATTCCCCAGCTGTAACCGCACAATTTTCCGTCGTTTCTTATGATGCGGTGGCATGGGATAACGATTGCCAGGTTGTTAGAGGCGCAGGCTTGTGCAACCGCTCTGGCCGCTTTGGGGGAGCCAATTTTCCTAGCTATGTCGGAATAGCTTGCGGTGGAGCCTTTGGGGATTTTGCGGACTGCTTTCCATACATCGCGTTGAAATTCCGTGCCGCGTATGTCGAGCGGTATGTTGAAATTATTCGATCGGTTTTCGATAAAATCGAGGACGCTTTGAATCTGCTTTTCGAATTTTGCAGCTCCCGGTTTTAAAACTGCTTTTGGAAATCTTTTTTTGAGCGATCGCGCATCTTTCTCGAAAAGTATAGCGCAAATGCCTTTAGCGCTTTGAGCGATCAGTGTTGGGCCGAAGGAAGTTTTTGTTATGGAGAACAGTATCGGTTCATTGGACGCTGTTCCGTTTTTCACTAGTCAAAATCCCGGTTCTTGAATATGTGCGTTGGGATGGCTATGCCTGCGCCTATGGCGCAGAGGGTGAAGATTACTCGCAGCATGTATTCCATCGCCATGATTGCTGTGATTTGTGCGTTCTCAGGATTGGGCGCCGTTAGCGCGAATAAACCTAAAATCGCTTGCGCGAAGAATGCTCCCGGAACCATGGGGATGCATCCTGCCAGCGCCATCGAGTTTCCTGCCGTCCCTAATGTCGAGCGTAACATGCATACGGTGCAACTGGTGATAAATGCGGCTGTGAAGGATGCTGCTTCAAGGCTCCATCCTGCGTCCTGGCATAATGTTCTGACCGCTAAAGCCATCGCTCCGCAAAAGGCGCACCACCATAAGGCTCGGTGTCCGAAGTTGAACAGGACTCCAAAACCTGCTGCGGCTATTCCGCCAAAGAGCGCTTGGTGCAATAATCTGGTCGTATCTATTATCATGGAAGGACTCCTAAAAGCGCTTCCGCAAACCATATTCCGGTTGTGATAAACAGCATTATCATCATCACTGAAACTGCGCGTGCGCTTCCCAATGTGGGATATCCGTCCATGATGTCCGTTTGCGCGTTCGTTGCGGGTACTCCCGGAACCAGAAGCAGGGTCGAGGCGACCATGGCAAGATTGATCGTCGAGCTGTTAAACGCATGCGCTCCCAGGCCGGTTGCGACGGCTGCAATAAATGCAATCGCAGCGGCGACAACATAGCTGTTAACTCCATTTTTTAAAAAATGATGGCGCATGTATTGGCCGATGGCACTTCCTGTGAACACAGGAATGAAGGATATCCAGTCGGCTCCAAGTAATCTTGCAAATGCTGCGCAGGCAATTCCAACCGAAACGGCGACAAACCAGGGGGGGTGCTTTGGCGTTTCATGGACCAGCTTTTCAAGCTCAGCGTTTATTTCGTCAAGCGCCAGTTCTTTGCGATATATTCGGCTTATCAGATCGCGTACTGCGTTATCAAGTCGGTGGTTAACTCCATGGCGGCTTACCGTCATTATTCGCGCAATAGCGTCTTCGTTGGAACCTATGGTCACGCTTATAGACGCATAGCCCACGCGAAGGCCGATAAGTTCAGCGCCAAGTCCGGTTGCGATCATTTGAGCGCTCTCGTGGAGTACTTGCGATCTGCTTCCGCTCTCCATAAGCACGCGGGCGCACCTTAGGCAGATCATGGCGATCTTTTTCAGATCTTCGTGTGTCGGCGCGGTTTTTTTCATAAGAGCTTAAACAAGGGTTATCTCAGGGCGCGAACCTATATGAATTTGTATGCCTTTTCAATCGGGGGATATGCATCGATTCGCAAAAGGTCCGCCATATTTATTCTGCATACCATAAAATTACTTTTTATGTTTGTTTAACTGTTTTGTATGTCAATATGCCTTGTTTAGCTGAATTTTTAAGAGGAAAAGCCATGTCATTTATAGAATGGACGCCAGAATTTAGCGTGGGCGTTGAGGCTTTGGATCAAGACCACAAAGACCTTATCTTATTTATCAATAATCTACATGCCGCGTTGCTGGATGGGAGCATCGAGACTGTCACGGAAGAGACTCTTAACATTATGACCTATCACAGTAAGGAGCACTTCAGGCGGGAAGAAGAGCTTTTCGCACAGACAGATTATCCCGAGGCAGAGGCTCATAAAAAAATGCACGAACAGTTCACTCGCCAGCTTCTGGAGATAAAAGGCAGGTTTATGAAAAATCCAAGCAAAGAGATTTCATTGGAGTTTATTTTGTTCGTTAAAAAATGGGCTGTTGAACATATGCAGGAAGCCGATATGAAATATGTTCCTTATCTGAAGGAGAAGGGGTTTAAGTGAATTGTATAGACCCACAAGGTCGTTAGCAAAATCGGTCTTTTTTATACGGTTGGTTAACCACTACATGATACGCTAAGACCTTGGTTAAAGGACTTTCTTTTCAAATAGCTCTATGGGTTTTGCTTTATTTAGTTTCGTGATCTTTGGATATAATTCGATAAGAGATATTCATTGATGTATTTTGGAGGTTTTAGTGCCTATTGATGCTGTCGTCGCAGCCACAAAAGATTACTACGGCGATCTCGGCGTTTTGGAAACTGCGACTGTGGGAGAGATAAAAAGCGCTTACCGCAAGTTGGCTAAGAAGTGGCATCCCGATCAGCATCCAGAAAACAAAGAAGCAGCCGTTGAAGAATTTAAGAAAGTCGCCGAGGCTTATGAAGTTTTAGTCGATCCCGAGAAACGTGCAGAGTATAATGAGCTGCGTGCGCAGCCCAGGCGCAGCAACTCCTCTCAGCCTGCGGGGGATGCTTTTAAAAGTTTTTTTAATGATTTGCTTAGGGAAGTTTTTGATCATACAGCGGCGCGTAAACCGCCCGTCAGAACTGAACAAGATTTGATTAAATCATATATTAAACAAGCTTGCGACCGTAGCTATGGTACAGAATTATTGGTGAAACTAGCTGAAGAAAATTTAGTAACTCTCTTAGAGAAAAAAACAGCGCTTGCTCGCTTTTATCTGAAAGAAATTCCCCCGGACAAACTAATTGGATTGCCGTCACTCTTTCAGAAACTGTATGCCGCTTGTCCCGATAACGTGATCGATACGATGCTGCCATACTACACGGCTCAAGTCGGGGAGAAAAATCATCGGATAAGTAAGGGTGAGGAAGATACTCTGATCGCTTTTTTAAAGGATAGGCCCTCGGTCGCCGACGAGTATATGAAAATTCCTGCGGAAAATTTGGCTCATGCGCCTATGCTTTTGAACAAACTGTATATGGACCATCCCGACGACGTTGTTAAAAAAATGACGTCGTGCTTTCTTGCTCAAGTAGGATACAGTCATGATCCAATCCACATGACTTATCAGATTGGCGAAATAAACAAGAATGCTGAAAAAATGTTGGTAGCTTTTCTGGATCGTAATTCTAGTCTATCTAACGATTGTCTGGAAATTCCGCCGGAAAAGCTGGCTAATGCGCCGTCGCTTGTTCAAAAACTATATGAAATGCGCCCCAATGACACGATGGATAAAATGGTTGAACTCTTCGTGCTCCAACATAAAAGAGGGTACCGCGGTCCGTTTGTGGTGAATGCGGAAAAGCATTTAGCGGCTTTTGTCGGAGAAAATCCAGAAACCGCCTGCGAACTGCTTGAAAAAATTCCAAAAGATTTGAAGCAAACGCAATTTTGTAAGAATATGCTGGAGCTTGTGCCCAAACGGAAAAGTCGGATGGGATTCCTCAAGACGCTACATCGGTAAAACGGGTTTTTTAATATCCGGACTCAGAGCAATCGTTCTTCGGTGAGAGAGGATTGCAAAAACAGTCCCCCGGACTGTTTTGTCGAACCTCCTGCTTCGGTGAAAATCCTTTTCCGACCATAAAAAAACCCCCAAGAGGGGGCTTTTTATTGGTCGGAGAGAGAGGATTGCAAAAACACGCTTTGGCGTGTTTTTGGTCATAGCAGAGCTATGACCTCGGGCCTTTGGCCCTCGCGCAAAACAGTCCCCCGGACTGTTTTGTCGAACCTCCTGCTTCGGTGAAAACCCTTTTCCGACCATAAAAAAACCCCCAAGAGGGGGCTTTTTTATGGTCGGAGAGAGAGGATTCGAACCTCCGGCCCCTGCCTCCCGAAGGCAGTGCTCTACCGGGCTGAGCTACTCTCCGACGCCTGGTGCACGGGGGTTATAGCGGGCATTCTTAAAGAGCGCAATTGGCCTGTTTTGTTAGGGGCTTCATAAGGTTAAAAATCTCGCTCTACGGTAAAATCTACTATGTTGAGCAGGGCTTGTTTTGTCGGGCTGTCAGGGAATATTCCTAGCGCGTCTCGGGCAATCGCTCCGTAGTGGCGTGAGCGCTCAATCGCGTCATAGAGCGCATTGTGGCGTTTCAGGATGTCCTGGGCATGGGCCAGGTCGCCTTCGCGCTGGTCCTGGAGGTCCAGGGTTCGGTGCCAGAATGCTCGCTCCGCTTCGTTGCCGCGATTTATGGCTAGGATTACGGGTAGGGTTACTTTTCCCTCGCGGAAGTCGTCTCCTATGGTTTTGCCTAAGGTGGATTGTTTGGCGCTGTAGTCAAGCGCGTCATCTACAATTTGGAACGCTATGCCAAGATTTAGCCCAAAGGTGCGTAGGGCTTCTTCCTCCGCTGCGGGACGGGCGGCGACGATTGATCCGATCCTGCATGCCGCTGCGAATAATTCAGCGGTCTTGGATTGGATTACTTCAAGGTATGACTGCTCGCTGGTAGAGCTGTCGTTCGTTGTCGTTAGCTGGAGCACTTCGCCTTCCGATATTACCGCAGACGCGTTCGAGAGTATTCTTAGAACGTCTATCGATCCGTCCTCGACCATGAGCTGGAAGGATTTGCTGAATAGAAAATCTCCGACAAGGACGCTGGGCTGGTTGCCAAATATAATGTTGGCTGAGGGTTCTCCTCGGCGCAGGTCGCTGGCGTCAACTACGTCATCATGTAACAGCGTTGCTGTGTGGATAAATTCCACAGCCGTAGCGAGTTTGTGGTGTCTGGATCCTTCATATCCGCATAGCTTCGCGCATGCCAGGGTAAGTATTGGACGTAACCGTTTGCCTCCGGCTGCGATAAGATATCCGGCCAATTTAGGAATAAGTGGGACTCGGCTATCCATCCTTCGGACAATTAACTGATTAACGGCGGTTATGTCGTCCGCTACCAGCGATCCGAGCTGGTCTAGGGCCGTTTCTTTATCAACTCGCGGGTTCCTTCGAGCGGATTCTAAAGGGATTATTGTGGCCATGTTTTTTTAGCTCATGCATTGCGATTTTCAGGAGTATAATCCAAAAAGATTTTGCACATAAGGAAATAAGCCATGCAGACCTCGGTCGATGGTATTTTGAACCAGCGGATCAAATTAGAACAGCCTAAAGACGGGTACAGGGTCGCTGTCGATACTGTGTTGCTGGCTGGGTCGGTTGCTGCCAGGGCTGGAGATAAAATTCTGGATTTGGGTTGCGGGGTGGGTGGCGCTCTTTTGGCTCTGGCTTGCCGGATTCCTAAAACCAGCATTACGGGCATCGAGATTCAGGATGATTTGGTGAAATTGTGCCGCTCGAATATTCAGCGGAATTTTCTGGATGCCGATTTAAAAGTGGAGTTGGGGGACGCTACTAAACTTCCTCCAGAGATGAGCGGATATTTCGATCATGTGATGATGAACCCTCCTTATCATGACACCGCCAGGCACGATACTTCTCCTAATCGCAATAAGCGGATTTCGAATGCGGAAGAGGATGAGGGCGATCTTGAAAAATGGATAAGCAGCGCGGTGACGGCTCTTAAGCCGGGCGGGGCAATTACTTTGATACATCGGGCGGATAGGATGAATGAAATCCTGAGGCTACTGTCTGGGTCAGCAAAAGATATACTTGTGAAACCCATCTTTCCTAAAGAGGGGGCTGTGCCAAAGCGGGTTGTTGTGCGCGCTTTTATGGGAAATGCCGGGGGGATTAGGACTCTGTCTCCGTTTGTTTTGCATAATATGGATGGGAGTTACAGCGAAGCCGCAGATGGAATATTGCGGCATATGGAGGCGGTGCCTTTTGTTTAGGATAAAATTTTAGGGCGCTTCAAATCCAAGCTCTGATAACGCGGCGGGGAGTTCGTTGAAGTTGGCGATTAGTTTGTCCGCTCCTATTTTGTCGAAGTCGGTTCCATAGCCCAAAGTCACAACTATGCATGGAATGCCTGCTCCGTGCGATGCGGCTACGTCGTTGCGGCTGTCTCCCACCATGATGCAATTCTCTCGGGGGACTTCAAGAGCTTCTATCACTCCATAGATATGATCCGGGTTGGGTTTGTGCGCCATGAAGGTGTCTCCGCCTGCGACAAATCCAAAGTACTTCAGCAGATCAAGCTCTTTAAGCAGTTTGTTCGTCATGCTGGCTTGCTTATTGGTGCACATTCCGATCTTTATTCCGGCGGCATAGTACTTTTCCAAGATTTCCAGCACATGCGGATATATTTGAATCGGGTCCGGCGTTATTCCTCGGTAGAGAGTTATGAAGTCTCGGACGCAGTTCATTTCTTGATCCGGGTTTATCCCTCCGGTCGCCGTCAGCGCCCTTTGCACAAGGGTCATCATGCCGTCTCCGACCATGCTTTTGGTTTCCGCAAGCGAAAGCTGCCTTCTGCCGTATTTTACCAGAGTTTGGTTAAGGGCGTTGTGCAGGTCCGGAGCGCTGTCCAGCAAGGTGCCGTCCAGATCAAAAATTACCCCCATAAGCTTTGGCATAGCGGTCTTTCGCGGTTATTGTTGGCTTGGCCGAATAATTGTGGCAAAAAACTTGTATGACAAAAACATCTTCTTTTGAACCTGTAAAATTATCCCCTCTCGCCTGTGTCATTCTAGCCGCAGGACAGGGGACCCGTATGCGCTCAGAGCTGCCAAAGGTTATGCATCCTGTGGCAGGCGAGCCTATGATTCGTCATGTGGTTGCGACATGCGCCGATTCGCATGCGGATAGGATAATAGTCGTTATCTCTCCCGATATGAAATCAGCGGAAGATGTTTTGCGCCCTCATAAGTGCGTAGTGCAAAAAATCCCGCTTGGAACGGGAGATGCGGTGAAGGCTGCAAGGGATGAGCTTAAAAATTTCAATGGCGATATTATCGTTTTGTTCGGGGATACTCCGCTTGTGACTGCGGAGGCTCTTCAGAGTCTGCGGAGGGTGAGAAAAGATACCGGAGCTTCTATTGTCGTGGGGGCTAATACTCCTTCCGATCCTGCTGCCTATGGTCGCATCGTTCTGGATAAATCCGGGCAGTTGTCTTCTATTGTTGAGGTTAAAGACGCTACGCCGGAGCAACTTGCTATAAAGCTTTGTAACGGCGGAATCATGCTGTTTGAGGCTGGGAAGCTTTGGCCTTTGCTGGACAAGCTGCGCAACGATAACGCGAAAAAAGAGTTTTATCTTACTGACTGCGTGAAGCTGGCTCGTGACGCTGGGTTGTCTTGCGCTGTGGCGGAGATGGATTCCGAAGATGTTATGGGCATAAATACTCGCGAGGAATTGGCTCAAGCGGAAAAGCTGATGCAGCGCAGATTGCGGAAAAGGGCTATGCTTGCTGGCGTCACTATGACCGATCCCGATACGGTCTATCTTTGCGCGGATACTGCGTTTGGTCAGGATGTCGTGATCGGGCCGAATGTTGTGTTTGCTCCCGGCGTTGAGATTGCCGATAACGTGCAGATACGGCCTTTTTGCCATCTTGAGCAGGCTCGCGTGAAGTCGGGCGCTGTTATAGGTCCGTTCGCCAGATTGAGGCCCGGCACTGTGGTTGGCGAGGGCGCGCATGTCGGAAATTTTGTTGAGATTAAAAATTCCGAAGTTTGCGAGGGCGCAAAGGTAAATCATCTTACATATATCGGGGATGCCTATATCGGTCCTAAAGCTAATATCGGGGCGGGGACTATTACTTGCAATTACGATGGATTTAATAAGTCTAAAACTCACATCGGGGCGGGGGCTTTTATTGGTTCTAATTCGTCGCTGGTGGCTCCGGTGAAGATAGGAGATGGGGCTGTCGTTGGAGCGGGTAGCGTTGTAAATAAAGAAGTGGAGAAGGACTCTCTTGCTGTATCCAGGGGACGTCAGGCTAACTATGAAGGTTGGGCGAAGAAGTTCCGCGAGATTCATAAACATAAAAAGTAA
>JAQUWX010000026.1:11640-23054 GCA_028692635.1 Alphaproteobacteria bacterium
AAAAGGTCATGAAAATTGCCTTATTGGCGTATTGCCATGTTCGTTATGCATGTCATCATACGGCTAAGTGAATCGAATAAGCGTGAGGTAAAGTTATGTGCGGTATAGTTGGAATTCTCGCAAAGCGTCCTGTGGCCGATTTGTTGGTCGATGGGTTGAGGCGGCTTGAGTATAGAGGATACGATAGCGCTGGGATCGCTACTCTGACAGATGGCAAGCTTGGAATTCTGAGAGCCGAAGGTAAGCTGAATAAACTTGCTGAAAAACTTAAGCGCGAGACTTTGTCCGGGACGATCGGTATCGGGCATACCAGGTGGGCTACTCACGGCAAGCCTACGGAGAGTAACGCTCATCCGCATGCTACCGATCTTGTGGCAGTGGTTCATAACGGGATTATTGAGAATTATAAACAGCTGCGGCGCGAGCTTGAGCTTAAAAATCATGCGTTCAAATCTGAAACCGACACGGAGACAATCGCGTGCCTGCTGAGCGACTATTTGCAGCAGGGTAAAACTCCGCAGCAGGCTATGGCGGCCGCTTTGAAACGCTTCGATGGCGCGTTCGCTATAGGCGTGGTGTTCGCCGGGCATAACGATCTTTTGATGGGCGCAAGGCGGGGAAGTCCTATGGCTATCGGATATGGGGACGGCGAATATTATCTTGGGTCGGATGCTTTGGCGCTGGCTCCGCTTACCGATAGGATAAGCTATTTGGAGGAAGGAGATTGGGTCGAGATTCATCATGACGGAGTAATCATTCATGACGAAACGGACAAAGTCGTTAAGAGAAAAATATGTCAGACCGCTTTGTCAGGCAAGACTATCGATAAAGGCGAATATCGGCATTTTATGCAGAAGGAAATCTTCGAGCAGCCTACCGTGATAGCCGATACTTTTTCAAATTATGTGACGTCGGAAAATACTTTTACGCTGCCTAAGCTTCCGTTTAAGTGGAAGGATATATCGCGCCTTACTATCGTGGCTTGCGGTACGGCCAGTTATGCCGGGATGGTCGCTAAATACTGGTTCGAGCAACTCGCTCGGCTTCCGGTGGAGATAGATATTGCGTCCGAGTTCAGGTATCGGGAGCCTCCATTGCCTGCCAATGGAGCTACGCTGGTTATTTCTCAGTCTGGAGAAACGGCGGATACTCTTGCCGCTGCCGTTTACGCTAAAAAGCAAAAACAGTATTTGCTCGCGGTTGTGAATGTGCCTCAAAGCTCTATGGCGAGATTGGCCGATGTCGTGTTTCCAACTCTTGCCGGGCCGGAGATAGGCGTGGCTTCTACTAAGGCATATACTACGCAGCTTGTAGTTCTGCTTTGCCTTGCGGTGGAGGCTGGAATTGCTCGCGGAAATCTTACGCAGCAGCAGGCGGAAAAAATTCTTCAGGCTTTAAGAGAAATCCCCGCTCATATAAACGAAGTTCTGCGCGAGGAAGAAAAAATCTGCGAATTGGCTAAAAGTTTTGTGGATAAAAATCATGCTCTTTATCTTGGGAGAGGCGCTCTTTATCCTCTCGCTCTCGAGGGGGCGCTCAAGCTTAAGGAGATATCGTATATTCATGCCGAAGGATATCCTGCCGGAGAGATGAAGCATGGGCCTATCGCTCTCATCGATGAAAATATGCCGATAGTCGTTCTTTCTCCGCATGATCGCTTGTTCGAAAAAACAGCATCTAATATTCAGGAAGTAAGCGCTCGCGGTGGAAAAATTATATTGTTCTCCGATAAAAAAGGCGTGGCCGCTATCGGCGCTGCGGCTTTCTGGAGCATGGCTTTGCCATCGGTTATTATGGAGGTCGCTCCTATACTCTATGCAATACCCGTCCAGTTGCTGGCTTACTATACGGCTTTTGCTAAGGGTAACGATGTCGATCAGCCGCGTAATCTGGCTAAGAGCGTTACGGTGGAGTAGTTTTTCTGCTTTTATAGAGTCATGTGTCGCACGGACGTGCGACGCTGGATTCCCGCCTCCGCGGGAATGACTCGGTGGGGGATTGCTGTATCTTGATTTTATGGGGGCGAAGTGATAAACTTTCCTCCATGACGATTGAGAGAGCCAGATATTCTGTATCTAATGCTGCAATTTCCTGCGGTAGCGCTCCTTATTTTACCTATTTTTATTACTGGTTCCGGTAAAACCGGAACATATCATCTCGTCTCATCCAAAATAATCGTTATAATTTAAATCGCCAGTCGGGCGAAACAAAAGGTCGTTATCATGACACAGCAAAACTGGACTATCGATAGTTGGAGAAATAAACCCTCTAAGCAGCAACCAACGTATTGCGATGCGGCCAAGCTTAAAGACGTTGAGAGCCGGTTGGCCAAGCTGCCTCCTTTGGTTTTTGCCGGAGAGGCCAGGCGTTTGAAAAAGTCTTTGGCCAGAGTTGCGGCCGGGGAGCGCTTTCTTTTTCAGGGTGGAGACTGCGCCGAAAGTTTCGCCGAGTTTAACGCTAATAATATTCGCGATACGTTTCGCGTGATCCTACAGATCGCAATAGTGCTTACGTTCGGTGGCGCTACGCCCGTCGTTAAAATAGGGCGTATTGCCGGGCAGTTCGCAAAACCGCGCTCCGATGAGAATGAAACTCGCGATGGGGTGACTCTGCCCAGCTATCGCGGCGATATCATAAATGGGATGGATTTTACTCCAGAGTCCAGAAAACCCGATCCCGAAAGAATGGTGCAAGTTTATAATCAATCCGCTGCGACGCTTAATCTTCTGCGGGCTTTTGCTCAAGGCGGTTATGCCGACCTTAATGAGGTCCATATGTGGAACCTCGATTTCATTGAGCGCGATCTGCAAGCTGAGCGTTACAGGGATTTGTCAAAGAGGATCGGTGAGGCTTTGGAGTTTATGGCTGCCTGTAATATTACGGCGGAAACTTCGGCGGAAATACGTAAAACAGACTTTTTTACTTCGCATGAAGCTTTGCTATTGCCGTATGAACAGGCTTTGACACGCATCGATAGCACAACCGGAGATTGGTACGATGTGTCCGCTCATATGCTATGGCTGGGGGATCGTACTCGTCAGCCTGACGGCGCTCATGTGGAGTTCCTGCGGGGTATTAAAAACCCTATTGGCATAAAGTGTGGCCCTTCCATTACAGAGGATGAGATTCTTCGCCTTATAGATATTCTTAATCCCTCTAATGAACCGGGCCGACTGACGCTTATCGCAAGGATGGGGGATGACAAGATAAAGCAGTATTTGCCCCCTCTTTTGCGGGCTGTAAAGCGGGCGGGGAAGACCGTTGTATGGTGCTCGGATCCCATGCATGGCAATACTCAGATGACGTCAAGCGGCTATAAAACCCGAGATTTTGAGCGGATATTGGCTGAAGTCAGGGCTTTCTTCTCGGTTTGCGATGGCGAGGGCGTTTGGCCAGGCGGTATCCATTTAGAGATGACCGGCCAGGAAGTTACTGAATGCACTGGTGGGGCTGCGGCATTGACGGAAAAGGATCTGGATGACTGTTACAATACCCACTGCGATCCCCGTCTTAACGCAAGTCAGGCTCTTGAGTTGGCTTTCCTGGTGGCCGACCATCTTAAATCAGAAAGATTAAAGCAAAAGCTGGAAACTTCAGGTTAGGTGTTGGCGACTGGCTTTCGAATGTTATATGCTGGGCTGTCTTTATAGTTCTTCCTTTTCGGTCTAACAGGAGGGCGTCCATGCGGATCGCATTCTTACTATCTCGTTCTATATTTGCGTTCTCTTTTCTTCTGATTTTGCTGTCCGCTTCGTCAGCTGTGGCGGGCACTGCTTCTTATAAGGATGAGAAGGGAAGTTGGGTATCTACGGCTTGCAAATGCCCGGAAACTCTTGCTGTCGTGCCTCATGATCCTGAGGCTGCGGCTGATGAGCTTAATGCTAGGTTTCTGGTTTATAAAAAATATGTCGAAGATGCTCAAAATTATATGAACTGCATAAGCAGCGAGGCTCAGAAAGACGCTAATGCAACTGCAGGCGCAATCGTTCATGCGGCTGAAGCCGAGATAAACAAGGCCCACGCCAACGCCGAAAAAATGGTCGTTGAAATGGAAAAAATTCGTAAGCAACTATTGGCCGGAAAATAACGCATTTCTTTGGTGGCATTAATGAAGATCGCTCTGGCTCAGATTAATCCTACGGTCGGGAATATAGTCGGCAACGTGGGAAAAATCCGGATGGCCATGCAGGACGCTAGTCAGCAGGGCGTGGATCTTTTAATCACCCCCGAGTTATGCGTAACCGGATATCCAATCGAAGATCTCGCTTTGAGGCCCAGCTTTCAGGATGACGTGATGGACGCTATTCTGACTCTGGCCGAGGAAACCGTTTCCGGGACGGGACTTATTATCGGCACTCCCTGGATGGATAATGGGCAGCTTTATAACGCCGCTATACTTCTCGATGGTGGAAATATATGCGGTAAGGTCTTTAAACGGCACCTGCCAAATTATGGCCCATTCGACGATAAGCGCATTTTCTCCGAGGGGCAGATTTCAGAACCGCTGGATTTTCGCAACCATAAGATCGGCGTCATGATATGCGAAGATATGTGGTCTGCTGAAGTCCCACGCCGCCTTAAACGAGGCGGGGCTGAGCTGTTCATAGTCTTAAATGGCAGTCCGTATGAGCTGGACAAACAGCATGAGCGGCAATCAATAGCAAGGGCTCGCGTCATAGAGAGTGGCTTGCCATTGGCATATATAAACCTTATCGGCGGTCAGGACGAGCTTGTGTTCGATGGAGCTTCGTTTGTGCTGGACGCAAAGGGAGAAGTGGTTTCTCAGGCGTCAAGTTGGGTCGAGGATGTTCTTGTTTCTGACTGGCAGGAAATGCATGGATCTATGATTGCTTTGCCTGGGCGCATTGAAAGAATCCCAGAGGCTACAGAGGCTCAGTATAGGGCTGTTCTATTGGGATTGCAGGATTATGTAAGAAAAAATGGATTTAAAGACATAATACTCGGCTTGTCCGGCGGCATAGATAGCGCGCTGGTTGCTGTCCTCGCTGTGGACGCTTTGGGGGCGGATCATGTTCATACCGTCATGCTTCCTTCCGTATATACCGCTCCGGAAAGCATGGAGGATGCCGCCGCTGTCGCTAAGGCTTTAGGATGTAAGTTCGATGTTATATCTATAACTCCGGCAGTCGATGTGTTCGGGGAAATTATGTCTCCTGTCTTCGGAGATTATGTTGCGGATTCTACTCAGGAAAATATCCAGTCCAGATGCCGTGGCGTTATTCTTATGGCTATGGCCAATAGATTCAATAAATTGCTTCTGGCAACCGGTAATAAATCGGAAATGTCCACCGGCTATGCCACTCTATATGGAGATATGTGCGGGGCGTTCGCTCCGTTGAAAGATTTATATAAGACCGAGGTTTATGAACTGTCTCATTACGCCGTGTCTCGTAACGGGCCTGTCATTCCAGAACGCATATTCAAAAAACCTCCGTCGGCAGAGCTGCGTCCCGGACAAGTGGATGAAGATAGTTTGCCTCCTTATGAAGTTTTGGACGCTATTCTCTATTCTCTTATCGAGGGCAATGTGAATTTCGGGGCGCTTGTGGATCAGGGATATGATCTTATGCTTGTGAAACAGGTGTGGTCCATGCTTCAGCTTGCGGAATATAAACGTCAGCAAGCTCCTCCCGGTCCGAAAGTCTCTCGCCGCCATTTGAGCAAGGACAGGCGGTATCCTATTACGAACGGGTATATAGGCGGGTAGGGCAGAGGACAGAGGACAGGAATCAGGGATCAGATTCTCTTTGTGATTATTTCTGCGAACGTGGGGGCGGTTCCGGTTTCTAGAAGACGGCGGATTTTTTTCTCGGCTACTTTGCGGGCCGTCCATAGTATTGCGCAGGCTATTGCGGAAACTCCAGGCATTAACGAAAAAGGCTCGTCTTTGTCAAAATCGTATGGGTGGGTGTAGGTCCATAAGACCTCGTTCAATGGAGCGCTTTCTTTCCACCGCTTGGTCAATGCGCTTGGAAGAGTGTAGAGATATATGCCTCCGAGATATGGAACGGCCAGCGGTCCCAGAGTTTTTACCGGTAGAGGAAACTCTATCATTCCATTGGGCCAGGCAAATGGCTCTCGCGGCTTTCCGGGGAAGCCGTACATGGAGATCGCCGTCGGCATTATGCTGGAGGAATAGCGAAAGCCCATATCGGCCAGGATATCAAGCGACCATAAAGTCGATGGCGTAAGCGAGAACCTTGGAGCGCGAAAACCTATTATGGGTTTTCCTGTAAGTTGTTCTAGCGCGGCTTTGTCGGCGCGGCTCTCTGTCGCAAAGCGCTCGGGAGACTCCTCGGTCAGGGGGACGTGATTGTGAGAGTGGTATGCGATCTCATGACCGCGCTCGGCTATTTTTCTGACAAGCGCAGGGGCCGAGCTTGCTATGCGACCAATAGTGAAAAAAGTCGCTTTGCATTTTACCTCGTCGCAAAGATCAAGCAGACGCTCTGCCATAATCACATAGCGGCCATTCGGGTCATATATTTCTGTGGGGTCTTCAAGATCGACGGTGAAGGTGACGCTCACCGTGGGTTATTCCCAATATCCCGGCACAAAGGCCCATCCATAGCTGCGTAATTGCCAGCGATCAGGCGACCATACTGCCGTTGGGTCCGGTCTTGGGATGTATTCGCCTTCAACCCAGAAGAAGTCGATGCCGCTGTATCCCCAGTAACCAGGACGCCATATTTCAGCGGCGGGATTTTCAGGTTGGTCTTTCTCTTCAAAGAATGGTTCAGGAGGAGCCGTGGGCGCCATCCTTATGAACGTCGTGGAATCTTCCTGCATGTTGGCGCAGCCGCCTACAGCCGCCGCCAGCAGGATGATCGAGAGAAAAGAGCATATCGAACGAGTGTTCATGTTTTCCGCACAGAATTGGATACGAAGAATTAAAGCACAGTTACACGATAGTCCTCAATAACAAGATTGGCCAACAGCTTTTCAGCCATGGCGCTTGCCTGTTCTTTTGCCGAGTCAGCGTTGGCGGCAGACAATTCAAACTCAATCGTTTTGCCCATTCTTACTTCGCCAACTCCCTTGAATCCCAGATTGGCCAGAGCGTGGCCTATGGCCTTGCCCTGAGGATCCAAAACGCCTTCCTTTAACATTACATCAACGCGTACTTTCATCTTTTAATCTCACTTGTCGGTTTTCTCGGACTGGAAATACTGGACTTGAGTATCGGTGGATGTCGGATTCTCGGCAAGAATGCCAAGACGGCGAGCAACCTCTTGATAGGCTTCTTCCACTTTTCCCAAATCTTGACGAAAACGATCCTTGTCCATCTTTTCGTTGGTTTGCACATCCCACAAGCGGCAGTTGTCCGGGCTGATTTCATCGGCCAGAACTATGCGCATTTCTTCGTGGTTCCACAGACGGCCAAACTCAAGCTTGAAATCAACAAGGCGCAGGCCGATGCCAAGGAATAATCCCGAAAGATAATCGTTTATGCGTAAAGAAAGCTGCATGATCTCTTCGATCTCATAAGGACTGGCCCAGCCGAAGGCGGTTATGTGCTCATCCGTGACCATTGGATCGTTTAGCTCATCCTTCTTGTAATAAAACTCGACGATGGAGCGGGGCAGTTGCGTGCCTTCCTCGATTCCAAGGCGCTTTGCCAGCGATCCTGCGGCAATATTGCGGATGACCACTTCGAGAGGAATAATCTCAACCTTACGAATGAGTTGTTCGCGCATGTTAAGACGGCGCATGAAGTGCGTGGGAACCCCTATTTCCGTCAATTTCATCATCAAATATTCGGAAATTCGGTTGTTCAGCACGCCTTTGCCGACAATCGTGCCTTTTTTCTTGTTATTGAACGCCGTAGCGTCATCTTTGAAATATTGTACCAAGGTGCCGGGTTCCGGTCCTTCAAAAAGGACCTTTGCCTTGCCTTCGTATATGCGGTGGCGTTTTGTGGGGCGGAAATTCATTTTCGTTAACCAAATTGGGTTGTTAAATCGATCTTCCCCCTAGGTATAGCAGGGGTTTCGGGCAGATACAATCCTGCCGAAATTACCCTGATCTGAACAGCTTTACGGCTGCATCTTTGGCAAAAAGATACAAAAGTATGCGGCAGGCTTTGCCTCTTGGGCTGGTCAGGTCGGAATCGCGGGCGAGGATCAGGCCAGCGTCGTCGTGAGCCATTTTTAGTAATTCTCGGTCGGAGCTTAAGTCCGCTATGCGGAACTCTTGCAGGCCGCTCTGGCGGGTTCCGAGAATCTCGCCAGGGCCTCGAAGGCGCAGGTCTTCCTCAGCAATTAGAAATCCGTCCTCTGTTTCGCGCAGCATTTTGAGGCGAGACTTCGCCATTTCGCTTAAAGGAGACAGATATAGTAACAGGCAGGTCGATTTAGCCTCGCTTCGGCCTACTCGGCCTCTTAGCTGATGCAGTTGGGCCAGGCCAAAGCGTTCGGCGTGTTCAACTATCATTACCGTTGCGTTCGGCACATCCATGCCTACTTCGACGACCGTTGTGGCTACCAGCAGTTTTATCTCTCCGGCATTGAACGCGGCCATGGTTTTGTCTTTTTCGTCCGCTGCCATTTTTCCATGAACAAGCCCGATCTTCTTTTTGCCCATTTTCTTCTGGAGCATTTCTGCGCGGGCTGTCGCTGCGGCAAGATCGATTTTTTCGGATTCCTCTACTAATGGGCATATCCAATATATTTGGGAACCGTTTTCTATTTGCCTTTCTATTCCGGCAATTACTTCTTCAATTCTGGATAGGTCTATAAGCTTTGTGTCTATGGGCTTTCTTCCCGTTGGCTTATCCATAAGTCTTGATACGTCCATGTCTCCATACGCGGTAAGCGTCAGAGTGCGGGGAATGGGAGTGGCAGTCATGACAAGGATATCAACTCCGCGCCCCTTGTCAGAGAGTTTCAGGCGTTGTTGAACTCCAAAGCGGTGCTGCTCATCGACAACTGCAAGTCCAAGATTTTTGAATTTTATGTCGTCTTGGAATAATGCGTGCGTTCCGATTACTATTTTAAGCGAGCCGTCGGCCAGGCCGTCAAGCGCGATCTGTCTTTCCTTGTTTTTGCTTTTGCCGATAAGCAGTCCCGCTTCGATGCCCAGGGGTTCTAGAAAAGCGTTCAATCTTGCGTGATGCTGTTTTGCCAGTATTTCCGTAGGCACCATCAAAGCCGTTTGCATTCCAGACTCTATGGCTTGGAGCATGGCGAATAGCGCGACTATGGTTTTGCCGGAGCCTACATCTCCTTGAAGCAGGCGTAGCATTCTTTTGGGAGCCGCCATGTCTTCGCTTATTTCCTTCAATGACTGAATTTGTCCGTCGGTCAGCGTGAAGGGTAGGGACTGCTTTAATTTTTTTTGTAAAGAACCGTCTCCGGCAATCTTTCTTCCGTCAAGTCCCTGGTGGTAGCGGCGGATTACTGCAAGGGCAAGCTGGTCAGCCAGCAATTCATCATATGCAAGGCGCTTTTTGGAAAGGAAGTCGTTGTTCGTCATTTCCGGGTTGTGGATCGCTTTAACCGCCGGGTTCCAGCTTGGCCAACTTTCGCGCTCCATCAGGCTTGGGTCATGCCACTCTGGTAGCTCAGGCAGGCGAGATAGCGCTAACCCCACAGCTTTGCGCATCATCTTTCCGCTTATGCCCTGAGTCAGGGGATAGACCGGTTCTATCCGAGGAATTTCCGCGATCCTTTCCGGAGGAACTGCGTAATCAGGATGACTCATGCACCACTCGTTACGATAGCGCTCCAGCAAGCCGCTTATGACAACAGCGCGGCCAACGGGATAAATTTTCTCCAGATAGTCGCCCTTCACATTAAAGTGATTTATGTAAATCTGGTCGGTGTCGTCCGCTCCTACGATCCTGTATGGTAAAGATCTTCTGCCGGGGGGAATGTGCTCGATCACATTAATCTTAAGCGTTGCAATGCGATCGCGTTCAGCGTGTTTTAGCTTGGGGCTGTATCCTCTGTCTATTGTTCCAACCGGAATGTGCCACAAAAGATCCACTATGTATTGGCCGCACAGGCGCTTATATAAAGGCGCAAGACGAGGGCCTATGCCGCGTAAAGCGGTAATCTCGGTAAATAAAGGAAATAGAATACTGGGGCGCATAGCTGCTCTGGCTGGAATAGTATCGCAAGGCCTACTATAGTGCTTTGCTATAGCAAGCGACAAGACGGGGTTTTGATTAAAGTGTCCGATAATATGCGCATGCAGCGCCTTAAATTCAGGAGCTGGCACAGAGGAATGCGGGAAATGGACCTGATTTTAGGCACATTTGCCGATAAGTACCTGCCTCAGTTTACTGAGGCGGAGCTGGATTCTTATGAGTCCATTCTTGGTATAAATGACCCCGATTTATTCAGCCTTATGTCCGGGAAAGCTTCCGTTCCTGCCGAGTATAACAATAACGTGATGCTCATGCTGTTGCAGCATTCCTGCAAAGGTTAATTGGTATCTGATATGTTCGTATCCGCGTTTGATATATCTAAACCTTCTCGCGTGCAGATCGCTGGCGTGCCTTCCGGGCATGAGGCTCGCGTTTTGGCGGAGATAGCTTTGCGCGTGCATGGGCAGCCGGTCATTCATGTGGCTTTGGACGATGTTCGCGCAGCTATGCTGGCAGAGTCTCTGGCGTTCTTCGCTCCGCATGTTGAGGTCATAAATTTTCCCGCCTGGGACTGCCTTCCTTATGATCGGATTTCTCCTCATGCCGATATTCTTGGACAGCGGGTGAACGCTCTTGCTCGGTTGATGGAGCCTTTTAAATCTCCGGCGGTGGTGCTTACTACGGTGAATGCTATCGGGCAAAAGACTCTGCCGCCAGAGATTTTGCAGAGGTCGAGCCTTGGCGTGTCCGTTGGAGATGAGCTGTCTGTCGATAACTTAAGCAGGTTTCTCGCTACTAACGGATATGTGCGATCCGGCACTGTGCGCGAGAGCGGAGAGTTCGCTATTCGCGGAGGTATCGTCGATCTTTTTCCGACAGGATATGAATCTCCGGTGCGGCTGGATTTCTTAGGAGATGAGATCGAGGCTATTCGGGAATTCGATCCTTTGACGCAGACTACTACGGGCAAGCTGGACGCATTGCGCTTGAGGCCCATATCTGAGGTTCTTCTCGATGAGCGGTCTATGGCTCATTTCCGCAGCGGGTATCGCGAGCTTTTTGGAGCGGTCACCGAAAGCGATCCTCTCTATGAGGCTGTGTCTGCGGGAAACAAGTTTCCTGGAGTAGAGCACTGGCTTGGATTGTTCTATCCGCGCCTTTCCGGCATTTTGGAATATCTTCCGACCTCTCCGGTTACTTTCGACTGGCAGTCGGAGGAGGCTTTAAAATCTCGGTGGCAGCAGATAGAGGATTTCTATCAGGCTCGGCTTTCTTTGTATCAAGCGTCTAAACGCGCAAAAAA
>JAQUWX010000088.1 GCA_028692635.1 Alphaproteobacteria bacterium
CCTGGCTTTTGGCTTTGGGGACTAATCTTTCGGCTCTGTTTATTCTGATCGCTAACGCTTGGATGCAAAATCCAGTTGGCTCTAAGTTTAATCCCGATACTATGCGGATGGAGGTTTCTAATTTCTTTGATGTGTTCTTTAATCCAGTCGCTCAGGTTAAGTTCGTTCATACTGTTAGCGCGGGGTATGTGACTGGGGCTATATTCGTCCTAGCTATCAGCGCTTGGTTCATGCTTAAGCAGCGTCATCTCGAATTGGCTAGTCGCTCGATGGTGATTGCGGTTAGCTTTGGCTTGGCTTCGGCTCTTTCAGTCGTCGTGCTGGGGGATGAGAGCGGTTATACTGCCGGGCAAAACCAGAAGATGAAGGTTGCCGCTATTGAGGCTATGTGGGAGACGGAGCCTGCGCCTGCGGCTCTTACCCTGTTCGGAATCCCGGATCAGGAAAAGGGCGTTACTCACTTCGAGGTTAAGATACCTTGGGTTTTGGGGCTTATTGCTACGCGCTCGTTCGATCAGCCCGTTGCGGGGATAAACGATCTTGTTGAGCAGACGCGTGGAAAAATTAAGAGCGGGGTTGCCGCTTATAAAAGTCTTGAGAACCATGAAAAAACGGAAAATTACGATAATCTTGGGTATGCGTTGCTGTTAAAAAAATATGCGGCGGATGTAGGTAATGCTACGCCAGAGCAGATAGATATGGCGGCGAAAAGCACTGTGCCTCCGGTGCTGGGGCTGTTCTGGAGCTTTCGCTTTATGGTTGGAATAGGGGTTTATTTTATCGCTTTATTTGTCACCGGGTTCTATCTGGCGGCAAAAAGGAAACTTGTTAGCTCCAGGCGTTTTCAATTGGCGGCTTTGTGTTCTTTGCCTTTGCCTTGGGTTGCTTCTTCTCTGGGATGGATCGTTGCGGAGGTCGGGCGGCAGCCTTGGACTATTGACGGGGTGCTGCCGACTTTTCTTTCTGCTTCCTCAACTGCTGCGACGAATGTTTGGTTTTCGCTTGTCGGGTTTGTCGTTTTTTATTCCGCGCTTCTGATTGTAGATATTTTCCTTATCGCAAGATGCGTTCGAATGGGGCCAAAGATGGAGGGCGCCGATTATGCTTGATAATCTTCTCGATTATGGAACTCTTAGATTTATCTGGTGGATCGTTCCGGGAATTGTGTTTATCGGATTCGCTGTTCTGGATGGATTCGATATGGGAACGGCGGTTCTTCTCCCATTCATAGGGCGCGACGATGAGGATCGCCGCGTTATGATTAACACTATCGGGCCTGTGTGGGAGAGTAATCAGGTTTGGTTTATTCTTGGCGGAGGCGCTTTGTTTGCCGCTTGGCCATATCTATATGCTGTGGCTTTTTCCGGGTTCTATTTGGCTATGTTTATTTTGCTGTGTGCTTTTATTTTGCGGCCAGTATCTATTAAATTCAGGAGCAAGATGCCGCAAAGATCGTGGCGTTATTCCTGGGATTGCTGCTTGTTTATAAGCGGCGTGGTTCCTCCTGTTATATTTGGGGTGGCTTTGGGGAACGCTATGCTCGGCGTGCCGTTCACTTTGGATAATACTATGCGCATGACTTATGAAGGCGGCTTGTGGGATATGCTGAATCCGTTTTCGCTTTTATGTGGGGCGGTCGGTCTGGCCATGGTTGTGTTTCAGGGAAGCGTTTGGATAAATCTTAAAACAGAAGGCAATATAGAAAAACGCGCTCGTAAGGTGGCTATGTTTGCGGGGGCTTTTACGTTGGCGTTGTTTTGTTTGGCTGGCGTGTGGGTGTCTTCTGAGGGTTATCGTATTGCCAGCGCTATCGTTATGGATGGGCCTTCTAATCCTCTTCTGAAAACGGTTGTAAAAGAAGCGGGTGCTTGGTTTGGTAATTATAAGATTTTTCCTGCCGGTGTGTTTGTTCCGGCTTTGGCTTTTGTGGGGGTAGGGCTTTCTTTGCTGGCTGTTTACAGGCGGACTCCGCTTCTTGGTTTTATAGCAAGCTCTTTGGTTTGCGCTAGCATCGTCGGGACTGCCGGAGTGTCCATGTTTCCCTTTCTGTTGCCTTCATCGATCGATCCGAATGTGAGTTTGACCGTCTGGGACGCATCGTCCAGCCGCACTACTCTTTTGATCATGACTTTCGTCACTGTTGTTTTTATGCCGATTGTTATCGCTTATGTAAGCTGGGTCTATCGCATAATGCGCGGCAAGGTAACCGCAGCTTATATTAAAGAAAAGAGCGATAGCGTTTATTAGGAGGGCCTTGCTATGTGGTATTTTTCGTGGATTCTTGGACTCGGCTTCGCTTGCCTCGTTGCTGTGGCTATGGGCATGTGGTTCGAGTTCGGGGAGAGTTCAGCGGATTAGTGGGGCAGTAGAGAATATGCCACGTAAGTCCGATCACATAGATCTGAACAAGTTTTTCGATCAATGACCGAGTGGTTGATCGCTTCTGAGAACATTTTTTCCATTGTTCCTGCAAAATGGGGCACAAAGTATGTGCTCGGAGTTAGTAATAATTTGCCAATAAAGGCCAAATGGTTTTCAGTCGGCAATTCAGTATAGTTGTCGGCGGCGGCTTTAGCTATGTCAACGCCCATCAGAACTGTGTTGTTTGTGAATATAGTGTTATCATTGTTTTCATCGGAAATTGTGGACAATGCGTCAAGCGTTTTTCCAGTGCTGAGCGCAAAATTTGCGAAGGCTATCATGTTTTCCCGTTTCTGACTTTTTTCAACAACGGTTTTAGAGAAAACCTCGGCAGCGGCTATCCATTCTTTATATATATTCTTGATTTTGTTTTGGTCTGACATAACGGTCTTTCAATAAATCTGGAGAAGATTCTTCAGAGCGATCTTATCGTAAGCTTAAGAAAATAATAAATGAATTTTCGGTTGGCGCTGATTTATGTTTTTTTGCATGGCATTGAATGGTTAATAACACAATCGCCCTTATCCTCAATCTTTTGCTTCTTTCATCCATTCGCTTATTTCTGCATATTCCGCATGATCCGGCTTGAGATATTTGTGACGGAGTAAGAAATCTAATATCACCAGATTGCAGTTGAATTTAAAGCGGTCGGTGGTGAGAATTATTTCTGCTACTTCTTTTATAGGCATCAGATGAAATGCCGCAACTTCACCATCGGTGTTACATGGTGTCGTTTCAGGGGCAAGTTCCAGGTCAAAGATGAACAGCGTGTCGTTGCGGAGTCCTAGCTGTTTTTCTGTTTTATAGCTTATGCTTCCTTGCGGCGTGGCTGAGAGAATTGTTTCTTTCTTTAAACCAGCTTCTTCCCATGCTTCCTTTATCAGGTTTTCTTCGACGCTAATTCCTAAAGGAATTCCGCCGCCGATTATATTATCCAGTTTGCCGGGATCGACCTGGCGGTTCTTGGCGCGTTCGCCTACCCATAAATAAATTCCGTCGGGTTTGCGGACAAAACCATTCACATGGACTCCGTATCCATGCACTCCAAACCATGGGGCTGCGGCTCGGTCGATTTCAGCTAGGGGGGTGGCTCCCCATTTGTTGAAGACGGGGTATAGCTCGTGGCGCAGCGGAACTTTGTGGTGGTTGCTGATCCATGCTGTGGCTTGCGCTAACGCCGCGGTTCTTTTGGTGTAGTCGTTGTGGGCGGAGGATAAGGCGATCTCATTATTGGTAGATGAAAAATCGCTTTTAAAATTATTTGATAGCAGCTCGGCAAGGTCGGTTTTTATCCAGCCTAGTTGCTCGCCAGCGATCATGAAGCGTTTGTAACCGATTAGATCCGGGGCGGTGCATAGGTTTTTTATGTGACGGGAGAAGGACTCATATGGCCCGCGGACGCGGGCCGCTGGATTCCCGCCTTCGCGGGAATGACTCTGTGGGGGAGGGGGCACGGGGGATTACTCCGTTTTTCAATTTTTTTATATCTTCCGCTTCACCATTAACTGCTTGATCTTTGCCACTGCTTTCGCCGGGTTCAGGCTCTTGGGACAGGTTCTGGTGCAGTTCATGATCGTGTGGCAGCGATACAGGCGGAAGGGGTCCTCAAGATTGTCCAAACGTTCCCCCGTCATTTCGTCGCGGCTGTCCGCTATCCAGCGATAAGCTTGCAGGAGGATCGATGGGCCTAAGAAGCGCTCTCCGTTCCACCAATAGCTGGGGCATGCGGTCGAGCAGCAGAAGCACAGGATGCATTCATACAATCCATCCAGTTTTGCGCGCTCCTCTATCGATTGCAGGCGCTCACGGTCAGGAGGCGGAGGAGTCTGGCTTTGTAGCCACGGCTTTATCGATGCGTACTGCGCGTACAGCATGCCAACATCCGGGACTAGATCCTTTTTCACTTTCAGATGAGGAAGCGGATATATCTTTATGACGTTCCCTTTGATCTCATCAAGATGCTTTACGCAAGCAAGCGTGTTCGTTCCGTCGATGTTCATTGCGCAGGATCCGCATACTCCCTCGCGGCAGGAGCGGCGGAAGGTCAGCGTGCTGTCCACATTGTCCTTGATGTATATGAGCGCGTCGAGGACCATCGGCCCGCATTTGTCCATATCGATCTTATATTCGTCCATGCGCGGATTTTCTTTATCGTCGGGCGACCAACGATAAATCTTGAAGGTCTTGACACGCTGGCTGCCGTTAGCGGCATCAATTTTATTGCCGGGTTTGACCTTGGAATTGGCGGGGAGGGTGAATTGAACCATTACTTGCTCCTAATATACTCTGGCCTTGAGAGGCACGGATTCCATTTCGTCCGTAAGCGTGTTCAGATGAACAGGGCGGCTTCCCAATTTTGTCG
>JAQUWX010000027.1:0-10759 GCA_028692635.1 Alphaproteobacteria bacterium
GCTTTGAACAGCGTGTCTATGACAAGCGACGATTTGCCGCTGCCCGATACTCCCGTCACGCAGGTGAACGTTCCAAGCGGGAATTTCGCCGTTACGTTTTTAAGATTGTTTTCCCGTGCGCCGATTACCTCAAGCCATCTTCCTTTCAGATAAGGCCGTCTGTTCTTGGGGACCGGAATTTTGCGCTTTCCCGTGATGTATTGTCCTGTGATGCTCGCAGGGCAGCTCAGGACTTCTTTAGGATATCCTGCGGCTAGCACCTTGCCGCCGTGTATTCCCGCTCCCGGGCCCATATCGACCAGGTAATCCGCGCTCATGATGGCGTCTTCGTCGTGCTCTACGACCAGCACCGTATTGCCAAGATCTCTCAGTTGTTTGAGCGTTTCTAACAGCCGTTCGTTGTCGCGCTGGTGCAGTCCTATTGAAGGTTCGTCGAGGACGTAAAGCACTCCGGATAAGCCTGAGCCTATCTGTGAGGCAAGACGAATCCGCTGGCTCTCTCCGCCGGATAACGATCCGCTGGCTCGAGAGAGATTCAGATACTCAAGCCCGACATTATTCAAAAAACACAGGCGGTCGATTATTTCTTTTAATATGAGCGCCGCTATTTGACGCTGTTTCGCGGTCAGTTTCTTGTTTAGTCCGCCGAACCATTCTCTAGCGGCTTTTATGGATAGCTCGCAAACTTCGCTTATGTTTTTCTCGGCGATCTTTACCGCCAGAGCTTCCGGTTTTAGACGTTGTCCGTGGCAGGACTCGCATGGTTGAGCGGACTGATAGCGGCTTAGCTCGTCCCGCATCCAGTTGCTGTCCGTGTTGTGCCAGCGGCGGTCCAAGTTGGGGATTACGCCCTCGAAAGGCTTGTTGGTGCTATAGCTTTTAGCTCCGTCGTCGAACGCGAAGTTTATAGATGTCGTCCCGGTCCCATGCATAATCGCGTTGCGGAACTTTTCGTCCAGATCCTTCCATGGCATTTTCAGATCGGCTTTGAAATGCCGGGCCAGTCCGGCGAGAGTCTGGGTATAAAAGGCGGAAGTAATTCCCTTCCATGGAGCTATGGCTCCTTGGGCCAGGCTTAGTTTTTCGTCGGGCACTATTAGATATGGATCAAAATATAGCTTTTCTCCAAGCCCGTCGCAGGTGGGGCAGGCTCCGTGAGGATTGTTGAACGAAAAAAGACGCGGCTCTATTTCGTCAATAGTGAAACCGCTTACCGGGCAGGCAAATTTTGCGGAGAAAGTAGTGATGGCGCCGGTGGTAATATCCTCCGCCAGCAGCAGGCCGTCGGATAATCTTAATGACGTTTCAATCGAATCCGCCAGGCGGTTTCCAAGATCGGGTTGGACGACTATGCGATCCACTACGACCGATATGTCGTGATTGATCTTTTTGTTTAGCGCCGGAGACTCGTCGATCTCATAAACTTTGCCGTCGATTTTTACTCGCTGGAAGCCCTGTTTGCGTAGGTCTTGTAATTCTTTGCGGTATTCTCCTTTGTGTCCGCGCACTATCGGCGCGAGCAGCATAAGCTTGGTCCCTTCCGGCATCGCGTTGATGCGGTCAACCATCTGCGAGACTGTTTGGCTTTCGATAGGCAGACCTGTCGCAGGAGAATAGGGGACTCCGACACGCGCAAATAAAAGTCGCAGGTAGTCGTAAATCTCAGTCACGGTCCCGACGGTCGAACGCGGATTCCGCGAGGTTGTTCTTTGCTCAATCGCTATGGCAGGAGACAGTCCGTCTATACTGTCAACGTCCGGCTTTTGCAGCATCTCTAAAAACTGGCGAGCGTATGCCGACAGGCTCTCGACGTATCTGCGCTGTCCTTCGGCATATATAGTGTCAAAGGCCAGCGAAGATTTTCCCGAGCCGCTTACCCCCGTGATGACAGTAAGCTTGTCACGCGGAAGCTCTACTTCCACGTTTTTAAGGTTGTGTTGTCTCGCTCCCCGAACATGGAGTGTTTTCTGGGGAGTCTTTTGCGCGCTCTGTTTCATGGGGCGGCAATATGATCTTATAATTGCCAAAATACCAGTAAAATATGTACTTGTTTTGTTCTCGTTATTTTGATAGTTAGGTGGTGGAATTATAGATAGTATTCGGCTCGGTTTCTTGCGGCGATTCTTTCTCAAACAATATGGCAGGTGTTTTATGGCTGGTAGCGTCAATAAGGTCATCATAGTCGGCAATCTTGGAAAAGATCCCGAGGTTAGAACTTTTCAGAACGGTGGCCGCGTGGCTAACCTGACGGTGGCGACTTCGGAGAACTGGAAGGATAAAGCTACCGGCGAGAAGAAGGAGCGGACAGAGTGGCACCGCGTTGTCATCTTGAACGAAAATCTCGTCGGGATTGCAGAGCGCTATTTGAAAAAGGGCGCTAAGATTTATATCGAGGGACAGCTTGAGACTCGCAAGTGGACGGATCAATCCGGCGCCGATAAGTACACTACCGAAGTCGTTCTGCGCCCCTATCGCGGGGAGCTGACCATGCTGGACGGCGCTAATAAGAGCAGCGGCGGCGGTGCGGATTATGCTCCGATGGGAAATGACGCCGCTCCTGCGGTTGCCGGCGGTAGCAAGGGCGCTTTGTCCGATTTCGACGACGAGATTCCGTTCTGATCTAAGTCGTCATGTCCGATCCAGGGTTTATTCATCTTCGAGTCCATTCCGCTTATTCTTTGGCGGAAGGCGCTATAAGGATTCTTGAGGAAAAACCCAAGGACGGGCGCAAGCCTAAACGTATGGACCTTATAAACCTGTGCCTAAAGCACGGCATGCCTGCGGTGGCTCTTACCGATAAGGGCAATCTGTTTGGAGCTCTTGAATTTTCTATGGCCGCCTCAGGGGCGGGGATACAGCCTATAATAGGATGCCAGATCGCTGTCGCTCGCGCCGACGTTCAACCCGGCGCTGCATCTTCAGTTCGTGATTCATATGACCAGCTGGTTCTTTTGGTTCAGAACGAGCTTGGCTATCGCAATCTTTCAGCTTTGGTCACGCAGTCATTTCTTATTCAGGATCGCCAGGTTCCGTTTGTTACGACTGAAGAGCTTGCTCGGTACTCGGGCGGGCTGATCGCTCTTGCTGCCGGAAGCGAGGGAATGGTCGGGAGGCTTTTATTCGATGGGCAGAAGGATGCGGCAAAGAGCGCTCTTTTGTGGCTGAAGGAGCTATTTCAAGACAGGCTTTATATTGAGATCAATCGTCATCATGGCGGAAATATCGGGAGGACCGAGGCTCGCATAGAGGCTGACCTCATCGATCTGGCTTATAAATATGACATTCCGCTTGTCGCTACTAATGACGTCTATTTCGGCGACAGGGATATGTATGACGCGCATGACGCGCTTATCTGCATTTCAGAAAAAGTTATTCTGGCGGAAGATAATCGTCGGCGCATGACGCACGATCATTATTTTAAATCAGCGGCGGAGATGCGAACCTTGTTCGCGGATATTCCCGAAGCTTGCGACAATACGGTTGTGATCGCTAGAAGATGCGCGTTTATGCCTCGGCCACGCTCGCCTATATTGCCTCCGTTTTCCAGTCCGGATGGGCGAAGCGAGATCGATGAATTGCGTGCTCAGGCAAGGGCCGGGCTGGAAAAGCGGATGGAATCTACGGGCGTTGTAGATAAAAAGAGTTATATCGAAAGGCTGGAGTTCGAGCTTGATGTCATAATCAAGATGGGGTTTCCGGGATATTTTCTTATCGTCTCGGACTTTATCAAGTGGGCAAAGAGCCAGAGAATACCTGTGGGGCCAGGCCGCGGTTCCGGCGCTGGATCGGTAGTCGCCTGGTCGTTGATGATAACGGATCTGGACCCTATTCGCTTTGGCCTTCTGTTTGAGCGCTTTTTGAATCCTGAGCGCGTCTCAATGCCTGACTTCGACGTGGACTTCTGTCAGGAGCGCCGTGACGAAGTCATATCATATGTGCAAAGCAAATACGGCGCCGATCGCGTTGCGCAGATTATTACGTTCGGTAAATTGCAGGCTAAGGCGGTATTGCGCGATGTCGGGCGAGTGCTGGCCATGCCTTACGGGTATGTGGACAAAATCTCTAAGCTTGTGCCGAGCAATCCTGCCAATCCCGTCACTTTGCAGCAGGCTATAGATGGCGAGCCTCAGCTCAAAAAGCTGCGCGACGAGGACGACGCTGTAAAACAGCTTATGGATATAGCTCTTAAACTTGAGGGGCTTTATCGTAACGCTTCCACTCATGCTGCCGGAGTGGTTATCGGGGATAGGCCGCTGGTTGAGTTGGTCCCTCTTTATCGAGATCCCAGCGCGGCGCTGCCTGCCACTCAGTTCAATATGAAGACCGTCGAAATGACGGGGTTGGTGAAATTCGACTTTCTTGGACTGAAGACGCTGGATGTTTTGCAGCATGCTGTGGATTTGCTGGAGGCCAGGGGAGTCTCGGTCGATTTGGCTCACTTGCCGCTCGATGACGCTAAAACATATTCGATGCTTGCAAAGGGCGATACGACCGGAGTGTTCCAGCTTGAAAGTTCCGGTATGCGCGACGTTCTGCGTCGCCTAAAGCCCAATCGGTTTGAGGACATCATCGCTTTGGTCGCTTTGTATCGTCCCGGTCCTATGGACAACATTCCTAAATATGTGAAGTGCAAAAATGGCGAGGAGGCGGTCGAGTATCTGCATCCTTTGCTCGAGCCTATACTGAAAGATACTTTCGGCATTCTTATCTATCAGGAACAGGTTATGCAGTCGGCTCAGATTCTGGCCGGGTACAGCCTTGGGTCTGCGGATCTTCTTCGCCGCGCTATGGGTAAGAAAAAGGTCGAGGAAATGGCGGCTCAACGCGCTACTTTCATCGAGGGAGCCTCTAAAAAAGGAATAAGCGAAGATCAGGCTAGCCTGATTTTCGATCAGATAGACAAGTTTGCGGGATATGGATTCAATAAATCTCACGCGGCTGCTTATGCTCTTATCGCTTATCAGACGGCTTATCTTAAATCCAACTATCCGGTGGAGTTCTTCGCTGCTGCCATGAATTTCGAGATGGGGGACACAGACAAGCTGAACGTGTTCAGGCAGGAGCTGGCTCGCAATGGGATTAATATGCTTCCCCCGGATGTAAATCGCTCTTTTGCCGGGTTCGCTGCTGAGAAAGAGGAAAAAGGAAAATACGCTATCCGTTATGCTCTGGCCGCTATAAAGGGCGTGGGCGACGTCGCTATGAGGCACCTCGTGTCAGAGCGTTCGGCCAAAGGTAAATTCAAGGATTTGTTCGATTTGGCTGAGCGCGTGGATTCCCACCAGATAAATCGCAAGCAGCTTGAGGGGCTTGCCACCGCCGGGGCTTTCGATAGCGTTAATCGCAATCGCGCTCAGGTTATTGCTTCGATAGATATGCTGCTTAAATACAGCCACGCCGCTGCCGATGAGCGCGATAGCGGGCAGGCGAACATATTCGGTAATTTGGAAAAGGCCAATCGCCCAGCTTTGCCAAAAGTGAAAATGTGGGACGAGCTTACGAGATTGCAGCACGAATTCGGAGCTTTAGGATTTTATCTGTCCGCTCATCCTCTGGATAATTACAAAGCTCTGCTTGAGCGCCTTGGCGCGGTTGATTCCAATCAGGTGAAAGGCAAAATGCGAGCGATGGGGCCAAGCCGCTTTAAGCTGGCCGGGATCGTTCTTGGAAAGCAGGAGCGGACGGCGAAGTCCGGCAATAAATTTGCGTTCGTTCAGATGTCCGATGCCAGCGGCGCGTTCGAGGTTACTGTTTTTTCTGAACTGCTTGCGGCAAAACGGGACATTTTGGAACCGGGCAATGCTCTGTTCATGGAGGCCGATGCGCAAAGCGGCAATCAGGGGCAGGAAAGCGACGAGTTGAGATTTATCGGAAGAAGCTTTGAGCTTTTGCAGGATGTGGCCGCTCGCAACTCTAAGGGAATTCGCATCAAGCTTTATGAGACGGACAGCATAGAGGAAATCAAGAAATCTCTGGCTGCTACCCCTGCCGGTAGGGGAAAGGTTGTGCTTCAGCTCGATCTCGACGACGATGAGGTCGAAATGGAGTTGCAGGGAGGCTGGCAAATCTCAGACCAACTAAAAGTTTCGTTGCGCCAGATGGGTAATGGGCTTGAGGTTCAGGAGTACTGACTCTCCTTGCTGCACGCGGGGGTAACCCTATAGAGTAAGTGGAATTATTGGGTTAAAAATCCGGGCCTTAATTAATTTTTCAGGAACTTGGCAATATAGACTATTAGGAGATTAGGCGATTTCTGGCAGTGTCTCTTTAAGGAGATGAATAGCAAAAGTCATGGTTGATGCAATCGAAGAATATTCAGAAAGAGTTTCCGGGACCAATATCGATCCCAGGTCTTTGCTGTGCACTGATTATTTCAATCACTTCAACGAAGTGATTATGCTGCTTAATATGCTCCCGGATATGCCTGAGATGCTGGATGAGATAGATAAGTGGGATTTTAGAACCTATCGTGAGCATTTCAGCAAAAGCGGCTTAGGCTTTTCAAAATTAGCAATCGAATGTTTTGAGGCGGCTCCTGTCAACTTGCGGGAGCGGCTTGAGAAACTCACCGTTCAGATGAGCATGCTGGTCGTGGAAACTCGCGTGCGCCTGCGCCAGCTTCTCGAAAGCGGCGAAATGGATAAATTCAAGGACATGGCCATTCTTCATTCCATGCAACTTCAAGGTATGGTGGACGATGGCGGAGCCGTTATCCACGGCTATGACGCTTCTCTGGATCAGAGCGGAATCGATAAGCTGTTTTAAAAACCCTACTGCTCTGCGCGTAGGTAGTTTTCTATCAGCCAGCCTTGAAATTTAGTCACTCCGGCGTTGATGCCGGTCATGAAGGCGGTTTCCGTGTCGCAGTGCGAGAATATGAGTTTTTCTCTTGGCAGCTTGGCTAGAGCCTGCATTGTCGCGGGATTTTGCAACTGTTCGGCTCGCGCTGACGATACGTCAATTTTGAAATAATCGACGTCCATTAATTGCAGGTTCACATAAGGTAAGACTCTGGGCGTTATGTGGTCAATTATGATCTTAAATCCTTCCGTCCGCAGAGTTTCTATGGCGTTGACGGTCGTGGAAAAATCCTGAAACAGGTCGCCGCGATGCAGCTCGAAGTATATTAGCTCCCGGGATGCAGGAGAAAGGCTGCGCGCAAATTTGGCAAACTCATTCCCCACAATCGAGGTTATGGACAGGTTTATGGATAGTTTGCGCCCCTCAATGTGCGTCGGATCGTCCGCAAGCCGCGTCAGGAGATGCTGATCCATCGACTGGCACAGCGCCAGAAACAGGTGGGTCATATCGTTCTTTTCCAGTTTTGGAAAACGCTCGGCCCTTAGGGCTTCGAAGCCTATGTAGTATTCGTCAAATAGTCGCTTCCACTTGCCGTCGCTTTGGCGCTCGCATATCGGCTGGGTTCTTATATAGCGATAGATATCGATTTCAGTGAATAGGCGTTCTATCTGATCCATGGTCCAGGGGGTAAGGGGGCCTTTGGCTGCGTCAGTTCGCAGAAGGCGCGAAGGTGATGATTCCCCCTCGTAAATAGCCGCTTTGCGCGAGGCTTCTACGTAATAATTAAGCCTCTCGCGCAAAGAGGTGTAATCGTGAGGCATTCTGTAGGACAGCATCGCCTGCGCTTTTTTTTCAGGCTCCAACCCTTCGGGCCAGATAATAGAAAATGCTTTTTCCGCCATGTCAGGGGGCGCACTTATCGCCTCTTTCGATAGAAAAATGTCTCCATCGGACATTTCCGCTACATATATGTTTTGGCTGTTCGCCCACTCTGAAATTCGTTCGTGGACCGATTCTATTATGCCTCTTCCGCCTTGTTCCGGAGTGGTCGTATTCAGGGAAAAATTAACCACAACGTAAGGGGTTCCCATGCGATGAAGACGCCGGATTCTTAATATAAAATCCTGCTCTCTCACTAGGTCGGACGGTGTCATCCGATTATCTTCAAGCTCCCATGTCCGCATGATCTGCTTTTTCGTTTGTACTTCGGGCTTATGCCATCATATTTGCATTACTCTGTCCTTACCAGTCATTATTAATGCTCGTTTTACCGGCCATGAAAGTAAAATGAACGTTTCCAACGCGTTATGTTTTGTGGCATATTATGGGTATATCCACATTCTGTATATGTCCACCCCGGTTTTAAGGGCGGACAGTCATTATATCGTCACTGTTTCAGGAGAATAATTCTATGACCGTTAGTATTACGGAGAAGAAGACAGCCATTATCGCCGCCAATGGCTTTGAAGAAAATCACATGACTGCAATCCAACGCGCTCTAACACAGGTTAAATTGAGCTATCAGGTTATCTCTCCCGAGCAGGGCCTGGTCAATGGCTGGCAGAGCGGAGCTTGGGGACACTATTTTCCCGTCGATGCTCCAATCGGGACGGTTCTCGGTTCCGACTATGACGCTTTGATCCTGGTAGGGGGAGAGCGCAGCATATCTAAGCTGAAACAGAATTTGCACGTTAAGCGCATAGTAAATCATTTCATGGAAGCCGATAAACCTATCTCTGCGATCGGCGATGGCGCGACTCTGCTAGCCTTGAGCGAAAAAGTATCCGGCAGAAAAATATCTGCGGATGAAGAGACCGGTTTGGAAATAAAGTCGGCGGGAGTCGTCTTGTCCGGGGAAGATCTGGCGCAGGATGGTAATATGCTTACATCTTCCGGCGAAGATGTTGCCGCTTGGGCTGACGCTACTGTCGCTTTGGTAATCGAATTTGATCCAGCGATGGAAGAAGCTGCTTAAGTAATTTCAAAATTACGGAACTAAAAAAAACGTGCGGGATAAAATCTCGCACGTTTTTTAATGAATAAGAATAAACCCTCTGAATACAGATGGCTTCACTGCGCTCTTAAAATCGGTGGATAAAAAATATCTCCGGCAGCATGGATGCTCGTTTCTTCAAGCGGGCACTCGATTGTATCGACTTGTTAAGCTTGTGGCACCCTAACCCATTGGAATGCCTGGATATGTAAGCGGTTATGATTGAAAAGAAATCCCATGAAATGCATAATGAGCCATCTTGATAATCGTTTGTTCCCCCTAAAAACCGTCGCTTTATTTCCAAGCATAAACCCCAATCTTCTTCAGGAGAGGTCGCTATGTTCGAGTGGTTCCACAATCTTTCAGCAGCAACAAAAAACAAAATTTTATCTTTTGGATTATTCTTTGCTGGCGCGGGCACAATCATCGGCGTGATTTATTTCATGCTTAGTAGCTCCCTGATAGAACAGGCTCGCCAACAGATCAATCTCAATGTGGGCATATCTCGCGCTCTCCTTGGTCAGTACGGTGAGAGCTTCTCTCTACAGGACGGCAAGCTTCTGGTAGGCAATCATGTGCTTAACGATGATAATGCCACAGTGGATCGCATCACCGGACTTGTCGGGGGCATTATGACTATCTTTGCCGGAGATATGCGCGTCGCTACAAACGTGCTCGACGAGCGGGGACAGCGAGCCATTGGAACCAGGCTTGGACGTGGAGAAATTTATGACACTGTTGTTTCCAGTGGAAAGCCTTACAACGGCAATGCCGTTGTTCTTGGAGAGGAATATCTTATTTCTTATGAACCTATAACCTCAAAGACTGGAGAAGTTATAGGCATAATCGTTTCGGGGCTTAAAGCGAGCGATAAAATGTCGGTGATAACCTCGCTGGTCATAAACATCGCTATAACCACCTTGATTCTCGGCCTGATAATGTCAGAGGTGCAGAGGAGAAGCTCCAGGACAGCCCGGCGCTCTATCATGGGGCACATGGCGGATGAGTTCGAGCATAACGTAAAAGGCGTGGTGACCACGGTTTCTTCAGCTGCGACCGAAATGCAGGGGAGCGCGAAGGCCATGTCCGCTATCGCCGAGGAAACCAGCAACCAGTCCGCTGCCGTGTCGGCTGCCGCTGAGCAGGCTTCCACAAACGTTCAGACCGTCGCATCCGCTGCGGAGGAATTGAACACTTCTATCGGTGAGATTAATCATCAAATAGAGAACTCGATAAAGGTCATTTCCGAATGCGTCGCTGAGGCTGAGACTACAAGCACTGTTATGCAGGGCTTGAGTAAATCTGCGGACGATATCGGAAATGTCGTCAAGCTGATCGAGGGAATCGCGGATCAGGTCAATCTGCTTGCTTTGAACGCCACTATTGAGGCGGCTCGGGCGGGAGAGGCCGGAAGGGGATTTGCTGTCGTCGCAAACGAGGTCAAAAACCTCGCTAATCAGGCCGGAAATGCCGCCAGGGACATCACTATCCAGATAACCGATATCCAGGGCCAGACTAGCCACGCGGTTGATACTATCTCGAATATTACTCTTACGATTAAGCGTATGAACGAGATATCTACGGCTATTGCCTCCGCCGTCGAAGAGCAGGGCGCTGCTACGAAAGAAATCTCTCGCAGTATTCAGGAAACCGCAGAAGGGACTAATGAGGTTACGCGCAATATAACCGGGGTGACACGCGCAGCATCCGAGACTGGGGCGGCGTCGTCTCAGGTTCTTGAGACTGCCGATCAACTTGCCAAGGAATCAGAGGTCCTGCGTAGCGTTGTCGAAAACTTTATCTCCAAGGTTCGCGAGGGGTAATACAATCTGCATAAAATAGTTTAGAAATTTTTGCCCAGCTCCTCTTCTTTGCCATTGAGGCGAATGGAGGGGCGTTTTTTTACAATTATTAACCAATTAATTGTTGATTAAATAACGACATATCATTATAATCACCGATTCT
>JAQUWX010000027.1:10859-22197 GCA_028692635.1 Alphaproteobacteria bacterium
GTTGATTAAATAACGACATATCATTATAATCACCGATTCTAACAACTTATTGTCTTATCAAAATATTTTCTGTTGAAGGGGCCACCATGTTCGCTTCTGTTCATAACATGTCCATGTCGCTAAAGACGGGGCTTATGTCCATCGCTGGCTATTTGCTGTTCGGGGCTGCGATAACTACCATCACATTCGTAGTTTTGGATACCGCTCTTATGAACCAGGCGCAGCAGCGCATGTCGATGAATATCGGAGTGGCAAAGGGATTGCTTGGAAAATATGGCGATTCATTTTCCTTGAGAGATGGCCAGCTGTTCATCGGCGATCACGTCCTTAATGACGATAATGCTACGCCCGATCAAATTACAAAGCTGGTGGGCGGAGTCGCTACTATTTTTATGGGGGATAAGCGGGTCGCAACCAATATAATCGATAAAAACGGAAAGCGCGCTGTCGGCACCAAGCTTGCCCAGGGAAAAGCCTATGACGCAGTCATGAACGGCAAGTCCTATCTCGGCGAAGCTGATATTTTGGGCGATAAATATCTCACGGCTTACGATCCTATACTTAATTCTTCCGGGGAAGTGATCGGCATAGTTTTTGTGGGTATGAAAAAAAGCGAGCAGCTCGCGTTGATAGAAATTCTAATCGGGCGCATCGCTATAACTACGGTTGTTATCAGCCTTCTTATGTCGCTTCTTACCTATTCCCGTCTGAGGCGCCAATTGCGGCCATTGGAAAAATTAAACGACGTTATCGTTCGCCTCCAGAAGGATGACGTTTCTGTTGAAATTCCCGCTCTTAACAGGGGCGATGAGATAGGAAAAATAGCCAGAGGAATGCAAAATTTTAAGGAAGGAATACTTGAAAAATTGCGTTTAAGGAAGGAACAGGAAGACCAAAAACGTATGGCGGAAGAAGATCGAAAAGCCGTTCTTCATAAAATGGCTGATGATTTTGAAAGAAGTGTGAAGGGGGTCGTTGCGACCGTGTCCACTGCTGCTTATGAGATGCAGACGAATGCTCAGTCGATGTCGGCAATCGCGGAGCAAACCAGCAAGCAATCTTCTGTCGTCTCCGGGGCTGCGGAGCAATCATCTTCAAATATTCAGACCGTCGCCTCTGCCGCGGAAGAGCTTAACTCTTCAATTGGAGAGATAAACCGTCAGATTACGGATTCCGTTAGAGTGGCATCTGAATGTGTTAGTGAGGCCGAGTCAACCAGTGCTGTTATGCAGACGTTGAGTAAATCCGCTGAAGATATCGGTAATGTCGTCAAGCTGATCGAAGGTATTGCCAGTCAGGTTAATCTGCTGGCTTTGAACGCTACTATCGAGGCGGCTCGGGCGGGGGAATCCGGACGAGGGTTCGCTGTCGTCGCAAACGAGGTTAAAAATCTTGCCAACCAGGTCGCTATTGCGGCGCAGGACATCACAAGGCAGATAGGTGGAATTCAAGGGCAGACTTCTCAGGCCGTAGAAACCATAAACAGTATAACCGGAACTATAAAGCGGTTGAATGAGATATCTACAGCCATTGCAGCGGCTGTCGAGGAGCAGGGAGTCGCTACAAAAGAGATATCCCGCAGCATTCAGGAAACTGCCGAAGGAACTAGTGAAGTCACTCGCAATATCGCCGGAGTAACGCGTGCGGCATCCGAGACTGGCAAGGCATCGTCGCAGGTGCTCGATACTGCCGATCAATTGGCCAAGGAGTCAGAAGTCCTCCAACGCGTGGTCGAAAACTTCATCGCTAAGGTTCGTGAAGGATAGATCTAGGCAGTCAAGCATCTCCTTAAGAAATTTACTTTGAAGCTCTGTGCTTGGTTCGTATGTCTGGCATTTAAACCCATTTTGGCATTCGATGAGTCTGGAAAAATCTGCAGTTTGTTCGGCAAGATTTATATCTAAGTCATTATTTTTGAAAAATGAGGGGTTTTCTGCCGCCATTATTACGCTTGGATCATGAAAGCGAAAGATTGGTTCGCTAGCAAAATTCTTGCAGTGCTCTATCATCAATTTTTGCGCAAAATCGCCTGTTTTTGATAGAGGAACTAGTTTTTCAATGTCGCTCTGCACAAGTTTAATGGGCCATGTAGCGTTCATGGGAACAAAGCGGATCGGAATGCCGGTTTTCATTATTTCATGAACGGCAAATGGATCGCTAATCAGATTGAAATCGGCACAAGGAAATTTTGTCCATAATGGATCAAGTTTTCCCCCCATCATGGTAACGCTGGATATCACATCTTTCACTTTGCCGCTAAGGTGCTGGCATATGGAGGCAAAAGTGGTAGCTGGGCCGGTTATTATGTAATCAATGGGGCCTTTAGATAATTGGGCCATCTTAGAGATTTCTCTAGCTAAGTCTTCGCTATCGTTGTGCAATGAAATCTGACGATGGCTTATAGGAAGTTGTAGATTACATAATCCATTGCCAGATATCGCTTGGCGAGGAAGCACTGTGTTTCTGAATCCAAAGTGATCGCGCATAGGGATGGCAGATCCAGCGAATAAAGGGATTTCATCGTGGTTGGCAAAGGACAAAATGCGGGCAGTATTGTCCATCACTTTTGCCAAGGAAGAATTGCCATATGATGCAACAACGCCAATAAGCGGCAGATTCCTTCTTAAGGCTATAAAAATAGCCAAAGCATCGTCGCGCCCAGTATCACAATCAATTATAAATGGGCGGAGATGCATAAATATCTAGCCTTTATTTAGGGGCGGGAGTCCCATGAATATTGCTTGTTTTTATAGTATAAGAAGATTTGCGGCGATAGGCATTCTCGGAGATAAGTTCGGACATGTCCGTTTCTAAGGAAACGCCCATTACGTTTGCTATTGCTTTACCGCCGACAAACCAACTTAATTTGGGGGCTATCCCCAATTCACGCTTTATTGTTTGGCAGAATTCTTCGTTTATTAAGCTGGTTTCTGTAAGGAGTTTTTCTACTTGCTTCTTCTCTATTTTTAGATTGTCCGCTAAGTATTTTGGGTTGCTCATGAAGATATATGGCAGTCGTCCAAATTCCTCATTGTCAATTCTTACTGCTCCACCGGCAAAAAGAAAATCGCGAGGCGTAACGACGTCAACCTTGCCGCCAGTGTAATTCATTCCTACTGATACCGGGATGGTATTTCCGTTATATTTTATTGCGTTTCTTTCTTTCTCATCGGCAGAGCACAGGCATGTGGCTATCCCTGCAAGATGACTGTGTTTGAATATGCCAGCGCCGTCCATTTTTTCTATAATCCAATTCAAGGTTTTTGCATGGCGCACATTATCCTCTAAAAGCACCATGGGAATGCTATTCTTGCTGCCATATGATTGGTATAGCCCGTTGATTTGATCCAGAAGCAATAAAAGCTGTTCGTCTAAAGGCTTTTTGCCAGGGCGCCCTATAAAGCCATGTTTGGTGCTTCTGCTGGATATGTTTTCCCCGGTTTCTGCAAATAATCGAGAAAAGCCGATTTCTCCAAAATATATGTCTTTGTGTTTGTGCGAATATTGCTTAAATGCCCATGGATTAATCATATCATCAAGCGAAACGAAAAGAACCGGCGATCCTTTTTTTCTGTCGCTAACCAGTTCGTGCCCTTTTTCTATTGTAGCCTTTGCTAGTTTTATTCCGCTATGAAAATCTATTTTAATTAGATCCTGCGGTTCTTCGTCGAAACCATATTTTTTGAGATCAATGTAGTTTCCTATGGTTTGTAGAATTTTACTCCCCCATACTTCGTATGCCTTGCTGGTAATGTTGTTTACTATTGCTATGGCTTGAGGGCCGTAAGATTTTGAAGCCACTTCTATTGCGGCCTCTCTGAATTCTTTCAATGCAAAATTAGCGTCTTTGAGAACAATGAGCGTCAATATATCGCTTTGTATAATGGTTTGATTGGGCTCAAAATGGGTGATTTCCATCTTACGAATGCTTTTCATTTAATGTTTCTCCAGAATTTCACTGATACTGAAAATGTTTAATAGCCAAATGTGGTATTTTGTGGCCCTTCTTATTAATAAAGTCCATTAAGTTGGTTTTTTTAGATTCTAGTGTGAGATAAGGATGCTACTTAAGATAGAAGATCTTTTTATTTTCTTTCACAAAATAATTTGTTCATGATGAGGACGCTGTATTAACTATAATTTACCTAGTTTTGGCGCCAAAAGATTGGCGCGTGCAAGGATTTTGTCTTCGGTTTCCGTGTTTAAGGCCCGCGTTTTTAGGTCGTTGATGTTTTCGGCTTCGAGGGCGGTTTTGTGGCCTTCAATTAGACTGAATGTAGGCTTCCAGCCAAGTTCCTGGCGGATGAGCGTTGAATCAACAAAGCATGAGTAATCGCCGAATGGAAAATAACTTTCAGTGTCGATCCCTTGTGCGGCTTGGCCCAGGATAACGCCAGTGTCCGGAGTTTTGGCAACCTGCGCAAGTTTTGTTACATAATCCCTTAAAGAGATCGTTTCATCCGGTCCGACATTGTATATGTAGGCGCCATTCGTCGTGCATATCTTTAACGTCATGATGAATGCGTTGACCAGATCGGCAACGTGGATGAATTGCGCTTGCGCGTTGCCATCTCCCGGAACAAGAACGGGACGGCTTTGCAATAACCGGCTCCAGATGAAAGTTTCGCGGTCTATATAATTCTTCGGTCCGTAGATGTAGGGAGGACGCAAAATAACAACTGGTTTGTTTCCACCTTGTTTTATCAGAAAGGAATCTGCGGCGCTCTTATTGCGGCCATAATCGCCCCATACATCCGCTCCGCCCGTCTGATCTTTCTCACGTTGCGGACTCTTTGTGTTTCTATAAACGGCCGCGGAGCTTAGATGTATCCATTGATTGACGCGACTGGACAAAACAGTCCATGCCGATTCCGAGCTTGCGCTGTCATATGAACAAGTATCAATGACTGTATCGATAAAATCAGGAAGAAGAGACAAGGAAGTTCTTAACTGCGTTATATCTTTGCGGTCTGCGATAATCTGATGAACTCCGGCTATCTTTTGCGAACCTCTGTTTAAAAGCCAGATGTCGCAGCCTTCTTCTTTCAGGCGACTGACGAGCACGCGTCCTGTAAAACGCGAGCCTCCGATGATAAGAACGTTTCTTCCTGTTAATGCGGGCATGCGCCACTCCTTGATGTCATATAAGAAATCTATAATCTTCCTTAAGCAGAGCTAAATTCCAGTCGGCTAGGCGCTCGAAGCCGATAGCTTCGTAAGCATGTATTGCATCCGGTCTTGATGCGGCAAGTACCGCCTGCGTCATAGTCGGGCGCTCATCGGAGAGCATTTTTATTGCGCCTGCTGTGACTGCTCGCCCGTAGCCGCGACAGCGTAGCTCTGTTGGTGTCCAGACGGGGCCGACCATGGCGGTATCTGGAACGTGTCCTCCAACGCCGCACATGGCTACAGGCGTGTCGTTGCTTTCCAGGAGAAAAAATTCTTTTAAAGGCAATCGTTGACTTATTTCTTCTCGCACTTTTTTCTCTAGCTCTGGCCCAGGCTGGGATTTTGCGGATTCAATGTTGAAGTCGATGCGCCATGCAATCAATTGTTCTTTGTCTTTTTCTTCTGCCTGTCGGATGCGAGTGTCGGATAAAATCTCTGGCAGTCGCAGTTTTTCAATCGGGAGTTTGTACAAGCCAGCGCTGCCGTGTTTGCGAAAAACATGAGATGGTATTTTTAGCGATTTGACAATGCTGTCAACATGGGGGGCTAAGCCAATAAAAGCCTCAACAATGCCATCCCTTTTTTTAATTAACGGGGATATGGCTTGCGCAAGAGCGGGTAGGCAATTCAATTCATGCGCGTAAACTAAAATCGTATTGATCCAGCTATAGCAAATAACGCCGACCAGATTTTCTCCGAGAAAGGCGCCGAGATATTCCGCTTGTAGATATTTCCCATCATAAGCCAAACCCCCGGCAAGGGCGTTTGATCTGAGATAATAAGCCTCTGCCGTGTGAGGATGCAAAAAGGCGTCAAGGCTTCCTGCGTCATTAAGCGATAAGGGGCGCGTGGAATAGTTCATCATTCAACCCTGAGAGCGTACGGCTCCTCTTTTACGAAAATAAGCGCGGCTATTTTGGTAAGCGCTTTACGCATGGCCGCTTCGTTGGTTATGTGCGTTTTCATGATTATTGGCACGCTGTCGGATTGAGATCTGGCTCGCTGGAGCATGGATTCAATGGAGATATTCTCATCACGCAAAATAGCCGAAACATCCGCCAAAACTCCCGGCTTGTCGGCTACCTGCATGCGGATATACCAACCGCTCATTCTTTTTTCGGGGGGAGTGGGTGAAATGTTTTTCAGCGCGCTTGCCGGTATGCCGAAGGGCTTGGCAGGGTTGCCTCGGGCGATGTCGATAAGGTCGGATATTACTGCGCTTGCGGTCGGTTCTCCGCCAGCGCCGCGCCCTGTTAGAGTGAGTGTGCCAAGCGCGTCGCATTGGACGCTAATCGCGTTAAGCACGTCGTTTGTGTTCGCTAAAGTTGAAGATTTTGGAACGAGGCAGGGGCCTACGCGTTTTTCAAGGCCCTGATCGGTTAAATGCGCCGTTCCCAGCAATTTTATTTTATAGCCCAGTTCTTCAGCAAACTGCATATCAAGAGCGCTTATGCGTCTGATGCCTTCGATGGGGCAGTTCTTCAGCGAGGGCGTTTCGCCAAAAGCCAGCGCAGCGAGCAATGACAGTTTATGCGCGGTATCATGTCCGTCGATATCCATGCTTGGATCGGATTCCGCATATCCTTTTTCCTGAGCTTCTTTCAATGCATCTGAAAAGCTCAATCCCGTTTCAGTCATGCGCGTAAGAATATAATTGCATGTGCCGTTGAGTATGCCTTGTATAGAAATGTTGCGATTGCCTGTAATGGCTTCCCGTAAAGTTTTGAGAATGGGAATCCCGCCCGCTACTGAAGCTTCGAACATCAATTGCGCATTTTTCTTTTCAGCAATGCTCGCGAGCTTAGTTCCGTGCGCGGCCATTAGCGCTTTGTTCGAGGTAACTACGGACTTGCCCGCGTTGAGAGCTTTTTCGCTTACCTCAAGGGCTATGCCGGTTTCGCCGCCGATAAGCACTGCGATAACATCGACATCCGGCATCGATGCCATATCCCGGGCGTCGTCCAGCCAGACAATTCCATTCTTGATTTTGTCCAGGTGTTTATTTCTCTCCTGATCGGAGATTGCCACTACTTGCAATTTTCTTCCGGCTCGCGGGGTTATCAATTGTTCGTTGCGCTCAAGAATGCGGAAAACAGCCGATCCAACGATTCCAAGTCCGGCAATTGCTATGCGTAAGGGTTTCTCCATTTTAATGTTTCCAGACTATATGCAGTGTATCGCTGAGTGCAGTACCATCCAATTTTAGCCCAAGAATAGCGGAAAAAAGTAGGAAAATCTGTAGGGTAGCGGAAATTATTTGTGGCGAGCCATGAATGCTATGTTCGCGGCCTTAAATATTACTACCGAATTTGCCGGCATTTAGGCACTCCTGCGTATGCGCGCTATCAGCTATTATGTAATTGTTAGTGCAGATAATTTGTTACTATTGCGCCCTTGTTCCGATTGGAAGAATGTAAAACAAATTTATGAAGAGCCACATAAAAGATGTTCGCATTATGACAAAGATTGCCATCCTGGGCGGTCTTTGTCTTCTAATGGCTTTTTCTATTGTCTTGATCAGTCTTGATCGCGTTAAAGACGCAATGTTGACTGAGCGTAAGGCTACAGTCCGCTCTGTCGTCGAATTGGCAATATCTCAGGCGGATTATTATTATCAACAGTTCCAGCACGGCTCGATAACTGAAGATGAGGCAAAGACACAGGCAAAGAACGCTATCCGTAAAATGCGTTATGCGGATAATGGGTATGTTGTTGTTATAGATTTTAACTGGGTTATTGTCGCTCACGGGTCGATCCAAAGTCGCGAGGGCGTATCGCAATATGACGACCATGATATCAATGGTGTGTATCAAACCCGGAATCTCGTTTCAGTAGCAAGGAGCGGCGGCGGCTATACATATTATAAGTTTAATAAACCGACGGATCAGGATCACTATTTTCCTAAGGTGGCCTATGCTCAAGTGTTTGAGCCGTGGAGCTGGGTTGTCTCTTCCGGCCTTTATTTCGATGATTTGGATGCGGCTTTTTCGGATCAACTCGCCAGTTGGGCAAAAATCAGCATCGCGCCTTTGGCCATGTTTGTTCTGTTGGCAATTTTTTTGGGGCGAACCATACAAAAGCCGGTCGATGAGCTTTTTATCGCTAAAGAACAGGCAGAAAGCGCAAATAAAGCAAAGAGTTCCTTTCTGGCGAACATGAGCCATGAAATCCGATCGCCCATGAACGCCGTTCTTGGCATGTCGCAATTGCTTATTGATACAAAGCTAGAAGAGGAACAGCTTAATTATGTCCGAATTATCTGCCAATCGGGCGACAATCTGATCAAGTTGATTAACGATATTTTGGATTACACCAAGATAGAGGCAAATAGCCTTAAATTGGAAAAAATAACTTTTAATTTATGCTCGGCTATTTCAGACGTCACAGACCTCTTATTGCTTGAGGCCAGAGAAAAGAAGATCGAAATAGTTGTGAACATGGCGGACAACGTTCCTCCCTATGTTGTCGGAGATTTGGCCCGGTTTAAGCAGATTCTGTTTAATCTGGTTGGAAACGCAATCAAATTTACGGGAAAAGGGCATGTCTATGTGCGTGTTTCGGCAAAGGCAATGGAGGGATCAAATATAGATTTGCGCATAGATGTCGAAGATACCGGCATAGGCATTTCTTCCGACAAGATTGATTATGTTTTTGAGAGATTTACTCAAAGCGAGGAAACGACGACACGGCGATATGGGGGCGCCGGTCTGGGACTGGCTATTTCACGCGAGTTGGTTCGTTTGATGGGCGGAGGGCTGTCCGTGAAGAGCCAAGAGGGCGTTGGATCTGTTTTTTCTTATAATTTAATCATGCAGGTTGGTTCTGTCGAGAACGACATTGTCTTAATGCCAGAGATCGATTTGAGCGACCGTCGAGTTCTCATCGTGGATGACAGCGATTTGAGCCGTTCTGTTGTAAGTAACGGGTTGCGTGAAAAGAAATTAAAATGCGATATGGCAAATACGGTTGAGGCGGCTAGAAAAATTCTACGCACTGCAATTAAAAATAACGAAATCTATGATTTTATCGTTCTCGATTACAGAATCGGCCAGGATAGCGGCTTGGCTTTTTGTCGGGAAATCATGAGGATGATCGGAGCAAATCATCCCCTCATAATTATGATGGCGAGTTATGATCGTCTCGTGTTGCAGGAAAAAATGATAGAAGTGGGCGTTTCCGGTTTTCTTATTAAGCCATTTGATCCGCTCCAACTTGAAACCATGTTAAAGTTTCTTTGGAAAGCGAAGATAACTACGACGGATATACCCTTTGTCACAGGGTATATGATTACGAAAATGTTATCTCAAGCAGTGCCCACTGAAATTGAAGGCATTCCTTCTTTCGTGGGCACTAGAGTTCTTATCGTTGAAGATATCCCCGTTAATCGCCTTTTGATGACGAAGATGCTCGGCAGATTCGGATGTCTCATAAGCGTTGCGTCAAATGGTTTGGAGGCTGTGGAGGCATGCAAGAAAAGTGTTTTTGATATAATTTTGATGGATTGTCAGATGCCGGAGATGGACGGCTATACGGCAACGCGTGAAATCCGCGCTTATGAAGGAGAACTCGGTCGTCACACTATTATCGTCGCTCTAACGGCGCATACGCTCCCAGGCGATCGTGAGCATTGTATTGAGGCCGGAATGGACGATTATATCGGTAAGCCGTTTAAGATAGAGCAGGTCGCTGGCGTGTTCGAAAAATGGAAGGTCAGGCGCAAGATAACTAATTGATAAATAATAACCGAACCCTCGTTAGCAATGACCCTGTATCCTGATTAAAATGTTTTGTATTATAATAAGATATATCTTATTGATTTGTTCATAAATTATATGATATATCTTATTGCATGAAAGACGCCATCCGCCATCTCGACCAACGATTTAAGGCCTTGAGGCCGCTTTTAGCAACTCCTCGTCCGCCAAAGGGGTGGGTGCGTGCTGTGCGCGATGCTCTTGGCATGACAACAAAGCAGTTGGCCGACCGGATCGGCGTTGCCCAGCCTCGCATTACAGAGCTCGAAAAGGCCGAACTTTCGGGAAGTATAACCATGAATTCGCTCGAACGGGCAGCCGAGGCTCTAGGCTGCCGGGTTGTCTATGCGCTCGTGCCGGAACATCCCTTGTCTGAAACGGTGACAGAACAAGCCGAATATCTGGCCATAAAACAGTTGGCAAAGGTTCAACAAACCATGAGTCTCGAAAATCAATCTGTTCGAGGGATCGAAGTGCAAAAGGAAATGCGCCAAAAACTGGTGCGTGATCTTTTGCAAAAACCCGCTCGGTTATGGGATGAGAAATGAGCGATCTGTTTGAATATGACGATGCCGCAACGCCATTAACCCCTGATGAGCGCAATGGACTTATTCCAACCCATATCACCATGCGCTCTGAGCTCAACGAAATTGAACAGAAAAACATTCTTGATGCGGACAATTGGGTTTTTCAACGCAAGCGAAATGCCTTAGACGAGGGCTTTCTTCGTCGTCTTCACAAACGCATGTTCGGAGAGGTCTGGTCGTGGGCGGGAACCTATCGCACAACAGATCGCAACATCGGTGTTGCTCCTTGGCGCATTCAAACCGATTTGAAACAACTCTTGGACGATGTGTATTTTTGGATAGAGAATAAAACCTATGTCCCTGATGAAATCGCCATCCGCTTTCATCATCGACTTGTGGCTATTCATCCTTTTCCAAATGGCAATGGCCGCTGGTCACGTCTCGTCGCCGACATTCTGGCCGTAACCCTAAGCCAACCGCGATTTACCTGGGGCCAATTCAACCTCCAAACCGTCAGCGAAGTCAGACGCCGTTACATTGACGCTCTACGCAAAGCGGATAATCACGATATATCTGCTTTAATCGAGTTTGCGAGAAAACTATAAAATTTAGATTGGCTTGCGTGGAATAGACGTTGAGAAACGCACTTACAGTGAACCCTGAGCCCTCTCTGCGAACCGTTCGGATGCAGGCAGAACACATACGGATAGACGGAGTTTCACCCATGTTTACGAATATGCTCTACCAAGACAGGGGCTAAGTGCTTGAAGAAGTTGGAGCGGGCGACGAGGATCGAACTCGCGACCCCGACCTTGGCAAGGTCGTGCTCTACCGCTGAGCTACACCCGCGTCCTGCACAGAAGCCGATTCCGACCCCTGTGACCAAAA
>JAQUWX010000028.1:0-10464 GCA_028692635.1 Alphaproteobacteria bacterium
TGGCGCTTGTTGTCTTATCAGGCTCCGGCGAAAGAGGCTCCTGAGGCGATGATTCTGACCCTCGATCTGAATAAAAGCATCGTTGAAAAGGAAGGCATTTCTCCGTTTTCTATGGCTTTTAATCTTGATGCGGAAACAACTCCTATATTCACTATTGTTCGCGCTTTAGAGCGGGCCAAGAAAGACGACCGAGTTAAGGCGGTTGTGGCTCGCTTTGGATCTGCGCAGCCGGGATTCGCTCATGCTCAGGAGATTCGCTCGTCGTTGCTGAAGTTCGTTCAGGCCGGAAAGCCGTCATATGCTTTTGCTCCAAGTTATGGAGATTTCGGTGGGGGTAACCGGTCATATTATCTGGCAAGCGTGTGTAAGGAAATCTGGCTACAGCCGGTTGGCGCAGTCGGATTAATGGGGGTGGGCATTGAGGTTCCTTTCGGTAAGACTGCTTTAAGTAAAATCGGCGTAAGCGGCGACTTCATGCAGCGCGAGGAATATAAGTCGGCTATGGAAGGTTTCACGAGAGATGAATTCTCGCAACCCGCAAAAGCCAATATCGAGGAAATGCTCAAGGATTTAAGCAATCAGCTTGCTTTGGGGATTGCGGAAAATCGTAACTGGGATTTGGGGGCTGTAAACGATCTTATCGCACATGGGCCATATACTGCTGAGGAAGCTTTGAAGAACAAGCTTGTGACTCGCCTGGGGTATGAGGACGAACTGTTGCTCGAAGTGGAGGCAAAAGCAGGTAAGGACGCTCAGCAGGTGGATGCGGAAACCTATCTGGATCTTATCGACAGCGATACGCCCGCTAAGGCAAAGGTGGCTCTTATCACTGGCGACGGGTTGATTGCGGATGTGCCCAATGGTTCTCGCTCTTTTGCCGATAATGAGGTTATGGATTCTAATGAGCTGGCCGAGGCTTTCGGCGATGCTGTGAAAGACAGCGAGGTTAAGGCAATTATTTTCCGTATAAACAGTCCTGGCGGATCTCCCGTCGCTTCGGAGACTATCCGTCACGCTTTGGTTCGAGCCAAAGAGGCTAATAAACCGGTCTTTGTTTCTATGGGCGAAGTCGCTGCTTCGGGCGGATATTGGGTCGCTATGAATGCAGATTATATTGCTGCATTGCCGTCCACTCTGACCGGCTCTATCGGAGTGGTCGCCGGTAAGTTCGTTGCCGGGGAGTTGTGGAATAAGCTCGGCATCAAATGGGACACTCTTTCGACCGGAGGAAATTCGCGGATGTGGTCCTCTCTTGCTCCGTTCGACGATATGGGACGCGAGAGGATGAATGCGCTTATGGACGATACCTATAAGACGTTCGTTTCCAATGTTTCTTCGGCCAGGAAAATTCCTCTCGATAAGATGCCGGACGTTGCAAAGGGGAGGGTGTGGACGGGAGAGCGCGCTCTTAAAATGGGACTGGTGGATGAATTGGGCGGGCTGTCAACGACGGTGCTTGCCGTTAAGAAAAAACTCGATCTTGCGCCGGACGATCCGATTGAATTACAGCAATTCCCGGTAGCTCCTTCTCCTGCGGAGTTTGTGCTTAAAATGCTCAAAAATATGGGAGCCTATGGCGTGGAGTTCAATAATATTCTCGGTGGCGTGCGCGTGATAACCAGCAGGATTGCTCCGTTTGTAAACGACGTGACGACCATGACTCCTGTGGCAGCGAGACTCCCAAGAAGCGTCGCTGGCGCGGTGGAGTGAGTTAGTTCTGAAAGTGTCTGACGCTGGCTCGCCAGTAATCCCAGCCGGTGAACATCGTCAGGCCGCCTGCGATCCATAGGCAGCAGTCGCCGATAAAGGTGGCGGGGATGAAGTCGGGAGCATATCTGCCGACAATGAGGAAAGATAACGAGACAATTTGAATCGTGGTCTTCCATTTAGCGAGCTGGCTTACAGGAACGCTTACTCTTACGCCTGCCAGAAATTCACGCAATCCCGATACAGCCACTTCGCGCAGAAGAATGACCACCGCAGGCCATATGCTCAGGCCGTTTATCTGGCCGTTGTTCACAAGAAATAAAAGGACGGATGCCACCAGCAGTTTGTCTGCGATGGGATCGAGAAATCTTCCGAAGCTGGATACCTGGGAGTCTCTTCTTGCGACGTATCCGTCAAGCCAATCCGTAACTCCGGCCAAGACGAAAAGCACTAGCGCCAGCCATGCCGCCCATGAGGCATGGATAACCAACAGTATTAAAATAACCGGGATTACTAAAATACGAGAGAAGGTAAGTTTATTTGCCAGCGAATTTAACATGGGCCAATTCTACTACCTGGCGTGGAAATAATCATGGATTTTTTTTGCTGTGCTGCCGCTTATTCCTGGGGCTTTCGCAAGTTCGCTTAAGGTGGCTTCCGAGGCGGCTTTTGCCGATCCAAAATGATGTAAAAGCTGGCGTTTCCGGGCTTTGCCTATGCCGGGGATTTCCTCCATCCCGGATTTTTCAATGCTTTTTGCTCTTTTCTTGCGGTGAGTTCCTATGGCGAAGCGGTGCGCTTCGTCGCGGAGCCGTTGCAGGTAATAGAGAACGGGGTCGTTATGAGGAAGGCTGAAAGGCTCGGTTTCGCGCATGAAAAAGCGCTCTCTTCCGGCGTTCCTGTCCGGGCCTTTTGCGATGCCCACAACAGCTATGTCGGAAAGACCTAGCTCGTTCAGCGTTTCAATGGCTTGGTTCAGCTGGCTCTGGCCTCCGTCTATGAGGACAAGGTCAGGCCACATTCCTGTGGCGCGTTCCACATCCTCCTTGACTAGGCGCTGGAAGCGGCGGCCAAGCACTTCCTTCATCATGGCGCAGTCGTCGTCCGGCGCGGCGTCACGGATGTTGAATTTGCGATATGTCTTTTTGAGGAAGCCTTCCGGCCCAGCGGCGATCATGGCGCCTATGGCGTAAGAGCCTCCGGTGTGAGAGTTGTCGTAAACCTCTATTCTTTTCGGAGATTCATCCATATGGAAAATTTCCGCTATTCGTTTCAGCAACTCGGCTTGCTCGGAGCTTTCGGAGAGTTTGCGGCTTATGGCAGTCTTCGCGTTTTCCTCAGCTAGAGCGACCAGGCGTTTTTTGTCGCCTAGAGTCGGAGTGATTATCGATACTTTATGTTCAGCTCTTTCGCTCAACGCACTCGCCAGCAAAGAGCGATCTATCGGGGCGAGATTAAGCAATAAAACAGGAGGGGCGGGCTTGTTCACATAAAACTGCGCAATGAACGAGCTTATAATCTCGTTAAGCTCCATGTGTTTGTCGTGGACAGGAAAATACGTTCTGGTGCCATAGTTGCGGCCTGCTCTGAAAAAGAAAATCTGTATGGCTGTGCGGCCAGAGCTTTGGTATGCGGCTATGATATCGGCGTCTTTGATGTTGGATACAGTTATGTCCTGCTGCGATTGGATGCTGGCGATGGCTTTGATGCGATCTCGCAGCTTTGCCGCTTTTTCAAAATCTTCTCTATCGCTGGCTGATTGCATTTCTTTCGCCAGCTTCTTTTTTATTCCGTCGCTCTGGCCTTTCAGAAAAGCTCTGGCCTCCGCAACTTGCGCTGCGTAACCCGGCTTGCCGATTTTGCCCGCGCATGGAGCTGTGCAGCGCTTTATATGATATTGCAGGCACGGACGAGAGCGACCCGCAAACACATTGTCCGAGCAAGAACGCAGCATAAATCCGCGTTGCAGAAGATTGATGGTTTCATTGACCGCTGTGCCGGACGCGAATGGTCCGAAGTACCATCCTTTGCGGCGTTGCGCTCCGCGATGCTTCAAAAGTTGGGGAAAGTCATGATCCCTTGTAATCAGGATGTACGGATAGCTTTTGTCGTCGCGTAGCAGAATATTAAACGGAGGCATAAAGCGCTGAATCAGATCGGCTTCGAGCAGCAATGCTTCCGTTTCGGTTTGGGTTACCACTATTTCCATGTCGCGCACCTGAGCAACCATGCGCTGTAGTCGGTTCGGCAGGCGCGCTATTTGAGTATATGAAACTACGCGCTTTTTCAGGTTTTTTGCTTTGCCGACGTAAAGAACCGTCCGGTCTTCGGACAGCATGCGGTACACTCCGGGACTGACCGGCATGGATTTAAGGTGAGCGCGAATGACGTTAGCTCCGGCGTCGAATCCAGAGCTTCCTTTGCCTATGAAATCGACGGCATCCATGAATTTTTCAGCATCCCTTGGACAGGTCTTTGATTTTTGGGATATAGCGAACTTTAACCCCGGCTTCTTCAAACATCGTTATTGCGATGTTGAATCCGTTGCCCCATTGGTCGTCAGTAAGATCGGGTTCGTATGCGACTACTTCGACTATGCCGGATTGTATGATCGCTTTCGCGCAATCAACGCATGGAAACCACGGCACATATATAGAGCATCCCTGCAACGAAAGACCTATGCGTGCAGCGTTGTAGATCGCGTTCCTTTCCGCATGCGAGCTCCATAAATATTTTGCCCCGGTTTCTTTCGCATGTCTTTCTTCGATGTCGTCGTTAACGCCTCGCGGAAATCCGTTGAAGCCTGTGGATCGTATTTCTTTGCTCGTGTCTATGATGACTGCGCCAACATGCCGACCGCGCTCTTTGCTCCACTCCGATATGTGGTGAGCGAGCATCATAAAACGATTGTCCCATTTGTCCGACATATCCACAAAGCTCCTTTTTGGCGTGTTTTATGGGGTTATAGCTCAACGAGTGAGCAGGCGCATTATTTATCCCCGAAAACTGTGGATAACTTTGTAGATAAAAGGGTTAATATGGGCCTGTAAATGGCTATAAAGCTGATTCCGAAGGGGATTGCCTAAATTATAGGCAAAGCGAACAACTTATTGAAAAACAAAAACGATTTAATGGCGGAATAATGTTTTTTATACTTTTTTACACACAACAGAGGCGGTTAAAATGATTAACGCAATGCTTGTGCACAAAATGGTATCTCTTTGCAACAATCAAAAAACAAAGGAAAACCCTCAAAATACTCGAGTGTGTTAACCTATGTGCGAGTGCGGGGAATATCCAGATGGTATCCATTGTCCACATATATTATCTGTCCGGTTACAGCCGTGTTCTCGAGTAAAAAGCGCACGGCGGAGGTTATCATCTCGACCGGGATTGCTGTTTTCATAGAGGTTCTGCTCACCATGTCTTCAAAGTGCTTTGAGGACTGCCTGTGGTGAATAAGAGTGGGTCCGGGGGCAAGGCCGTTCACTCTTACTCGCGGAGCAAAAGCCTTCGCCATTTCGATAGTCATCTCGGTAAGCGCGAGTTTGCTTTTTCCATATGATGTGAAATTAGGCGCAACCGGAGTTCCATCGAGAATGTTGACGATATTGCCCGAGCATTTTTCCGCGAAGCGCGTCGATAATATGCGCGGCGCTTCGACGTTTATTAGTTTGTGTCGCGTTTCGTCGGGATCAAGAGCGTCGCTTTCGAACATGCTTGCACTGTTCACTATAACTCGGAGATTTTCGGCAACTCGTATAATCTCATCGATATAATTTTTTACTTCAGTAGCGTTCTCCAAATCGCAGGGGGCGCAAATCGCTTTTCGTCCGATATTTTCTATCTCTTCCGCAAGCGCTCTGGCTTCTTTAACCGAGCGATAGTGGTGGATCACTATGTTCCATCCGTCGTTTGCAAGATCAAGCGCAATCGCTCTGCCGATGCGTTTGGCTGAGCCGGTGACAAGAGCGTATCCTTTCGATGTTTTCATCTTCTATCGGAGCGTTTGGGGCCGGTTGCGAGCGCGGATATCACTCCGTGCCATGTGCGTATTTCCTGATCTGTCATTTCCGCACGCTGAAGCATGCTTTGCAAGCTGCGTGTAATAGTAGGGCGCATTTCTTCGGTTACGAAAAATCCAGCAGCTTCAAGCTCGGCTTCAAGGCGCTGGTAGAAGTTTATATATTCTTCGCGTAGAGCAGGGCGGCTGTTGCCTGTGTGGATTTGCGTGTCCGGCGTATTGTTGGAGGCTTGATACCACTCGTATCCGATAAGCAGAACTGCCTGCGCAAGGTTCAGCGACATAAACTCGGGATTAAGCGGAACCGAGACGATCGAGTTGGCGAGAACCAGATGATCGTTCGTAAGTCCTGTGCGCTCCGGGCCGAACATTACTCCGATTTTCTGCTCGTCTTTTATGCGTCCTACCATCTCCGATATGGCTGCGCGAGGCGTGAATATCCGATTGGTCATATCGTGAGGACGCCCAGCCGTGGCGTACACATAATTAAGATCGGCGACCGCCATTTCCAGAGTGTCATATATTTTCGCGGACGCCAGTATCTCATCCGCTCCAGATGACGCGGCCATCATTCTTTGCCGGTGTATTTCTCCCAATGGCCAGCGATCTCGCGGTTTAACCAGGCGCAGCTCATTAAGGGCGCAGTTCATCATGGCCCTTGCGGCCATTCCAATGTTTTCCACCAGTTGCGGATTGACCAAAATTATAATCGGAGCGTTCACGGGGCGTTACCTGATTTGTAAAGAGCATATAATTATAGGCATCTATCAGCGCTTGCAATGACGCATCTATTATATTGGTCGATACTCCGACGGTGGTGCATACCGTGCCGCTGGTTTTATCTTTACTTTCAACCAGGACGCGGGTTTTGGCCCCTGTCGCCTCTTTCGAGTCAAGTATCCGCACGCGGTAGTCCGTTAATGAAACGTCGTTTAGCTCTGGATAATGGTTCAGCAGCGCTTTCCTTAACGCCTTGTCGAGAGCGTGTACAGGGCCGTCGCCGGAAGAAGCGGTGCTCATAAATTCTCCCTCCACGCACAGAGTTACCTTTGCGCAGGAAGGAGCATCTAGTTTCGACGATACTTCATAATTTTTAACCGTGAAGTACTTAGGCAATAACCCGAGATTTTTAGCGGCTAATAGAGCAAAGCTTCCGGTCGCATTGTCATACGAAAATCCGGCATGTTCCAGCGCCTTTACTTCTTCCAGTAATTTTGGAATGCGCGGATCGGATTCATCGACCTCAAATCCGAATTCATTAAGCTTCATGTAAAGGTTGGATTTCCCGGATTGTATCGATGCGACAATTTCGCGATGGTTGCCTACGGATTCTGGAGGAGTGTGCTCATACGTTTTGGGGTCGTTCTTTACAGCCGCGCCATGCGCTCCGCCTTTGTGCGCAAACGCTCCCTTGCCTACAAGAGGTTGTCCGTCATTAGGCGTAAGGTCGAGCAGTTCATGGAGGTCGTTATTTATTTTTGTGATTGTAGATAGCTGTTCGGGAGATATGCCAAGATCGTAGCCCTTTTTTATCAGGTTATGGATTGTTGGAAACAGGTTGGTGTTTCCGCAGCGCTCTCCTATCCCGGCAAGAGTCCCCTGAACCAGGCGGCACCCGCTTTTAACTGCGGCGAGACTGTTTGCAGTGGCCAGGTCGGTATCGTTGTGGCAATGGATTCCAAGCTTTGCTTCGGGAAGCGCTTTTCTTACGCTACCTACTATTTCCGATATCTCGTCTGGGTCGCAGCCTCCGTTTGTGTCGCATAGCACAAGCCAGTCCGCTCCCTCTTCATAAGCGGCTCTAAGACATTTAAGCGCGTAGTCGGGGTTGTTTTTATATCCGTCAAAGAAATGCTCGGCGTCAAACAGAACTTCTTTTCCGGTGTTTTTTGCGCAGGAAATGCTGTCTCTTATCATTTCCAGATTTTCTTCAAGCGTTGTTTGGAGCGCGCCTGTAACCTGATAATCCCAGCTTTTTCCGAAAAGACATACAACATTAGCCGGAGAATTCAGGACGCTTTGCAGTACAGGATCGGTCGCTCCATTTCCGTGCGCTCTTCGCATCATTCCAAAGGCGGCGATCTTTGCTTGTTCGAGCATGGGCAAATTCGCAAAAAATTCATCGTCGGTTTCGTTTGCTCCCGGCCATCCTCCCTCAATGTACTTTATGCCGAGTTGGTCAAGCCAGAGAGAGATCGTGTGTTTGTCCTTCGCGGACATTGACACGCCGTTTCCCTGTAGGCCGTCTCTAAGGGTAGTATCGTATATGTAAACAAACTCGGACATAGGCACACCGCTTCTCTTGCAGGTTTGGTAAAAAGACTAAATTGTGGGTGAGAAGTGTGTGTGTTCCTGCTTTAGGCAGGAATAATAATGGATATAATCGCAACGCACGCGCCAGCAGCCGCAAAAGCGGAGCCGTTCATGGGATATCCATAATGTGCAGATAAGTTGCGCATGAGGCGAATATATCAGCCAATTCCGCTTGAGCAAAGCCCGTTTTTATTTTCGCTTTATCTTCTGCGCCAGATCGTTCTGCCTGCGCTGTCCTCAAGCACTATTCCGGCGTCGGACAGGACGTCGCGGATGCGGTCAGCTTCGGCGAAATTCTTTGTTTTTCTGGCGTTAAGGCGGGCTGCGATGTGGTCTTCTATTTCCTTGTCAGAAAGTCCGCCTTGCCCTTCCGGTTGCCATTTAAACCAATCTTCTATCGGTTGAAGAAGAAGGCCGAGATAATAGCCGCAGGATAGGATTTCGCTTTTAAGGCGTTTGCGCTCTTTTGCGTCTGTGGATTTGTTTAGCTCGTTAACCATCTCGTGAATATGAGCGATGGCTTGCGGAGTGTTCAGATCGTCAAGAAGCGCCAACATAAAATCATGCGGAGGATCGAGCGTTTCCGCTTCAACGTCTCTTGCGTTGCGGAGCGCGCCGTACCAGCGGTCAAGAGTGTTCTTGGCTTTTTGCATGGCGTCCTTGGTAAAGTCGAGAGGCTGGCGATAGTGGCCGTTCAGAAGAGAAAGCCGCAAAGCTTCTCCCGGAGCTTCGGCAAGAAGCTCTCTCACAGTGAAAAAGTTGCCAAGAGACTTGGACATTTTCTCGCCGTTCACAGTCAGAAATCCGTTGTGCACCCAATAGCGAGACAATGGCGCTCCGTCATGAGCGCAGCTGCTTTGCGCGATCTCGTTCTCGTGGTGGGGAAAGATGAGATCCAAGCCTCCGCCGTGAATGTCGAAGGTTATGCCAAGATGCTCTTTGGACATGGCTGAGCACTCAATGTGCCAGCCCGGTCTTCCTCGGCCCCATGGGCTGTCCCATCCAACTTGATCTTCGGCGCTTGGTTTCCACAGCACAAAATCCGCAGGGTCTTTTTTGTATGGGGCGACGTCAACGCGTGCTCCTGCTATAAGCTCGTCCCGCGAGCGCCTCGATAGCTTCCCGTAATCAGGCATGGAGGGCACGCTGAAAAGCACATGGCCTTCCGCGACGTATGCGTGCTTTTTCTCAATCAACAGCTCGCACAGCTCTATCATCTGCCGGATGTACTGCGTGGCGCGAGGCTCTATGTCGGGAGGGAGAGCGCCCAGCGCTCCCATGTCGTCGTGAAACGCTTTTGTGGTGCGGGTGGTTATGCTCTCGATTGGCTCTCCGGTTTCTTTCGCTCGCGCCATTATTTTATCGTCAACGTCCGTAATGTTGCGCACATATGTAACTTGCGGATAAAGCTTCTTCAGGAGGCGATACAGCGTGTCAAACACAACGACGGGGCGAGCGTTACCTATGTGGGCAAAGTCATAGACCGTGGGGCCGCAGACGTACATGCGCACTCTTGCGGCTTCAATTGGCTCGAATCTCTCTTTCTTGCGGGAAAGAGTATTGTGGAGAAACAAATCGGTCATATGCTTTTGCTTTCAACGCGGTTGTCAGGTTTAAAATTCAGTGTATCTGTTAGGAGCGGCCCCCTTCAATAGAAATTACCTGTATTGGTGGTCATGAAGAATGACCACCTAGCCCTCAAACGCCGGGCGCATCCACTTCGTGGACGCTTGGCTTCGCTCGCATTAGCTCGCGGGCCCTCAACGGGCCAAATACCAACAATCATTGCTATGATTGTTGGTATTAAGCTTGCGGTAAGAGCAGCCTGAATCTAATGTTGTTGAAGGAGAATCGGAAAATATGATTGATGCGCTCGATAACTCGAACATTAAACGTCGCGGCTTGATGCTGGTGCTGTCTTCGCCTTCTGGCGCAGGCAAAACTACTATCTTTCGGCGGTTGCTTGAGGTCGATAACAATATATTTCCGTCGATCTCGGTGACTACCAGAAAGCCCAGGGCAAAAGAGGTTCCGGGGAGAGACTACCAGTTCGTCGATCTTACCGAATTCAACATCATGGTTAACCGCAACCAGTTTCTCGAATATGCCAAGGCGTTCGGAAATTATTACGGCACTCCGAGGCTGCCGGTTGAGAATACTCTCGCCAAGGGCGAAGATGTCATTTTCGATATAGACTGGCAGGGCACTCAGCAGCTTGCGGAAAAGGCTAGAGACGATCTCGTCAGCGTTTTCATTCTGCCTCCGTCGTGGCGCGAGCTTGAGAAACGCCTGTATTCCCGGGCACAGGACGATCCCTCAGAAATAAGTCGTCGTATGGCTAAAGCTACGGACGAGATGAGCCATTGGGCTGAGTATGACTATGTTATCATCAATCGCGATCTGGATTTGTCGGTTAAGGC
>JAQUWX010000028.1:10564-15376 GCA_028692635.1 Alphaproteobacteria bacterium
ATTCCCGGGCACAGGACGATCCCTCAGAAATAAGTCGTCGTATGGCTAAAGCTACGGACGAGATGAGCCATTGGGCTGAGTATGACTATGTTATCATCAATCGCGATCTGGATTTGTCGGTTAAGGCCGTTCAGGAGATTCTGGATAGCGAGCGCATGAAGCGTCGTCGCCAGGTTGGCTTGGCTGAGTTCGTGAAAGGCCTGCAAGCCGGGCACTAAAAACTGTGTTTTTAGGATTACAATCAAAAAAAAATCGCTGAAATTAAAAATTTTTATTGATCCTTAAATTTTGTTGCGTATGTTGCCCCTTACGGGAGCGCACGTACCACTGGCCCAAGGACGAATTGGCATACCACCTTTTTCGTTCCCCACTGGTTTATGTAACGACGCTTTGCCGCTCTTTTTGGCTCTTTAACGAGGGTCAGGGAGGGAACGTGGTATGCAGCAAAGAGTCTGCTTCAGTTCGGTCGGATCGTTTTGGTGAGTCGGTTTGGTTCGGAGGAATTGAGGTGTCGGTCTTGGTTGTGAGGCAAAGAGGGGAAGTGTAGGGCTGAACGCCGGTTGGGTTCCTGTTGGAGGGGCCTGCTCCGTTTTTCCTACTATGGCGTGTTTTTCCCTGATTTATCTCGGTTCTCAAGACTTTGGCTTTTTTGCTGTTGTTTTTGGCAAAGGAGTATTGGGTCATGGGCTACGACGAGACAGAGGCTATCCGCAATCTTGTTTCCAAGGCCGGGAGTATCCCCGGTCGTTCACCGAGAATTTTATCTCGCAGAGCTTCTTTGGAAGAAGCCGAAGGTTGTTTATCTAAAATTGAATCTACGCTCGTTTCTGAGAGCGATGCGTTGCAGCGTTTTGCAAGCGTTGATGCTGCGGTTAAGTCTTTGCGTCCGGCCGATCCGATGCATTGCATTCATCCGCAAGCTATCCGCGATTCCGCTGCGACTTTTGTTTCCGGGTTTCCCGGTAAGGTTTTTTATGCCGTTAAGGTTAACCCCAGTCCGCGAGTCTTGCGTGAGATAAACGCTGGCGGAGTGGCTAACTTTGACGTTGCTTCTCTTTCCGAAGTCGCTTTGGCGCGTGGAATGTTTCCGAAGGCTCGGTTGGCTTACACCAATCCTATCAAGAGCCGCGAGTCTATTAAGAGCGCGTATTTCAATTACGGCGTTCGCGATTTCGCCGTGGACACTTTCGAGGAGCTGCACAAGATCCTCGAGGAAACAAGCATCGCTAAGGATGCGATGGCTTCCGATTTGTCCATTCTGGTTCGGTTGGCTATGCCCAAAGGCTCGGCTACTCACGATCTGTCCGGTAAGTTCGGCGCCGATGCTGAAGCTTCTGCGCAGCTGCTTCGTGACGCTGACAAAGTGGCTGCGAAAGTTGGCATATGCTTCCATGTCGGTTCTCAGTGCATGGATCCTATTTCCTATACCGAGGCTCTTGCTCGCGTTAGCGACGTTATCAAGTTGTCTGGCGTTCAGCTCGATATCCTGAATGTTGGCGGCGGATTCCCGGTTGCTTACCCGGATGTCGTTCCTCCTCCTTTGTCCGAGTATTTTGCCGCGATCTCCGCTGGCGTAAAAAAGATGAAGCTGCCTAAGACCTGCGAAGTTTGGGGGGAGCCGGGTCGCGCTCTTGCTACTCCGGCGGAAACGCTGGTTGTGCGCGTGGAGCTGCGCAAGGGCGACGCTCTTTATATCAACGATGGCGGATATGGCTCGCTGTTCGACGGCATGCTGCTGGGGCAGCGTTGGCCGGTACGTTTGATACGTCCAGACCGCGCTTCGCGTTCCAAGAAGCTGGTGCCTTATAAGTTCTATGGGCCTACCTGCGATTCTATGGATTGCATCAAGGGGCCGTTCTTGTTGCCTGACGATGTGAATGAGGGCGACTGGATCGCGATTGGTCAGCAGGGAGCGTATTGCTCTGCCATTCGCACCAATTTCAACGGATTCTATTCCGACCTTAACGTCGAGATTATGGACCGGGGTTATCTGGGCGCGCCTCGCTTTTCGGGAAGCGTAAACAAGTAAAATGAAGCTTCGCTATCTTCCTTCGGAAAAGGGGTTCCTTGGACTTGAGGGAGAGGATGTTGCGGCTGCCGCTGCGGCTATTATTCCCTTTGGGCTTGAGGCCTCGGTCAGTTATGGCGGAGGGACGGCTAAAGGTCCTAAAGCCATAATAGAGGCTTCTCCGCAGCTTGAGTTCTTCGATGAAGAATTGTGGTGTGAGCCGTATCGTAAATTCGGCATAGCTACGCTTAAATCTTTTCCGATAAAGAAAAAGATCGTTGCTGCTTTAAAGCAGATTGAGGAAGTCGTCGGGCGCGTCCTTGAAGACGGAAAATTTCCGCTCGTTCTTGGGGGAGAACATTCTTTAACTGCGGGCGCTATTCGTCCTTTCGTTAAAAGGCATAAGAAACTCACGCTGCTTCATTTCGACGCGCATGCGGATTTGCGCGATGGATACGAGGGCGAGAAATATTCTCACGCTGCGGCTATGCGCCGGTGTCTGGATTTTCCGAATGTTAATCTGGTGTCGGTCGGCATTCGCAATATATCGGCGGAAGAAGTCGTTTTTCTGGACGATAACAAGAACCGCATAAAGATCTTCTGGGGCAAGGATCGGGAAAAGTGGAAAATATCCGATATAGTAAAGGCTGTGGGCAAGGGACCTTTTTATATTACGTTCGATGTGGATGGGTTTGACAGCTCTTTGATGCCTGCGACAGGAACTCCGGAGCCGGGCGGGTTTTTCTGGAAGGAAGCTATCGATATTATTCGAGCAGTATGTAAATCAGGTCAGCTTGTCGGGGCTGATGTAGTGGAATTGGCTCCGCAAAAGGGGCTGCACGCTTGCGATTTCCTGGCGGCAAAGCTGTGTTATAAGATATTAACCGCGAAATACTGCCAATAAGCCAAATTTATGTTGAACTTGGCTCGCTATCTCGCCAAACTGCCGCCGATTTCGTTGAAAATTGTGAATTAAGAGTAGGTAACATGAAAGTTGACGCAAATACCGTTCGTAAGGGCCATGTGCTTGAGCATAACAATAAGCTTTGGGTAGTGATTAAAAGCGACCTGATGATACCAGGCAAGGGCAACGCCATTGTTCAGATAGAAATGAAAGACGTTCGCACTGGCATAAAGACGAACGAGCGTTTCCGTACGCAGGAAACCGTCGAGCGCGTTCAGTTGCACGATCACGAAATGCAGTTTCTTTTCTCGTCCGGGGAAGACTATACGTTCATGGACCAGGAAAATTTTGAGCAGCTTGTGGTTCCTCGCGATATCATCGGAGACAGCCACGTGTTCCTGCAAGAGGGAATGGTCTGCAACGTTCAGACTTATGAGGGCGCCGCTCTTTCGGTGGATTTGCCTTCGTCCGTAGTATTAGAGATTGTGGAAGCCGACCCTGTGGTAAAGGGACAAACTGCATCGTCTTCATATAAGCCTGCTAAACTTTCCAATGGCGTCAGGGTAATGGTCCCTCCGTTCATTGAGTCCGGTACAAAGATCGTCGTCAATACGTCTGACGGTTCTTACATCGAGCGCTCACGCGATTAAATATAAGATTTAGAAAGATTTAAATATGGTTATGCGTCCTGCTCTGGTTAACGTAATGGCGCGTGCCGCCGATAAGGCTGCTCGCGGGTTGAGGCGTGACTTCGGTGAGGTTGAGCATCTTCAAATATCGAGAAAAGGCCCTGCGGATTTTGTCAGCAACGCCGATATTCAGGCTCAAAAGATAATCCGGGATGAGTTGAACAAGGCTCGGCCTTCCTTTGGCTTTCTTATGGAAGAAAAGGACGATAATGCGGATACGTCCGGCTATTCCGAGCGTTGGATCGTGGACCCGCTTGACGGAACGACTAATTTTCTACACGGCATTCCCCATTGGTGCATCTCGATCGCTGTTGAGCGGGCGGGGGAGATAATCGCCGGGTACATACACAATCCCATTAACGACGAATGTTTCTGGGCCGAGAAAGGTCTTGGCGCTTTTCAGAACAGCAAGCGTCTTAGGGTTTCAGCTCGTAGCGATATGTCTGAATGCGTAATCGCCACCGGTCTTCCGTTTAAGGGGAGCCGTAATTCTCTTCCTCGCACGTTGTCCGAGCTTAATTCCGTGACCCCTCAGGTCGCGGGTATTCGCCGCTTTGGTTCGGCGGCTCTGGATCTGGCCTATGTTGCCGCAGGGCGATATGACGGCTATTGGGAAGCGGCGCTTGGGGCTTGGGATATGGCTGCTGGAATGGTTATAGTAAAAGAAGCCGGGGGTATGGTAAGCCCTCTTTTCCTCGGCACTGACCCGATTGCGACAGGGTCCCTTATAGCCAGCAATGCGTCGATTCACGATAAGCTGACGGCTTTGTTGCGCGACGCTTCTTCCGAAAATAGGGGGTAATAGAGGGGCTTTATGTTGCTCTCTCGCCGCAATTTTTGGGCCTGTAGAGCTTAATTATCCCCATCCCTTTGATTACTATCGACTATCGGTCGCGATACCATTAGAACATTTGTGTCGGTGATTCTCATTTTCATGGGTTATGCCCTGCCTATGTCTTATTCTTTTTGCACATCCACTTTTCGTGTGGCCGTTTGCGTCGGTTTGTTGCCGATGTTTTTGTGCTGCTTGTCCGCTCCTGTGCGAGCTGAGAATTCATCCGCAGTCGAGACTTACATAGAAGATGCTTTGCCAGGATACGGAGAAGTTCCAAACGGACCGTTGAAGGCTGGGGATGTAACTCTTAAAAAAGCATCTAATTACAGTAAAAACAGCCTGAGCGCGAAAAAGCTTCAGCGCAAACCGGCTCCTC
>JAQUWX010000028.1:15476-21331 GCA_028692635.1 Alphaproteobacteria bacterium
GCTTTGCCAGGATACGGAGAAGTTCCAAACGGACCGTTGAAGGCTGGGGATGTAACTCTTAAAAAAGCATCTAATTACAGTAAAAACAGCCTGAGCGCGAAAAAGCTTCAGCGCAAACCGGCTCCTCCAATTCTTCCTGTCGGCAATGTTGCCGCTCCGCAAATTCCTGCGGCTGCGCCGCCTGTGTTGTCTTCTTCGAAATCAAGCTCGGCAAGCGTTATGATGATGCAGGGCTTGCGTTCTATTCTTCAAAAATCAGGACAGAATCCCGATTTGCCGAAATCCAATATGATTCCAGAGGAGGACGGCGCTCCTGTCGTGCTGACTCCGACATCCAAGGCTGCTTCGTTCGTCGATGGCACAAAGTATCAGCCTGGGCAGGAACCTCGCAGTCTCGCTCAGATCGTTTCTGGAGAAACTCCTTTTGTTAAAGTTCCCAAGGCTACAGAGCTTGAACAGGCTCCGGCTTTGTTGGAAAAATCCGATGATGCGGCCTCTAAGCCGACTGAGCAGGCTGCGGCCAGCGTTTTTGGCGCTCCTGCTGCTGACGATGACGACGATGATGATGATGATGAGGAAGATGTAAAGGACAACTCGAAGACCGAAGCTCCTTCAGCTCCGGTTGTTGCCGCTGTGCCTCCTACTCCTGTTCCTGAGGTTAAAGCTCCTGAGGTTAAAACTCCCGTTCTTGCGACTCCGCCATGCGTGCCAAGCGTTACGTCTTGGACAAAGACGTGTGAGGATGCCGGGTATCCTTCAGGATATGTCGGCTCTCTTGTCGGCGAGTCCAGGGTGCTTTGCCCGGGCGGAGAAGTTCAAGACGTTTGGTTGAACAATACTTGCGCTTTGCCAAATATCGCCAAAATTGCAAGCGCTCCCGAGAAATCCAGCAAAGCCGCGCCGAGCATTAAAGACTCCGGCAGCGTTATGGCTGCTAATTGCGGTTCTGCCAATGGCATGATGTCCGAGAAAAAGCCTGAGGTCGATCTGTGCGATGCGGGCACCTCGACCGAGGTTACGGGTGAGGGACCCTGGTATTGGAGTTGTAACGGAGCTGGTTCCAGTATGTCCGTTAGCTGCGCAGCGCCTGTTTCTAAAATCGCTCAGGTTGCGGCTGGCGGGGCGGCGATGGGATCGTCTAAGAATTCTTCCGTCTCTGAGGAAGGTAAGTGCGGCTCTTCCGATGGCGTTGTTTCCAATGGTTCTCCTAAGACAGGCCTTTGCTCTAAGGGTATTGCCAGTCAGGTCAGCGGTTCAGGTCCCTGGGTTTGGGCTTGCTCTGGCATCAATGGCGGAGAAGCCGTTTCTTGTAAGGCTCTTTCTAAGGTCGATGGTGCTTGTGGTTCTGCCAACGGCGCTGCTGCGGACAGCATGCCTCGGCAGGGACTCTGCCTTGCCGGTTATGCCAGCGCTGTGAACGGCGATGGACCGTGGAGCTGGACTTGCTCCGGTATTTATGGCGGAGTTGCTGCATCCTGCTCGGCCTCGCCGAAGACTAACGCGGTTTGCGGTCAGGCTTCAACTTCAGGGCATAGCGAAGCTCCTAAAGAATCTTTGTGCAGTTCCGGCGAACCCGGAACCGTGAACGGCAGCGGGCCTTGGTATTGGACCTGCGGCGGCCTGAATGGCGGCGCTTCCGTTACCTGCAATGCTCCTGTGTCTTCCGATGGCGTTTGCGGTTCTTCTAACGGCAAGGCTGTCGATAAGTCTCCAAGCGAAGGTTTGTGCTCATCCGGTGTCGCTTCCAGCATTAAGGGCAGCGGCCCATGGAGTTGGAGTTGCGCAGGTTCAGACGGAGGAAATTCTGTAAGCTGCACGGCTTCTGTGGCGGAAGGTAAACTTTCAGCTGCTGTTGCTGCGGCTCCTGCGGTTGGTTCTGCTCCAGCTCCGGCTGCTGCTCCTGTCGCTGCTGTGAAGACTGAGGTTCCTGCTGCTAAGGCTACCACGGAGGCTGCTTCGGTTGAGGAGGCTATCGCTAATGCGGCTGCTGCAAGTGAGGCTTCTGAGGCTCCTGTATCAGCGCCAGCTTCGGCTTTGGCTGCTAATCCAATAGTTGCTTCGTGCGGGGCTTCGGCTGATGTATTTAGCGCTAAGGCTCCTAAGTCAGATCTTTGCTCCTCCGGTTCTCCGTCCCCTGTTACCGGGGGTAAAGGTAAAGGCTGGAAATGGGATTGTTTGGGTTCAAGCGGTGGAGCTGTTTCATGTAAGACTCCGGCAACTGCGGCTAAGCAACTGGCTCTCAAGCAGGTTAAAGAATCCGCTGTGGCTGATGCAAGGTGCGGTTCCGCTTCCGGACAGAATCTGCCTTATGCTCCGGTTACCGATCTTTGCGACTTTGGCACTCCCGGCAAGGTTCAGGGAAATGGTCCTTGGAACTGGTCCTGTGAAACTAAGTCCGGCAGCAAGTCTTTGTGCTCTGCTTTGATTAAGGTCGATGGAAATTGCGGTGAGATTAACGGCTCGGTCCTGTCGTCCGCTCCTGTGGCAAAGTTGTGCTCTAGCGGTGAGGCTACTGCGGTCGGCGGCAATGGCCCCTGGATGTGGAGCTGTGTCGGTGTCGGCGGCGGCAGAAGCGTAAGTTGCTCGGCCAGCGCTCAGACGACTTCCCGCGTGGATGGCGTTTGCGGTTCTTCCGCTAATGCGGTTCTTTCGGAAATACCGACAGTCAATCTCTGCGACAGCGGCATTCCAAGCTCTGTGCACGGTAGCGGTCCTTGGAATTGGACCTGCTCGGGCATGAACGGTGGAACGGCCAGTATTTGCTCTAACACCAAGATTGTTGAGCCTCCCGGTCCGATGATCGATGCAAATTGCGGCTCGTCTAACGGCGTGGCTACATTGTCTCCTCCGACCGGTGGATTGTGCTCTTCCGGGACTGAGACAGTGGTTAAGGGCGACGGTCCTTGGAACTGGAATTGCCTCGGCGCAAATGGCGGTATGACCGTGAGCTGCACTGCGCCTCTGATGCCGCCCGATCCGATAGATGGCGTTTGCGGGGCTGCAAATGGCGTTCCTACGCTTAATATGCCAAAGAGCTCCTTGTGCTCCAGCGGGATAATTAGCGCTGTCAGCGGCAAGGGTCCGTGGACCTGGAGCTGCTCCGGCGTTAACGGCGGAAGTGCTGTGAGCTGCGTTGCTCCTACGGGAGGTAAGGGGAAGGGGCCGTTGCCTTCTATGACCTCTACTTTACCGGCTGCTCCTGCCGCGTCTCCTCTTCCAAAGAAGGGCGCTCTGAAGGTTCCAGAGCCTCGCTCTTCCGCTTCTGAATTGGTCACTCCCAATCTTCAGCCGGGTGAGCTGCCTGCGCAGACCGTTTCTCAATTGCCTGCCGGATCAGGGCAACTGGCTCCTCCTCCTGTGCGTGACGAGGTAGTCAAAAATCAGGTTTCCGGGACTCCTTCAACCGGCCAACTTGGCGCCAGCTCTAAGTTTGTGCTCGACGGCGGCATATCGACTATAGATTTCGATAAAGGCTCTGACCAGTTGAGCGCGGATGCGATTAAACTTGTCGATCAATTGGCTATATCGTTGCTGTCTCATGGCGGTGCAAGAATTACGCTCATATCGGGCGCGGACGCAGAGAGCAATACTCCTCGCGATGCGCGTAGGCTCTCTCTTAATCGTGCGCTGGTGTTGAGGGATTATCTGGCAAGCAAGGGCGTTCCCAGCAGCCGTGTAGATATTCGCGCTCTTGGCGCAAACATCACAGGCAGCAATGCCAACCGCGTAGATATCAAGGTAAACTAGAGCAATTGCCGACGGCTTGTCTGTGCAATATGTCTAATCTATGCGGTATTTGAACTGTAACCCGTATTCTACCGTGTTGTTATGGGGTTCTACGCCGCATAATATTCCGCCGCACGATGATTTGGATTCGTTGATGTTCCAGTAATTGAAGAACGGACCAGCCGACCACGGAGTCATTTCATACATAAGATCGCCGCGCAGGCCGTATCCGGAAGTTTGGTGATTGTCTATGGTGTCGTATAAGGCCGATGCGTCTCCCATATACGATGTCTGGTTGCCCCAGATTAGCTGATCGTATTCAAAGTTGAGGCTGATCTTAGAGCTGTCGTCTATCAGCAGTCTTTGGGTGACGCCTATTGGAGCATAGAAATACTTGCTCTCGCGGCGATAGCCGCTTGCTCCCGTAGAGGTTAGTCCGCGACCGTCGTTATATAAATATCTGAATCCAACGCCGGTGTAGGGAGATATGCCGTATCCGCTTGCAAGTATAATATCCCGCCCGCCAAGAAGCCTGGCTTCGCCTATGTTGTCTTCCTCCTCGTTTTTCTTGCCCGAGCCTTCGTAATCGCTATTCCCATAAGCGAATCTTCCTTCAAGTTTCATGTACCATTTTTCGTGTATGGCAACGCTGCCAGAGCCGGTGATGCCGTATTTAAGGCCTCTTATGGTTATGTCCAGTCCGGGATCAAATTCTGGCTCGGTATATGTGTATCTTGAGAACTGGCCGCCTATTTCAAGCGCCGTTCCTGTCAGTAAACGAGCGGATTGTTTGGCTTCTGCGCTGTCCTTTTCCTGGGTTCGCGCAGGAGCTGGATATCTTATTGATGAGTTCGGATTAGCCATGCGCCGGGCGCGATCTTTTGCCTCGGCGGGGGAGACGGTGCCTGCGCATGCGGCTCCGGCATACCCTATGATTAACGCCACTATGCTTACGGACATGAGGCTAAAACTTGATTTCATGGCTTTCTCCCGATTTTTAAACCTATAGTTCCGGGTTAATAATAAAAGGTCAATAAATTGTTAATCAAACCCTATTTCACAACTAAGATTTAAGAGGTAAACTCCGGCACGATCAAAACTTAAGGGAGAACAGGAAATGAAGATTACTCGCAAGGTGCGCGAAATCCTCGACGGTTACGAAGGCGAAACCCCAGGAACCAAGGCTAATCTGGCTCGTATGCTGATGCATGGCCGCTTGGGTGGTTCGGGTCGTATGGTGATCTTGCCGGTCGATCAGGGATTCGAACATGGTCCAGCTCGCAGCTTTGCCGTAAATCCTCCCGCTTATGATCCTCATTATCATTATCAGTTGGCTATCGATGCAGGGCTTAACGCTTATGCAGCTCCTTTGGGATGGTTGTCCGCCGGAGCCGATACCTTCGCCGGAGCTATTCCTACAATCCTGAAAATGAATAGCGCTAATAGTCTTTCTCGCCAGAAAGAAAACGCGGACCAGGCCGTTACCGCAAGCGTCGATGATGCTTTGCGCCTTGGATGCGCGGCTATCGGTTTCACCGTATATCCGTCATCGGACGCCATGTATAACCAGTTTGAGGAAGTGCGTGAACTTTCTCGCGAGGCCAAATCTAAGGGACTTGCCGTTGTCATGTGGTCATATCCGCGTGGAGGAGAGCTTTCGAAAGAAGGTGAGCTGGCGGTCGATGTCATCGCTTATGCCGCTCATATGGCTGCTTTGCTTGGAGCTAATATCATAAAAGTGAAGCTGCCAAGCGCTTTCCTCGAAAATAAGGATGCCAAAAAGGTATATGAGGAAAAGAAAATCCCCATCGGCACTCTGGCCGAGCGCGTGCGTCATGTGACGCAGGCTTGCTTTAACGGCAAGCGCATAGTCGTATTCTCCGGCGGAGCCGCCAAGGGAGAGGACAGCGTATTTAATGACGCCAAAGCGATACATGCAGGCGGAGGAAACGGATCGATCATCGGTCGCAACAGCTTCCAGCGTCCTCGCGAAGACGCTATCAAGCTTCTGGATGAGATCGTAAAGATCTATCAGACAAAGCCATAACCGCCGCCGCCGCCGCCGAGCCGGCGGGGGCTTTAGTTGTTCTTTTTTGCTTAGGCCGTGTGTGCTTAAGCTGGGGTGTGAG
>JAQUWX010000029.1:0-2587 GCA_028692635.1 Alphaproteobacteria bacterium
CACAAATAGCGAGCAAGAGCCAGCCTCCTCCCCACATGAGCATCAATTGGATTAATAATTTTTTCCATCTCTTCCCCTCCGTTCAAGCAACAGAAAAGACCACCAAGGCACAATCGCCTTGGTGATCGGGGAGTTGATAAACCTGTCCATAGGAAGGTCGCGCAAACCTTTAGGCTTTCGCCCTGAACATACGCTCACGCCTCCCCGATCGAATAGACCGAGGAGTGCTTTTGCGGTTGCACCAAACCGCTATGGACAGGGGTTATCATGCCCCAAAAGCAGCTTTCGCCGCTTTCTTCAGCTACAATGTATGCTAATTGTAAAAAATTCAAGCAACGATTCAGAGGACAGATGACAGGAATCAGAGGACAGAAGCGCTAACTTCCCTTACTTTCTGATCCCTGATCCCTGTCATCTGTCCTCTGCCTTCCATACAACCACCTGATTTCTTCCGGCATTTTTGGCGCGATAAAGCGCTTGGTCTGCGCGCCGCAAAATTTCCTCGATATCCGCATCTGCGGTTACAGATGTGAGTCCGAACGAAGCGGTAACGCAAACCTGCTGGTCGTCAGAAAGTTTTATATTGAACGCCGACAAACTCTTGCACAGCCGCTCAAGAACTCTGCTTCCCACAGAAATGTCCGCTTCTTTAAGACAGATGAGAAACTCTTCTCCGCCCATCCTGAAAACATCGTCGAACCCGCGCAGCGACGAGCTGACGTGATCCGCCACAGAAGCCAGCACGCGATCTCCGGCGTCATGTCCGTAATTATCGTTCACGCGTTTAAAATAATCGATGTCCATTATGGCCACGCAAAAATCCTTGCCGGTACGAAGAAATCTTTCGCGCTCGCCAATAAGATCCTCGTACATGCCTACGCGTGATCGCAATCCCGTCAAAGAATCCAAACCCGAAGCCGCGACGGCGAACGCCCGCTCCAACCGAAGAACGCCGCGCATAAATTCGCTATACTTAGAAGAAACCGCCAAATAATCAGCCGACGATATAGGAGTCTCATCCGAAGCCTTTATAAGCACCAGTCGAGCCAGCTTATGCAGTTGCGCATGAAGAGTGGCCAATCGATCGACTTCGGGCTGATCGATCGGCAATGAAGCGCTAGAGGATTCCTGCCCCAAACCGAACTCATCCGAAACAGGGGCCGCCCTTAAAATATCGCTGCGCAAAAGAGGATCGACAAAAGCCGCACGATGCCATTCGACGAACCACTTTATGTGATTATCGACGATCTGCGACAAAGTCTCAGGAATCAGAAACGACGCCATGATTACTTATACCAACGGCCCCGTTAATTGACTCTTACGATTTTATAAAAGATTTAGGCAGACAAACGAGCCTTAGCTTTTTCCATCTGCTTACGGATTTTGAGAGTTTCTTCGCTCAAACGGCTGGGACGAGTTCCCATAATATAGGCATCGATACCGCCATTATGCTCGATGGTGCGAATTCCGTTAGGAGTAAGCCTCAAGCGCACAGCCTTGCCGAGCAAATCTGAAGGGAACGAGCAAACTTGCAAATTGGGCTGCCAGCGGCGACGCGTCTTATTATTAGCGTGACTGACATTATTGCCGAACAAAGGCTTCTTGCCGCTTACGGAACAAACACGAGACATATCAAAACTCCAAATGCGCAGGCCACCGCCCGCCGCCGTATTTCCAGTTAAACAAAGAATTGGTTGCGGGCATATACGCAAACCGCCCGCCTCGAGTCAAGCATTAACCATTGTTTTACAACCAAATTAGCCTACCTGGCTTAACCTTCCCCCGACCCGGATGGGGGCCACGCTTACCGACAGCCCGGTGGTATCGTCGGTTTCTATGAAAAGGCCGCAAACGGTAGCCTCTCCCTCGGCGGGGGACAGCCGCTCACCGGGAACATCCTTAACAAAGCGCCAGGAAGCAGACTCCGTCTTCATTCCTATTACACTATTATAGTCACCGCACATTCCGGCATCGGTCTGATAGGCGGTTCCTTTTTGAAGGATTTGCTCATCTGCGGTAGGTATATGAGTATGCGTCCCAATGACGGCAGAAACGCGTCCATCGAAAACGTGACCAAAGCTCATTTTTTCCGACGTAGTCTCGGCATGAAAATCCACGAATATAGCCTGAACCGCCCCGGCTGCGCCCTTAGGGCCAAGCCAATGCTGAACGAGCACCCGCTCCATAGAAACGAACGGACTTTCGGCAACCCGGTTCATAAACAGCTGCCCCAGCAGGTTTGTAATAAGTATCTTCCGCCCATCATTAAGAGTGTGCACATAAACGCCCTTTCCCGGAGTATCGGGCTGGCTATTTTCTGGACGGATAAGATTTGGCATATCGCTTATCTGAAGCAAAAGCTCTTTCTGCTCCCAGATATGATTGCCTGTGGTTAAGCAGGTAGCGCCCGCAGCAAAAAACTCCCGAGCCAGCTTCGGCGTTACCCCAAACCCCCCGGCACAGTTTTCCGCGTTTATGATAACAACGTCCGGCGACAGTCTCTTTTGCAACCCCGGCAGATGCTTCATAACCCCATCCCTGCCACTACGCCCAACCACATCGCCAAGAAAAAGTATTTTCATGTATT
>JAQUWX010000029.1:2687-21254 GCA_028692635.1 Alphaproteobacteria bacterium
GTGGTGGGCAAAAGAGAAGATGGGTATCATCTTCTGGACAGCTTGGTATTGTTTTGCAACGCCGGAGACGAAATAATACTGGAGCCGGCCAAGACCTTTTCCTTCGCCATAGAGGGACCGCTAGCCCTCGAGCTGCAAGGAGAACACAACAACCTGGTAACAAAGGCGGCCCAAGCCTTAGCAAAAGCCAAAAACAGGCCGCTGGACTTCAAACTGACACTTATAAAGAACCTGCCCATAGCTTCAGGCATAGGCGGAGGCTCCAGCGACGCAGCGGCAACTCTGCGCCTACTATTAAAGTATTGGGAGTATCCTCTTGAAGATCCGGTCGCATTTGAAATTGCAAAAAATCTGGGGCAGGACATTCCGTGCTGCCTATATCGGAATACCTGCTACTTTAAAGGGATAGGCGATATCCTGGACCCCGGCCCAACGCTGCCACACATAAACCTTTTGCTGGTCAATCCGCGCCTGGCCCTGCCCACCGCGGCGGTTTTCAAAGCGCGGCATGGAGATTTTTCCGAACCGGCAAAGCTCGAAAAAACCCCAGAAACTGCGGCAGAGCTGGCCGATATGCTCAAAACCCGCAAAAACGATCTAGCAGCTCCGGCGTGTGAAATGCTTCCAGAAATAAACGCGGTTTTGTCTGCCATAGCGAATACCAAAGACTGCTTATTGTCCCGCATGTCAGGCAGCGGAGCTACTTGCTTCGGCATATATCCTGACAGAAACGGCGCCAGAAACGCAGCCGCCACGATATTTAACAACCACCCCTCCTGGTGGGTAGTTCCAGCCAGCGCCCCATACATTAAATCTCTCTCATAACCACACAAAAACAGGGTCATTCCCGCGGAGGCGGGAATCCAGCGTCGCGTGTCCACGCGACGTATGACTCTATAAAATCCAAGCAAAAGCTCATAAATTTTATGACCACACAGCCTCGTTGTGCCAAGGCGCGCAGAAAGAACTCGCCTCCGCGGGAATAACTAGGTTTTATAGCGTTACACAAGAGGTCTATTAAATCCTGAGTAACAGACCGTAACAATCCTTGTCCTCACGTTAATAAACGCCTTTCCGCCGAGCAATTATATTACCCAAATACCAAAAAACGCGCAACATACCTACTGTTGCGTTTTATACACACCCCCACGCACAAGAGTCTGTTTTTTTCTGTAATATCAACAAGTAAAACCTAGCGGCGCCTCAGTTTAACTATCAAAATTTTGGCTCTACAGCAGTAAAAGCTAAAAAATGCGTTGACACCTCCGTCCCTTTTCGCCCATCTTTCGCCCCACTCTTTAACATCGAACAAAATCTGGCCGTAAAAGGACTTAGTTTGGCAAAAGTTCAATTTGGGTTCGCCCGTGCGAATTCTTTAACTAAACAACAAATAGCACCTCTTCTTCTTGTCGGTATTGTGGCATGGAGCGTGGGTACGTTTGGCCATTTCTATGTTTCTCCCCTTTCTGTTGAAGGCGAAGCTTCGATTGTTGCGGAGAACAACGCTTCCAGCATTAACACGGCAGCACAAGTCGTTGTCGCGCAGGTAGAAGAATCCGCTCCGGTACAGGCGGCTGTAGCGGTAGGCAACGTAGCGGCGGCGGCGGTTGCCCCCAAGCCTGAGAATGTTACCCGTCAGATAGAGCTTGATGGCGGCGAGAGCTTCGGCAAGATGCTCGGAAACGCCGACATAGACGAAAAGGACGCGTCTGCTGTAGTTGCGGCTCTTAACAAGATTTACGATGTTCGCAAACTAAAGGCTGGCCAAGAGGTCAATCTGGCGTTTATCCGCCGTGGAACCGAAGAAACGCTGCAAAGCGTTAACTTCCAGCCTGAGCTAACCAAAGAAATCACAATTGCGCGTATCGCCGACGACAAATTCGACGGCAAAGTAAAGACCACGCCGATTGAGCGCAAAAGAATGGCTGCGCGTGGAGAGATCCGCACGTCCTTGTATGAGGCGGGAAGACGGGAAGACGTACCCAACAACATCATGGCGGCATTGATACGGGTTTACTCGCACGCAATTGACTTCCAGCGCGACATTCGCTCAGGAGATCGGTTTGAAGTTTTATATGACCAGCCGATGGCCAAGGACGGCACTCCGGTTGGTGATGGCACGATTATATACGCTGCGCTTGAAGTAGGCGGAAAGGTAAAGCCGCTTTACCGGGTTACCTTTGGCGACGGCACAGTTGATTACTTTGACGCCAAAGGCCAAAGCATAAAGCGGGCTCTGTTAAAAACGCCTGTTGACGGCGCTCGGGTAACTTCAAGCTACGGCATGCGCATGCATCCACTGCTTGGGTACAGTAAAATGCACAAAGGCATGGACTTTGGAGCCACCACCGGAACGCCAATTTTTGCCGCCGGCTCTGGAGTCATCGAAGAGGTTGGCTTTAAAGGCAGTTATGGCCGATACATCCGCATACAGCACAATGGCCGCACAAAAACGGCTTATGGACATATGAGCCGCTTTGCTCGTGGCATATATCAAGGCGCCAGAGTTAACCAGGGCGATGTGATCGGCTTTGTAGGCTCTTCTGGTCGCTCGACCGGACCTCACCTTCATTTTGAGGTTATCGTTGATAACAAGCAAACGAACCCGATGAGTGTAAACATGCCGACTGGCCGCGTCCTTGAGGGCACTGCGTTGACCCAGTTTAAACAGGGAGAAACCCGCATTCGTCAGGAATTTTCGAGTCTTCTTAGCAACAAGAGTGGGGGTGGGGCGGTAATCCCGGCAAGCTCCACAGAAGTTGTACGCATTGGAAAGAGCGGCAACCAGCAGCCACTTCCGTCTTTACGTTAAAACGCAAATACCATCTAGTCCTGAGGCCACAGACTGTTTAGTCTATGAGCGAGTGCGTCGTTTAAACCCAGCTGGACTTAAAATGTATCTCATTGCGTTTGTTGTTCTTATGATTTCCCTGCTCGGTGTTTTTGTGCAAATTTACGCTGTGCAAACGGCGCAAATGTTTGCCAACCAGCGAGTAATTGGCCAATTAATGATAGACTGGCACAGCGCCGCCGTAGGCCAGGCGAGAAACTCGGGGATTTTTCCTACAAATCCGCCGTGTCGATTAAATTCAAACGCGACAGCTGGCATGCCGGCAACCTTTTCCGGAACAGCCATATGCTTACCAATGGGGGCTGTTTTAGCAGGATCGACGCGCTTGCCGCCCGGGTACAGTTTTATTAATTATCAGTGGTTTTCAATGGCTTATATACCGACGGGATCTACACAAGTCCATGTTGTGACATTTGTTCCCCCAACGACTCAGGCCAACATTCCCGTTCCCCATCCCAACATAGGCATAACCACCGCCGAGCTTTTACAGCAAGTGCGTTTTACAAAAGTTACGGGGATTTCTTTTGGTTTTGTGCAAAGCCAAAGGCTTGTCGTAACCATATCTCAACCAAATCCAGCGATTAATTACAGCATGCCAAGCAACGGAGCTGTGCCAGAAGGCTCCATTGCCATTGTCTCGGTGCTTTAATCGTTGCTACTGACCTGGAGTGTTAAATGTTTTCAATCCTGCACAGACGCAAAGAACGCGGATTCACCCTTGTCGAAATGGCGATTGTTCTTGGAGTATCTTCTGTCCTGTTTGCAGGACTGTGGAGGCTCATGTCTGGAGGGGGACAGCAACTGCGCGATCAGGCCGCAGCCAATCAGCACCAACAACTTCTCTCTGCCGTAAAGGGCTTTCTCGCCAGCCCCGACGGTCAGCAATACCTAGCCAACAACGGAAATGTGGGAGCAGCAACAGCGTTTGCGATTTCTCTACCCACCACCGCCCCGGACGGCAATACGAACGCCGCCTGTAAAGCGACCATACCCAACGCGCAGCTAAAAACTCTGTGCGACTTTCTTCCTTCTGGGTTTTCTTCCACGACCGTCAATTCATACAACCAAACCTTCCGTGTAGGAGTCAGCTATCCTGCGCTTCCCTCTGCCGGGGCGCCCCCGCGAACATACTCGTTCATGGTATTGTCTTCTGGCGGAGAAATAATCCCCGACACCTCTGGCGGTCGCATTTCCAGCCAAATAGGAGGCGATGGGGGATTTGTATATACCAACACAAGCGTCTGCGGCGCACCGACAGCCAACTGGGCCTGCGGCTCGTTCGGAGCATGGAGCGTTCTTTCCAGCATCTTTTCTCTAACAAGCGCCGGAGGGCACATTGCCTCCAGAAGTTTTGTCTCTGCCGATCAAGTATCGACCAATCCGTGGTTATCGCGCTCATACATAAACGGAGACGGCACATTAGCAACTAATAACAACTACAATACTATGACCACCAACCTGTTCATGAAAACCGGCGTTGCGACGGGCAACCATTTTTTCATGGGCGGCTCGCCTAACAGAATGTACATGGCAACAAACACCGCCGCCGGAAGCGGGGGCAGCAGCTTATACATGCAGGGCGGCAGCATATACACAAGCGGCGGCAGCGTATTTTTGAACGGCGGATGTCTGTCTGGATCGACCGGCGGCTGCGGAGGATCGGGCGGAGGGCGCATAGACAACATCGCGCAAGCATTCATAGGACCGCCGGGAGGCGCAACGGCTGCGTTGACAGTGACCGGGAGTCTGGCCTTACAGGCTGTTGGCGACGTTTATGTTCAGGGCACTTTGCGAGCGGTCTCTTTTGTCTATTCTTCGGATAAGCGGTTAAAAGACGACATAAAACCCCTGGAAAACTCCCTGGAGAAAATAGGAAAAATTGATCCTGTTTCTTTCACCATGAAAGACGGTGGCAAAAAATCCATGGGCGTAATTGCGCAGGATCTTGAGAAAATTTATCCCAATCTTGTCATAGAAATGAAAGATGGCTTCAAAGGCGTTGACTACATGGGCCTGATCGGACCCTTGGTCGCAGCCATTAAAGAGCTAAAAACCGACAACGATAATCTGCAAAAAAGGCTGGACGACCTGGCAGCGGAAATAAAATTGTTGAAAAAGAAATAAGCGTCAAAAGCGTTGAAAGTATTTCTTATTCGCCGTTTTTGAAGCCCCGTGGCATCCAAAAAACCATAGGTTTTCCGCGCCAAAAAATAGTTGCAAAAAATTTGCCTAAAACTTGAAATATCCCGCTATCATTCTGTTTCATATCAACGGGTTAGATAAATTTTTAGCTACTTATTCAGCTTGAATTAACTACCTCATAATATGCTGAACTAGTACAGCGCTGGGGGAATATACAAAAATGGCCTTACGCAAAGAAAATGCGCACAGAGGGATGAGTCAACCAAAGTCCAACAAGCGGCTGCGCTTAACCGTTGTCCCCGGCAGCAACGATGCCGATACGATTTACATCTACTCCCTCGACAAACGAGAAATCGTAAAACAGCTGATAGAAGATTTCACGCGTGGCGGGAAGAATCCCAATCGTTTTGATTTTAAAAAAATTGATTTAAGCAACGCAGATCTTTCCGGATTGAATCTGCGTGCGCTAGGACCAAAAGCGCTGCGAGAAATAAATTTCTCTGGAGCAAATCTTTCCGGACAGAATTTTTCAGGAATAAACATGCGCGGAGCAAAGCTCCAGGGAGCGCATCTTGAAGGCGTAAATTTTGAGGGCGCAAACCTCGAAAACGCGAACATGAAAAACGCCTACATGGCGCGAGCCAATTTGCATGGAGTCAACGCCGCCGGAGCCAACCTCGAAGGAGCCGTTGCTCACGGCGCCAACATGGACGGATCGTTTAAAGGAGCCACCCTCGCGAACGCCGATCTCTCTGGCTGCTATATGGGAGACAGCAATTTTGAAAACGCCCACATGAGCGGCGTCAACCTAACCGGCATCATAAGCTACGGAGAAATGAGCTTCCGCGGAGCCGATCTCGAAGGAGCCGTACTCAACGGAGACTTCAGCAGCGCAAACTTCTCCGGCGCCAATTTGTTAAACGCAAACCTCGAGGGCGGAAAATTCACAAGCGCCAACTTCGCGAAAGCAAACATCCACGGCATCTCCACCGATTTTGCCGAACTGGATGCCGGAGCCTTCAACGACGCCGTTGACTACGGCCCCCTAAACACAAAAAATTCCATAGAGGTCCCCAAACCCAGCTTCGGCAGCAAAACCGTAGCCATGAAAGCCCTGTGCAAAGAATTGCAAATAGATCCTGCCGTTCTGCAAAACACCGGCAAAAAACTGGAGCCAGACAGCCCCAGCCCCGCCTCCACAGCAAAACGCCGCAGAATGGTAAAAGAACGCTTCCCAACCCTAGGCATAGACGCCGCCTAACCGGTCGCGGTCGCGAGCCGCGACGGGCATTAGTTTTTCTTTCTCACTTAAGCCATGTGCTCTCAGCCGGCGAGCCGCCGGGGGCGTTAGTTTTTCTTTCTCACTTAAGCCATGTGTTCTTAACTGACGAGCGTTGATTGGCCTCAATGTAAATCACACCCCCTCCACCACCGAGTCATTCCCGTGAAAACGGGAATCCAGCGTCGCGTGTCCACGCGACGTATGACTCTACAAAATGCCCCCACAACTCACCATTTTTCTTTCTAACCAATAAACCCCAACACCGCATTAAGCCGCAACCTACCCGCCAACGTCGCCCTTAAAAATTTTTCATCCCAAACCAAAAATCCTTTTTCCCGCATTTTTTCCAACTTCTCCGGCAAAACAAACGCATCCACATCATCTCCAAATTTCTCGCGCCACGCCTTAAGATCTACTCCCCCCACAAGCCGCAATCCCATCAACAACGCCTCGCGCCTCGCCTCATCTTCAGAAACAACTTCATTCACGCTTAACCCACACCCCGTTTCATCCACCCGCTGCAACCACGCATCTGGAGCATAAACATTCTCAGTAGCGATTCTTTTCCCCCCAACAACAACCCGCCCATGAGCGCCCGGCCCAACGCCGATATAATCATTATATTTCCAGTACGTAAGATTGTGCCGACTTTCTTCCCCCGGAAACGAATAATTAGAAACTTCATAAGCAGGCAACCCCGCCTGCGTCATAATCTCATCCGTTATCTGATAAAGCTCCGCCGCTACATCTTCTACCGCCTGCAATTCTTTTCCCGTTTTATAAAAACGCGTGTTCGGCTCGATGGTAAGCTGATAAAGCGACATGTGCTTCGCCCCAAGCGCAACGGCTTCTTTAAGCTCGCCCGCCCATTGCGCAACCGTCTGTCCAGCTTGCGCATAAATCATATCAAACGAAAATCTAGGGAAAATCCGCGCAGCCAGCCTCACGGCGCAAATAGCCTCTTTTGCGCTGTGCTCGCGTCCCAGAAAATTTAGCGTGTCATCGCGCAGCGACTGAACTCCAACCGACAGTCGATTTATTCCCGCTCTCCTGAAATCAGAAAATTTCTCCGCTTCAACCGAGGTCGGGTTTGCCTCTAAAGTAATCTCGACATCTTCAGCCACGCTCCAGCTTGCAGCAACGGCGTTCAGAACTCTTTCTATCGTCCTGCTTTCCATCAAAGATGGCGTTCCTCCGCCAAAAAACACCGACGATATTTTTCTCTGCCCTGTTTTTTCGGCCCAGTATTTTATTTCCCGAACATACGCGTCCGCCCACTTTTCATGATCGACCGATCGCGCTGGCCGCGAATTAAAATCGCAGTAAGGACATTTTGATTTACAATATGGCCAGTGAATATATACGGCTAGCGAACGCATCGGCCTTCACGAAGAAAGTTTTATAACGAGTTTTTCTATCGCCCGCTTACGATGGCTTATTTTATTTTTTTCGTCAGCCGACATTTCCGCAAATGTTTTATCATATCCGTCGGGAACGAATACGGGATCGTATCCGTACCCGTTGTCCCCCCTCGGAGGCCAAACTATTTTTCCGTCCACGCGTCCCTCGACCGCCTCTGTTTTCCCATTTGGCCAGGTAACCGCCAAGGCGCAAACAAAATGCGCCGAACGGTCAGGATTATCCCCGAGAAGCTCGTTCACGCGCCGCATGGCTACCATCATATCCTTTTGCTCTCCGCCCCACCTGGCAGAAAAAACCCCCGGCTCCCCATTAAGAGCGGACACGCACAGCCCGCTATCGTCGGCCAACGCCGGAGATCCAGAAGCAACGGAAGCGGCCAAAGCTTTCAGCGCCGCGTTTTCTTCGAATGTGGTCCCGGTTTCTTCCGGCTCATCAAGCCCCAGATCGCCTGCCGAAACCACCTCTTTCACAAGCGGAGACAGCATTTCCGCAAACTCTCTAAGTTTGCCCGCGTTGTGCGTGGCGACCACCAGCCTCTGACCGGAAAGCCGTCCCATCAGGCAATGCCCAAAACGGATTCCAAGGCATATTTCTGCAACACAGCCAGTTGCGCGGTTCCCTTCCGCGCAAGGGCAAAAAGCTCATTAAATTTGGCTTCGCTAAACGGGGCCTGTTCCGCAGTCCCCTGAATTTCGACAATTCCGCCTTTACCGGTTAGAACGAAATTAGAGTCAGCCTGCGCGTTTGAATCCTCGATATAATCGAGATCGAGCACAGCCGCTCCGTTAAAAATCCCACACGAAATAGCGGCGACAGAATCCGTCACCGGAATAGTCTGTATTCTCCCAATCTTCACCAGATGAGCGCACGCCATAACCAGCGCGACATATCCGCCCGTAATCGCAGCCGTCCTGGTCCCGCCATCTGCCTGAAGCACATCGCAATCGATTTTTATCTGATTTTCTCCAAGAGCCTTGCGATCGGTTATAGCGCGCAGCGCCCGCCCAATCAGTCTCTGAATTTCCTGAGTCCGCCCGGACTGTTTTCCCTTTGCGGCCTCGCGATCCATACGCTCATGCGTCGAGCGCGGCAACATGCCGTACTCAGCCGTAACCCAGCCCTGCCCGGAATTTTTTATAAAAGAAGGAACCTTTTCATCGACGCTCGCCGTGCAAAGCACATGCGTATTGCCAAATTTTGCCAGGCACGACCCTTCGGCATATTTTGCTACTTGAGGGGTCAGGATTATTTCACGCAATTGATCAACGGCGCGATTTGATGGACGCATGTTTTTTGCCTTTATTTTAGGTTAATCGACGCAGCACCATATTATCAATGCGCGGCTTTTACCAGAGCCAAGGACTCCACCTTTTCGTTTATTAATCCGACCAATCCGCCAATAAAGTCACTATCTGTGCCGGGCGCAGGAACAACTTCATAAAACGGCGCCCCGCACATAGCCGCCATTCCTCTATATTCCACCCCCAGCTCAACCAGCGTTTCAGAACATTCCGAAACAAAAGATATGGGCGCGACAATAATTGGCCTGCCGTTTATAGCCGCATTTTTTATCTCTCCGGACGTTTCCGGACCAATCCACTTAAGGGGGCCCAACCGGCTTTGATAACACAACCGCCAATCAATATCCTTGTTTTTAAGCCCATTAATTATAGCTTTTGCTGTTCGCTCACACTGTCCTTGATATGGATCTCCTGCACGAATATTTTTTTCCGGCAGTCCGTGTGCCGATAAAATTAAAATTGGCCGCCCATGTTTTATTGCGCGCTCATGGCTTGAATTTATTTTTTTAGTTATAGAGTTAATAAATCCATTATTGACCGGATAATCTTTTATCGTACACACCCTCGTTTTTTTGTCTGCCAATTTTGAAAATTCTCGCAGACTCGATCCCGTAGTAGCAAAAGAAAACTGCGGATAAAGCGGGACCTGTATAATCGCATCCGGTTTAAATTTTTTAATTTCTTCCATAACCCCCTTTATTCGCGGCCCTGAATATCTCATTGCCACAAAACACCTGGCTTCATATTTTTTTGACAGTTTTTTTTCTATTTTTATCGCCTGCGCCATTGTGTTTTCCAAAATTGGGGATTTACCTCCTAATTTTGCGTAAATCTTTCTCGCGCTGCGCGCCCTAAGCGTTGAAATAAAAAATGCGATAATTTGCCTCATTATAATGGGCAAACCAATGATTGCAGGATCGTTAAATAAATTATACAAAAACCTTCTTATAGATTTTTCATCTTTAGGGCCGCCCATATTATATAAAACGACGGCGATTTTTTTCATTCACTAACCCTGAAATCACGCACCATTTTAACGAGCGCGGCCACATTTTCCGGCGGAGTATCCGGCAACACCCCATGTCCAAGATTAAACACATGGTTAGATCCGAGCTTATTGATTATATTTTCAACCGCCTCTTTCATCCTACTCCCACCAATTAACAATAATTCCGGATCGAGATTTCCTTGCAACGGCTTTACAATCTGAAGCTCGGTTCTGGCAAAATTAAGCGGTATATGCTGATCTATACTTAAAGCATCGACGCCGGTTTCATTAACATACGCTCTATAATCGGCTGGCGTAGCATTATTAGGAAAACCTATAATCGGTATTTCAGGATATTTTTCCTCTATAGCCCTAACCAGATTTTTAGTCGGTTCTATAACCCACCGCCTGAACTTTTCCTCCTTCAACAACCCGGCCCAACTATCAAATATCTGAATTACCTCAGCGCCCGCCTCTATCTGCCTACAAACATATTCAAAAGTAGCATCGTGCAATATCCTTATAAGCTGCTCGAGAAATTCCGGCTGATACTGTTCAACATTTAAAGCCTTCTTAAACCCTCTTTTTCCTTGCCCCTCAATCATATAGCAAGCGACGCTCCACAATCCCCCACAGAACCCAATTTGAGCTACAGAGGCAGGCAATTTCTCCTTAACTATCCCAATAGCCTCAAAAACCGAACCAACCCTTTCCATATCCGCTTTAAACAAACTCAATGATTTTTCATTATCAACAGGCTCAAGAACCGGTCCCTCTCCTTCCAAAAACTCCAACTTCTGTCCCAAAGCATAAGGAACCAGTAATATATCCGCAAAAATAATAGCGGCATCAAAACCGAACCTCCTTATCGGCTGAAGAGTTACTTCCGAAGACAGTTTAGAATTAAGGCATAATCCAAGAAAACTTCCGGCCTGGTTTCTCAGTAATCTATATTCAGGCAAATATCTTCCTGCCTGTCTCATAAGCCAGATAGGACTTTCTACGGTTATATGTCCAACTAAAGTTTGGATGAAAGGCTTCTTAATTTTATACACTTACTTTTTCCTTCTTATATAATAAGAAAAAAATGTTGTAGTTAGTAGTATCGGCTAATATCGTGGATTAAGCCTTTAACAATTCTATCCGAAAAACTACCAACTTCTTCAACCATAAAAGAGCGATATTCTTTAATAGTTTGTAAAGTTACCCACACTATTCACAATCAGAGGATGATAATTATCCTAATGAATACATTATTGTGGATTATTATCAAAGATCGGGGACTAAAATGCTGAACGAAGCACCATTACTCGACTTATCCACCACATAAAAAAAACAGTGAATAAAATGGAAAAAGAAGAGCGCCACCTACATCTAGTATCCGATGCCACCGGAGAAACTATAAACGGAATAGTACGAGCGTGTCTTGCACAATTTAAAGGCATAAAAATTCAAGAGCACTTTTGGAGTTTAATAAGAACGAGACGCCAGCTTGATATGGTAATAGAAGGTATTCGCCAATGGCCTGGAATGGTTTTATATACATTTGTCGATCCAGATTTAAAAAAAGCGCTCACAAATTTTTGCAAAAGCAACGACATTCAAGCGGTTGCGATTCTTGATCCGCTCATAGCGTCTCTGACGGAGTACTTAGGAAAAGATTCTATGCATACCCCGGGAGGTCAACACAGACTAAACAAAGAATATTTTTCACGCATTGAAGCAATGAACTTTGCATTAGATTTAGATGATGGTAACCGATTAGAGAGAATATCCGAAGCCGACGTAATCGTAATTGGAGTATCCCGCACATCTAAAACGCCGACATGCATATATCTTGCGAACAGAGGAATAAAAGCCGCGAACATCCCGCTCATTCCAGGAGTGCCGCCATCGATAGACTTAAACGCGCTAACCGACAAATTTATCGTAGGCCTGACCAGAGATCCCGAGGGGCTTGTTGAAACAAGAAAAGCGCGATTGAAGTCCCTACACAAGGAAGAAGAAGACATAGACTATGTAAATTTAGAAAAAGTGTACGAAGAAACGCAAGAAGCCAGAAGATTATTTGCGCGCATAGGCTGTCCGGTAATAGATGTAACCCGGCGTTCGATAGAAGAAACGGCGGCGGAAATAATGCTTCTGATAAGCAAGAGAGAGTTAGAAAGAGAGATAAGCAGAAAAAATTAAAAACCACGAAAGGGAGTAAACATGAAAAACGGCACCAAGCGTTTAGCAGGAATTATAGGCTGGCCAATTTCTCACTCACTTTCCCCAAAAATACACAAATTCTGGCTGAAAACTCACAAAATTGAGGGGGAGTATCTTCCGCTTGAAACAGACCCAGAGCACCTCGAATATACGCTGGAAACGTTATTTGAAAGGGGTTTTCGCGGAGCCAATGTAACGCTACCACACAAAGAAGAAGCCATGAAATTCATGAAGTTTGTGAGTCCGCAAGCGGAAAAGCTCGGAGCCATAAACACAATAATTGTGCATGAAAACGGCGACTTAGAGGGCCGCAATACAGACATGTACGGATTTACAGAAAATCTGAAAGCGGCATCGTTCGCCCTTAAGAGCGACGAACCGATAGTAGCGGTATTAGGAGCTGGCGGAGCCGCACGAGCTGTGGTGGCGGCGCTACAAGAAATGAATTTCTACGAAATCAGGATAATAAACCGCACAATGGACAAGGCCCGGCGACTGGCGGAAGACCTGGGTGGAAACATCAATATATTTGAGTGGAACGAAAGCGAAAAAGCCATGGCCGGAGCCGAATTATTGGTAAACGCAACCTCGCTGGGAATGGAAGGTCAGCCCCCGCTGGACATAGAAATTGACGCTTTATCCGATAAAGCCTGGGTTGCCGACATAGTATATGCGCCGTTGCAAACGGAGCTTTTAAAACGAGCGGCGAAAAGAGGCAACAAAACCATAGATGGCCTTGGAATGTTGTTGCATCAAGCGCGACCGGCCTTTAAAGCTTGGTTTGGGGTTGACCCCGAGGTCAACGAGAAGCTACGAAAGTTCGTCCTGGAAAAGGAATGAAGAAAAGAAAAAGGCCGATAAAGATTGGACTGACCGGGTCCATAGGCATGGGAAAAAGCACAGCTGCGCGAATATTTAATTCGCTGGGAATAGCTGTGCACAGCGCCGACGTAGCCGCGCACAAAGCTATGTCTGGCAATGGGGCGGCGGTGAAAGCGCTAGCAAAACTTTTTCCGACCAGCAAAACCCCAAGCGGCATAGACAGAAAAATTTTAGGACACATAGTGTTCGGGAACGAAAAAAAGCTTCGCCAAATAGAAAAAATACTCCATCCGTTGGTAGTAAAATCTGAAAAGCGGTTTGTGGCGAAAGCAATACGCGAGAAAGCTAAAGCCGTAGTCTTGGAAATACCTTTATTATTTGAAACTAACGCGGACAAACGTTGCGACGCGGTGGTGTGTGTCTCGGCATCGGCAAAAATCCAAAAAGAGCGAGTAATGAAACGCGCCGGAATGACGGCGGAAAGATACGATAAAATAATAAAGCTTCAATTGCCGGACAAAACCAAACGGAAAAAAGCCGATTATGTCATAACGACCAATAAAGGACTGGCCGACACGCGTCGCCAGATAAAGAAATTATGGGCAGAGCTGGAAGAATAAAAACATGCGAGAAATAGTGCTTGATACGGAAACAACGGGCCTAAGCCCGCTGCAAGGCCACAGGGTGGTAGAAATTGGCGCGGTAGAGCTGATAAATCACATAACGACAGGGGCTATATACCACGTTTACATAAACCCGATGCGCGAAATGCCGGAGGAAGCGGCGCAAGTCCACGGCTTAACGGATGAGTTTTTATCCGACAAGCCCGTTTTCTCAGAAATAGTGGACGGTTTTTTTGAATTTATAGGCGACTCTCCGCTGGTAATTCATAACGCCTCGTTTGACATGGCGTTTTTGAATGCCGAGCTTACATTGTCCGGCTTTCCGCGCCTTCCGGAGAACAGAGCGATCGACACGCTTGCGATTGCGCGAAAAAAGTTTTTTGGCGCTCCCGCGTCCCTGGACGCATTGTGCAAACGTTTCGGCGTGGATGCATCTGGTCGCAAACTACACGGAGCATTGCTAGATGCGGAATTATTAGCGGAAGTCTATCTCGAGCTATGCGGCGGCAGGCAACAAAACCTAGAAATAGAGGCAGAAACAACAAGCATAGCTGTGGGAGACGAAGATGTCCAAAAGCGCAAATTTCTAAACCCCAGACAGCACGCTATTACGGAAAAGGAACTGCTCGCGCACGAAGAATTTCTATCGCAACTCAAAAATCCAATATGGAAAAAAGAGTAAGCGCCTCAAATTTTTAAATACTGATCCAAAAAGCTAACCGTAATTTCATGGGCGCGCTTTGCAACAGGGGCGTTGTATGCGCTTCCTCCTGGCCCGGCGAAAGCATGCTCTGCGGCATGGGTTTCTATCTTCACGGCAGGATTGTGTTTAGCTGCAACGACAATTCTGTCCTGTGTGGCGCGAGGCACTAATTTATCTTGTTCTGCTAGGTGCAGAAGAAACGGAACTCTTATGTCCGAAAACTCATCCATTACAGTTTCCATACCGACGGCATAATAACCGGCAGCACAGTCTATATCGCTTCTTGCAGCCATAAGGTAGGCAAGCTTTCCACCAAGGCCGAAGCCAAGAGCGCCCACTTTTCCGTTGCAAGCGGGCATTTTTCGTATATGAGCGACGGTTGCCAGCAAATCACGCACGCCAGCTTCTATGTCGAAACTCTTATACAATTCAAAGGCGCGTTGCCAGCCATCTGCAGACTTCTCCGAAAAGTTTATATTATTGCCTCGACGCCAGAACAGATCTGGACACACAGCCAGATATCCTTTTTGGGCAACAAAATTACAAACATACCGCATATCGTCATTTACACCGAAAATTTCCTGAATGACGATAAGTCCTGGACCCGTAGCATTGGGCGGCGCCGCCACATAAGCGCCGAATTCGAGGCCGTCTAAAGATTTTATCTTGTTGTCTGGCATAAGAGAAACAATAAATGGCAAGAGAAAACAAATCGGTAGGGAATCTAACCCCTGTCACCGGTTTTATCAAGCTACAAGCGGGTTACAACCAGATCGTGTAGAAACAGAGCGCACGAACCCGAGGGATAGAGGTCGGGACGGACGCCGATATGCAAGTGTAAAAATACGGGTTCAGAATTTTGTGGTAGAACAAAAGAGTAAGAAGTGGTTCCCGGTACGTGCACGGGAGTAAAGATGTCTTCTTTGATTTTTGTCCCGTCCTCATTTTTAAAATCAGCGGCAAAACGCATGCCGTAACATTGTGGAGGAGCAAAGACAGAAAATGACAATTTATAATTTCCAGACGAAAGCGGTTGATCGTAAAACAAAGCAAGTTCTCTGGAAGAATCTCCGAACAAACCCTGCACAGAATCCGTTTTTGATAAAGCCACCATTGCACGTAGGGGTTGTTTCGTAATTATCCAATTTCTTTTAATCTCAATGCCTTGAACGAGCGCTCCTCCGGCAACCGCCCGTATATCTTTTATAACGGCGCGCAATTCTCGAGGAGTCCAAACCGGATTTTTTCTTCTCCAAACGCCAACCTTAACGCCGTTCTGTAAAACAAAAGTTTTGTCATCCCGAACAAAAAGCCCCGCCCGTTCGGGGGGTGGGGGAAACAGTTTAGCCGCCGCCATAACAACGCGCTGTCCTTCGGGATCGAGATGATATTGGGCAGGCTCCGGCACAACATAAACGGTAGCCGTTGCGACAGGATCGAAAGGCGGCCCCTGCATACCGTCTATCTCAGGAGTCTGAATAAACCGGAGATAAAAACTACCGATATGAAGAATGTCCGAATAAACTGCGCGAAGAATGTCCTGATTAAAATTAAACGATGAACCTATCGCAATTATACGATCGTCAGCCGAGGTGGTTTGCTGCAAATAAGAAGCAAGAGCGACCAGCTCATCGTAATCCGTCCGAACCACAGGCGGATTTGGCGTTGAGAATACCCCAGGATTTCCGCGCCAATTAGGAGCGCGCCCCTCGGGCGCGAACCAAAGCGCATATCCGCTATTGGCGACAAGCGCGATTAAAAGCGCAGCCTTTGCCGGACCAATCCACCGAGCCGTTGAAGCGGAGAAAACAAAAACCCCAGCAATGCCCACCGCTGCGCAAAGAGGCAAAAGCTGCAACAAATAATGCGGCCCCAATTGAGCCGGGCCAAAACTCCAAACAACCAGCCACAAAGTCAAAAGACATGCAATTTTTTGCGCAACGACTTTCTTTTTAGCAATCAACAAAGCCAATCCGCAAACGGTTGTTGCGATAAGCAGAAACCCAAGTCCATCCACGGCATAAAGCAGAAAAGTTCCCGGAGACTTATGATAAGATTGATAAAGAGAATTATAATCGGTCCCTACGGCGCGATTGAGAAACTCTGGAGCGACAACCCAAAGAGTTCCCAAAAGAGCGCCACCGCAAAGAGCGTAAAACAAAGACAGTTTTTTGAAAAAAGCCAACGAGCGCTGTCGATATAAATAAAGCAAATCAAACGAACCGATGACCGCAAGCAAAGACAAAACGGCATAAGCGTAATGTCTGCGCAAAAGAACGGCCCCGCCCAAAAGAAGCCCAAGAAGCAAAGCTCTCCGCCATTCCCGCCGCTCATCGAGCGTCAAAGCAAAAGCAAACGTCAAAGCCGCCGCCGCGCTATTATCGGGATATCCCTGCAACAAAGGAACCCAGGCGGCAGGAATAAGAAATATCGCGCCCACGCCCAACAACAAAGCGCGATCCCAGCTCAACCCCAAGCCCTTACGCAAAACCCACGCAACGGCAATTTCCTGCAAAACAAAGAAGCACAAAAAATTAGAAATTATAAAAACCAGCCGACTTTCGCCAAAAAGAGCGAACCCTAAAAGAGAAGGAAAGCTGTAAATAAGATTATAATCATTGCCCAAAGATTGCTTAAACGCCACAAACGCATGGCCAAAACCATCCAGAAACGCCCCGGACAGCATGGACGCCATGCCTATGTACATTGCGTGATCCCAGTAATAAACAGTGCGCTCGGCGCCAACATAGGAAAACACAAAAACCAATTGCGCGAGCAACAGCAAAGCAACTAAAGCCTTTATCGCCGCGCTCGAAAACACAAAACGCGTCATGCGCGAGCGCCGTTTTTAGATATGCGCTCTATGATAAAAAGCGGCCGCTGTTTGCTTTCGGTATATATCCGTCCGACATATTCCCCGATAATTCCGATGCAAAAGAACTGTAGCCCGAAGAAGAAAAGCATAATGCACGACAAACTGGTCCAACCGGGAACGGCATCGCCGCTGATCCAGGCAAAAAGCACATAGCCCAGCAAACCCAAAGCCAAAAGCCCGCAAACAAACCCAAGCCACAAACTCAACCGCAAGGGAAATACGGAAAATCCTGTAAATGCATCCATAGCGAAACGCAGCATCCACTTTAAAGAATACCCTGATTTTCCGGCGAACCGCTGTTGACGCTCGTAAAGCAGCGGCTCTTGATTCAATCCCATCCAGGCGATCATTCCGCGCAAATAACGCTGCCGCTCCGGCATCTGCTGCAAAAGCTCCAGCACCCGGCGATTTATTAAACGAAAATCGCCGGTATCTACCGGCAAAGGAGTTTCCCCAGCCAGCCTTATCAGACGATAGAAGCAAGCGGCGGTCATGCGCTTAAAGAAATTTTCTCCTGTGCGCCGTTTTCTCTGACCATAAATTACATCCGCGCCCCGATCCATTAGGCGCATCATTTCGGGCAACAACTCCGGAGGATCTTGCAAATCGGCGTCTATAATAAGAATGCGCTTGCCACGACAAAGAGACAGTCCAGCGGAAAGAGCAATCTGCTGCCCATACCTGCGAGCAAGATTAACCCCGACAACGCGAGGAAAATTTTTGGCAAATCCGTCGATCAAAGCCCAAGAAGCATCGACAGAACCGTCATTCACAAGAATAATCTCATATTCCTCTGCTGCGTTTTTGCAGGCAGCCATAAGGCGAGGCAGCATAGCGGACAGGGTTGAAGCCTCATTATAGCAAGGCACAACCACGGAAAGATCCAGCGATGCATCTGGTAGTGTGTTTTTTTGCATGAGGACACAAGCTGTGGTGAAGGTGAGAGCAGTGTACGCCGCCCTTTATTATCCGACAAGCATAGGTTATATATTAACGAATATTATTAACCAAGGAACGCGCTGAAAGAAAAGCGCAAACATACGGGGAAAAGGCCATGAGGATCACCGTTAACGTAGATTGCACGCCTGAAGAGGCCAGAATTTTCATGGGTCTGCCGGATGTCCAGCCGATACAGCAAGCAATGATGCAGGAAATCCAGGACCGCATGAGTGCCAGCATAAGAATGGTAAGCCCCGACACAATGTTATCCAGCTGGATGCCGTCAGGAGTCCAAAACGCGGAACAGTTTCAAAAATTATTTTGGGACAATGTAAGCAAAGCGTTTTCCGGCACAGCGGCGATGGTAAGCTTCAACGGAAGCAAAGCCGACGCAACGTAACGGCGACT
>JAQUWX010000089.1 GCA_028692635.1 Alphaproteobacteria bacterium
CCCGACTCCGCGCCTTCCGTAATAAGATTTTTTACTTCATCTTCCGTAACTGAAGCCGCTTTGTGATTATTAAGCCGCATAACTTTCAACATTATCTCCGTGGACACTTTAAGCGTCCACACGACGGGAGATAAAGATCTGACCAGCCAGCACATAAAAGGAGATATCTTGACTGCGATCTCCTCCGCATAGGAAAGCCCTATGCGCTTGGGCAGCAATTCCCCGATCACAAGGTTAAGGTATGTAACGCATATGACAGTCACGAATATGGCAACCGTCTCTTCGTAAGGATAGATCAGATTAAACTGCCTCAAATACTCGGCCAGACGATCGGCAAGAGTGGCGCCGCTTAAAGCGCCCGCCATAATGCTGTTAAGGGTAACTCCCACCTGAATAATCGAAAGAAAAGTCGTGGGGTCCTCAACCAGAGACAGAGCAAGCTTGGCTCCTTTAGGATTATCTTCCGATATCTGCTTAAGCCGAGCGCGACGGGAGGAAACTATCGCCAATTCCGACATGGCAAAGAAGCCGTTCAGCAGCAACAGCAGGGTAAGTATGCCAATTTCAATGAACACGGATAGCCTGGTCCTCGCCTATAAGCGGCACAAAAGAGCTTTTGAATGAATGTTAGATGTAGCGATTTTGAGGACAAACTGCAACAAATACCCTATTATAGCAGTTATAAAGCAATCACCTTAATGTGGATAACACTATGAATGACCTAAACTTTGGATGGATTATAGCCGCGTTTGCCGCCGGAGCCTTATGCGGATGCACAATCATGTGGCTGATTTCCCGCGATCTTATGAACACTTTTAAAGCGCTCGCCTCCGACAGCTTGAGCCAGAATAACGAAGCATTCCTACATCTAGCGGAAACAAGGTTAAAGCAAAGCGAGCAAGCGGCATCCGCGGTGCTATCGCAAAAGACCACCGCCGTTGACGAGATGGTTAAACCGATAAAAGAGTCTCTACAACGCATGGACGTTCAGCTACAGGCGATTGAGGTCGAGCGCAAAGGCGCTTACAGCGAAATATCCGAGATGGTAAAAGCCTCTCGCGAAACTCAACAGCAGTTGCGCAATGAGACAGGGCAATTACTTCAGGCTCTGCGTGCGCCTACGGGCCGAGGACGGTGGGGAGAGCTTCAACTACAACGCATTCTGGAAATGACCGGAATGTCCGTTCATGCCAACGATTTTTGCGTTCAGCAGACTATTTCCGGGGAAGATCACAACATCCGCCCCGATGTCATAGTGAATCTGCCAGGAGAACGCTGCATCGTAATTGACAGCAAAGTGCCGCTTATGGCCTATCTCGACGCGGCGCAGAACAGCGACGAAGCCGCTTACAAAATATCCCTGAAGCAACACGCAAAACAAGTGCGCGATCACATCCGCACTCTTGGAAACAAAGCATACTGGGAGAGCATGGAAGGCACTCCGGAATTTGTAGTGCTATTTCTCCCCGGCGAGCATTTTCTAAGCGCCGCCCTGGACAACGATCCCGACATCATGGAATACAGCATAAACCAGAAGGTCGTGCTGGCGACTCCTATGACGCTTATAGCCCTTCTCCGCACAGTTGCTTACGGATGGAGGCAGGAAGCCTTGAACGAAAACGTCCGAAAGATCGCTGACATTGGCGGCAAACTCTATGGATCGCTGACAGTATTCGCAAACCAGATGGAGCAGCTTGGAAATAAGCTTGGCGGAGCCGTCGAAACCTATAACAAGACCATATTCGCCCTGGAGCGCAAAGTATTCAACCACGCCAAACAGCTAAGCGAATTCGGAGCCGCCAGCAGCGAAAATGAGTTAACGTCGCTCTCCCCTATCGAGCGGCAACCCCGAAGCATTTCAATAGCGACAGATGAAACCAAAAACCAAGAAGACGCAGCTTGATTTACCCCCCGTCTTTGCGAGAGAATAAGGGCATGACAAATCTTCCTATTCTTATAATGACCGACCCCGCCCTGCGCGAAATAGCTCGCGAGGTCGTTACCGTGGACGCTCGCATAGTCAAGCTTATGAACGATCTGCTCGAGACTATGTATAAGGATAACGGGATCGGCCTTGCCGCGAACCAAGTGGGCGTTCTTGAGCGCGTCATCGTCATAGACATTTCTGAAAACCGCACAGGGTCCGAAGCTTTGTTCATGGCTAATCCGACAATTACATGGTCGTCCGAGGAGACTTTCAAATACAAGGAAGGATGCTTATCCATCCCCGGACAATATGCCGATGTCGTGCGCCCCAAGCGCATCCGCATGAATTATCTGGATCAGAACGGCAAGTTGCAGAACCTGGAGGCCGAAAATTTACTCAGTCAGTGCATTCAGCACGAAATAGATCACCTTAACGGCGTCCTGTTCATCGACCACATTTCCAAACTGAAGCGCGGCATGATAACGCGCAAAATGGAAAAAATTCAGCGCAACCTGCTATGAACAAACTTCGTATAGCATTCATGGGAACTCCGGATTTCGCGGTTCCGGCATTAGAAGCTCTGTATAACGCCGGGCATGAAATCGTCGCGGTTTATTGCCAGCCTCCTAAACCGGCAGGACGGGGACAGCTTGTGCAACAAGCTCCTGTGCATCGCGCCGCTCTGAAATTAGGAATTGAAGTCCACACCCCAAAGACTCTGCGCAATGAGGACGAACAAAACAAATTTGCTTCGATGAATTTGGATGTGGCTGTCGTTGCCGCATATGGACTGATCCTGCCTAATGCTATATTGGACGCTCCGCGCCTTGGGTGCGTGAACATCCACGGCTCTCTCCTTCCGAGATGGCGGGGAGCAGCGCCAATACAACGGGCTATCCTTGCCGGAGACTCTGAAACCGGGATCACGACCATGCGGATGGATACGGGACTTGATACCGGAGATATGCTGATAAAAAAATCCGTTCCGATAACGGACGCAAGCACCGCAGAAAGCATTCATGACGCTTTATCGGAAATGGGGGCCGCTCTTATTTTGCCTACTATTCAAGGACTGGCGGAAGGGACTCTGAAACCGACGCCGCAGCCTGAGGCTGGCGTTACCTATGCCGCGAAACTAACCCGCGACGACGGTGTAATAGACTGGACGCAATCCGCAACTGTTATCGAACGTCAAGTGCGAGCGCTAACTCCGTGGCCGGGCACATTCTTCAAGCACGAGGAAGACCAGATAAAGCTGCTGAGCGCTGAGATAATTAAAGAAGGAAACGGCTCTCCCGGGACTCTCCTAGACGATAACTTTACCATAGCCTGCGGTCAGGACGCCCTCCGGCTAATCACAGTGCAACGCTCCGGGAAGAAAGCTTCGGACGGAGTATCCGTTCTGCGCGGAATGCGCCTTAAGCCTGGATACAAATTCGCATGACGCGCTGGAAGCTTGATATTGAGTACGATGGATCGGGGATAAGCGGATGGCAAAGGCAGATCAACGCTCTGTCCGTACAGCAGATTATAGAAGAAGCCATTCACAAATTTTCCGGGGAAACCCCTACGATACAAACAGCCGGACGCACCGATGCTGGAGTGCACGCCCTAAACCAGGTAGCGCACTTTGATCTGGACCGAGAAACAGACGGCGACATAGTGCGCAACGCGTTAAATTTTTACATAAGGCCGCATAAAGTATCCATACTGAATGCGAGCATTGTCTCGCCGGAATTCAACGCACGTTTTGACGCCCTTTCCAGAAGCTATGAATATAGGATCACTAACCGCCGCGCCCCCCTTACATTCACGGCAAATTACGCCCTGCATGTGCCAAAGCCTCTCGATCTTGGCAAGATGAAGGACGCTGCGAGCATGCTTTTGGGACATCACGATTTCTCCACGTTCCGCGCCCAGAACTGCCAGGCAAAGTCGCCTATGAAGACCCTGGATCTCATTGAAATTACTCAAGACGGTGAGAATTTCACTATTTTCACCAAGGCTCGGTCATTCCTCTATCACCAGGTGAGGAACATGGTAGGAACCCTGGTTCTGGTGGGAACCGGCAGCTGGAGCGTGGAAGATTTTGCATCTGCCTTCAACGCTTGCGACAGGTCCAAGGGAGGCCCCACGGCCCCCCCTCATGGATTGTACTTCCACAGTGTGGAATATCCCAAAATTTCTCAATGATTTTGGCCCCCCAATAATTTTTTCAGTACCTGGACTTTTAAGGGTGCTTTACCCAGCGTTCGCATATATAACCCGGGAATCAAGCGTTAAACCTTTAGCAAGGGCATATGTGCTCTAGTTGACCCTGCACTGGGAGTATTTTGCGAAAATGAGCTGGTTTTACCGATATCCGATCAACTTTTGGAGACGCCTCGGCCCCGGTCTCATAACCGGCGCTGCCGACGACGATCCCAGCGGTATTGCCACATACTCCCAAGCCGGAGCGCAATTCGGATATGGTCTTGGCTGGAC
>JAQUWX010000030.1 GCA_028692635.1 Alphaproteobacteria bacterium
ATCATATCCACATACTCACCCTTCTGAGCGTCGAATCCGAAGTTATTGTCCTTCTGATCCATCATGCGGCCAACGACGACGGAACCGTCCATCCCAGCGTTATTGACGATCTGACGAACAGGAGCCTCAAGCGCACGACGAACGATATCGACGCCACGACGCTGATCGTCATTGGAAACGCGAACTTTTTCGATAGCGCGAATGGCATAAAGCAAAGCCGCTCCGCCGCCAGCTACGATGCCCTCTTCGACGGCAGCGCGAGTAGCATGCATAGCGTCATCGACGCGATCCTTGCGTTCCTTGACTTCAACCTCAGTAGCTCCACCGACGCGAATGACCGCTACGCCGCCAGCCAACTTGGCCAAACGTTCTTGCATTTTCTCACGATCATAATCGGAAGTAGTCTCATCGATCTGCTTTCTGATCTGATTGCAGCGAGCTTCGATGTCCTTCTTCTTACCGGAACCGTCGATAATGGTGGTGTTGTCCTTATCGATGCGGATCTTTTTGGCAGTGCCAAGCATATCGATAGTTACATTCTCAAGCTTGATTCCAAGGTCCTCGGAAATAACCTGTCCACCGGTAAGAATGGCCATATCCTCGAGCATCGACTTGCGGCGATCGCCGAAGCCGGGAGCCTTAACGGCAGCGACTTTAAGTCCGCCACGCAGCTTGTTGACAACGAGAGTGGCCAAAGCCTCACCCTCGACTTCCTCAGCCACGATGAGCAGCGGCTTACCGGATTGCACAACGGCTTCCAGAACCGGGAGCAACTGCTGCAAACCAGAGAGCTTCTTCTCGTGAAGAAGAATGTAGGGGCTTTCCAATTCGCAAACCATCTTGTCGGCGTTGGTCACGAAATACGGAGACAAATATCCGCGATCGAACTGCATGCCTTCGACGACATCAAGCTCAGTCTCAAGGCTCTTGTTTTCCTCGACCGTGATTACGCCTTCGTTACCGACGCGTTCCATGGCCTTGGCGATCATATCGCCAATTTCCTTCTCGCCGTTGGCGGAGATGGTGCCAACCTGAGCGATTTCAGCGTTGCCGGCAACTTTGCGCGAACGCTCTTTAAGATCTTCGACAACCTTCTCGACGGCGGCATCAATACCGCGTCTTACGTCCATCGGGTTCATACCGGCGGCGACCGCCTTTACTCCCTCAACGGCGATAGAACGAGCGAGAACCGTAGCAGTCGTAGTTCCATCTCCGGCGCGATCGACAGTCTTACTGGCGACCTCACGAACCATCTGAGCGCCCATATTCTGGAAGTTATCGGAAAGCTCGACTTCCTTGGCGACGGTAACGCCGTCCTTGGTTGAACGAGGAGCGCCGAAGCTCTTCTGGATGAGAACGTTACGGCCTTTAGGACCTAAAGTGACCGACACGACATCGGCCAGCATGTTGACTCCCTGCATCAAACGATCGCGGGCATCGACATTAAACAGAATTTGCTTTGCAGCCATTTGGAAAACCCTTCCTTATAAAAGTTAAACTTATTTCTTCGAGCACTTGCCGCCAGCGCAGCAATCCAGAATCCCGAGAATGTCGGATTCCTTCATGATAAGCAGGTCTTCGCCGCTGATCTTTACTTCAGTGCCGGACCATTTACCGAACAGGATGCGATCTCCGGCTTTGACTTCCAGAGCAACGATCTTTCCCTGTTCATCGCGAGCGCCCGGACCGACAGCCACGACTTCGCCTTCTTGGGGCTTTTCCTTGACGGTGTCAGGAATGATTATGCCACCGGCGGTTTTTGCTTCGCCTTCTATGCGACGCACAACCACACGGTCATGAAGAGGACGGAATTTCATATGTCTTGCTCCTTGGGTTATCGAAGCGATGCCAAATGGGCAAAGCTCCTTTGGTTTAAAGTCTAGCAGCACTACGGCGCGCAAACCTTGCGCATAGCCCGAACCACGAGCCTGCGCCATCGCGCCTTATAGAGTGCTAATCAACTAGGGGCTTTAGGGCCAGCTTTCAAGGGTTTGTTAACTATTTTTGTTTTTTGGCTGAAAATATATACTTTTAAAGGACGGTTTTTCCTGTACACCTAGTGTTTCCATTTCGTTAAACCACTTATGCTACCTACTTAACCCCTCTTAACCCCATTTTTCACGAAGGTTTATATTATGGTTGGTCCATTTGATGTCTGTGGAATCGGCAATGCGATTGTCGATGTTGTCGCCGAATGCGAGAACGAGTTTCTTGAAGAACATAGCATACCCAAAAGCGGCATGCTGCTGATCGACGAAGCGCGAGCCGATTTTCTGTGTTCCAAGATCAAACCCGAGAAAGAGATGTCCGGCGGATCTGCGGGCAACACGATTGTCGGCATCGCCTCATTCGGAGGCAAGCCCGCGTACATAGGCAAAGTAAGAAACGATCGCCTTGGCGGAGTCTTCACCAAGGACATGCGAGACGCCGGAGTATATTTTGACGCGCCTCCGGCAACAAGCGGCCCGTCCACAGCAAGATGCATAAGCCTGGTCACGCCGGACGCTCAACGCAGCATGTGCACGTTCTTGGGAGCGTCAGAAACGTTTTCCCCTGAAGACATACAGCCTGAAGTAATCCAAGCCTCGCAATTGACATATCTTGAAGGATACCTGTTTGACCGTCCCTCCGCGCAGGAAGCGTTCATAAAAGCCGCGCAGATAGCGCACGCAGCGGGAAGAAAGCTTGCCTTAAGCTTATCCGACACGTTCTGCGTAGATCGCCACCGCAGCGAGTTTTTGTCATTGGTAAAAGATAACATCGACATCCTGTTGTCGAACGAATACGAACTGAAAGCGCTTTACCAAACCAACACTCTGGAAGCCGCCGTCGCGGCCGCTCGCAGCAATTGCGAATTGATCGTAGCGACAAAGGGAGCCGCCGGAGCATTAATCGCAGTTAAAGATCAAACGATCCACAAAGACGCCGCGCCGACGGAAAAGCTGGTGGACACGACAGGAGCGGGAGATTTATTCGCAGCCGGATTCTTATTCGGATACACCCATGGATACGATCTGGCCGATTGCGGTCGCCTGGCCAACTCGGCAGCGGCTGAGATCATCAGCCACTTTGGAGGAAGGCCCAAAACTCCACTCAAGGATTTGGTATAATGCCGGATGTATCGTCAAGAATTGCATCGATCCACAGCCGGATGGCAAAGGCAGCCACCAAGGCGAAGCGCAAACCTAATTCGGTAAAACTTATTGCCGTATCCAAACTCCAGCCGCCGACTTCTGTGGAAGAAGCAATAAAATCCGGACAAAAAGCGTTCGGAGAAAACCGCGTGCAAGAAGCCGAAGAGAAATTCGCGCCCTTACGCGAAAAGCATCCCCACCTGGAGCTACATCTAATCGGCCACCTGCAAACGAATAAAGCGTTAAGCGCAGTAAAGTTGTTTGACGTAATACAAACGCTGGATCGCGAGGATCTTGCGGTCGGACTCGCCAAAGCCATAAAAAAAACCGGACGCGCACCTCAACTATACATTGAAGTGAACCTTGGCCGCGAAGAACAAAAGGCCGGAATATATCCCGAAGAGCTTGAGAATTTTATTTATGAGTGCAGAGAAAAGCACGGCCTGGAAATAAGCGGCTTAATGTGCATCCCCCCGATAGAAGAAGACCCCATCCCACATTTCACAAAACTAAAAGAATTGGCGGATAAACATAGGCTGCACAACATAAGCATGGGCATGAGCGCGGATTTCGAAGAAGCAATTTCCTGCGGCGCCACCGAAATAAGAATAGGCACCGCAATATTCGGAGAACGCGCTAGGTAAAATTTTAATTGTTTGTTAAGACATAAAAATTCATAAACTTGATACCAGATTCTAAACATGAGAGAGTCTAAGAATGACAGCTGCCGCTGAATTTCAAATTGCTTACGATGGAGATGCATTGCGTTCGCACGCAATGGACGTTCGCAATCTAGCCCCAGCATTGCTTGCTTTTGGCAAATTATTCGATGAATCAAATAGGGTGATTAACGGAAACGGAGCATCCGTAAAATTGCAAGTCAAGGCAACATCGCCCGCATCTTTTGATATTTTATTTCTTCTAGATCAATCATACGTCTCTCAAGTAACCGCCTTTCTGTCTGGCGAAGGAATAACCTCGGCAGTTAATCTACTTGCTCTACTCGGATTTGGTCTTGGCGTGGGCAAGGTCGTCCCCATTTCTTTTTTCTCTTTAGTGCGACGGCTGCAAGGAAAAAAACCTACAAAAGTTACGGATCAAGGAAACGGGTTTATTCAAATTGAATTTGGAAGCGAAACATTCACCGTGCCCGCCGAACTACTGCGCCTATATCAAGATATCGCCGTAAGAAAAGCGACAATGGAAATACTTGAGCCACTTAAAACCGACGGCGTTGACACCTTTAAGATTATTGGCCCGGATCGCGCTACAATAGAAGTAATCACAAAAAGCGAGGTTGACTATTATGATTTGCCTGAAATTGATGACGAGGTTATTTTAGAAACTGAGCACGAAGCGGCATATTCAATTATTTCCCTGGCATTCAAGGAAGATAATAAATGGCGTCTTTACGATGGCAGTTCATCTATAAGCGTAAAAATGGAAGATTCTGATTTTTTGTATAAAGTAGATAATAATTTGGTTTCATTTAGTAAGGGCGACCTCCTTATTTGCAAAGTAAGGGCCATACAACTTAGAACGGAAACGGGGTTAAAAACTGAATATACCGTGCTAAAAGTAATAAATCATAAAACTGCGGCAAGACAATTGTCCTTGTTGTAAAATCTCCTAACCCGCCCTCACAAATCCCCGCATAACCTTCTTCATCCCGCCTTTATCGAAAGAAATTTCCAGCTTGTCGTGATCTATGCGCCTTATCGTGCCTGCGCCGAATTTTTCATGAACCACGCGATCTCCGACATTCAGCTCTCCTTCGCGGCGAGGAGCGGCTATGCTTTTAGCCTTTCCCTCTATGACCCGACCTCTTTGCCCTGCGCTTATTTGCTGCCATAAAGAAGGTATGCGCTCGCGTTTTTCATTGCCGCCCCAACCGTTATTGGCAACATTCCCCGCGCCATAAATCCCGGATGTGTGCTCAGTATGCTCGTTCGGCAATTCCGCAATAAAGCGCGAGGGGAGAGCATTAATCCAACTCCCATACATCTGCCGATTGGCAACATAGCTTATCCATGCGCGTTTACGAGCGCGAGTAAGCCCGACGTAAGCCAGCCTGCGTTCCTCCTCCAATCCACGCGCTCCGTTTTCGCTCAAAGACATGCGGCTTGGAAAAATTTCCTCCTCCCACCCGGGAAGAAACACATAATCGAATTCCAATCCCTTTGACCCATGCAGAGTCATAAGACTGACCTGCGGAACGCCTTTCTGCTCGGTCGCCTCAAGCACAAGACTGACATGCTCTAAAAACGCGGGAAGATTTTCGAACGCCGACATGGCGCTTACAAGCTCTTTAAGGTTATCGAGTCTGGCCGGAGCGTCTGGAGATTTATCCGCCTGCCACATCCCTGTATAACCGGACTCGTCAAGAACGATCTGAGCGACCTCGGTATGGGGCAGCGACAACAACAACTCCCGCCAGCGAGCGAGCAACAAAGTAAAGTCCTTCATCGTCTGGCGCAGTTTAGGCTTCAGCTCATCGGTATAGGCCAATCTTGCAGCCGCCTCGTTAAGCGATATCTTCTCGATTTTAGCGAACCCATGGAGTTGCTGAAGAGCGGAAGGCCCGACTCCACGTTTAGGAGTATTTATTATGCGCTCGAAAGCGAGATCGTCATCGACGGAATTAATGATGCGCAAATAAGCTAAAGCGTCCCGAATTTCCTGCCGTTCATAAAACCGAGCGCCCACAAGAACGCGATACGGAATTCCCAGAGTAATAAAGCGTTCTTCGAAAAGCCGGGTTTGAAAACCAGCGCGAACCATAACGGCAATATCGCTCAAAGAAGCCGAGCGCCGTTGCAAAGCCTCTATCTCGTCCGCGACCCACCTGGCCTCTGCGCCGCCATCCCACAACGAGCGCACAAGAACCTTTTCCCCCATATCGGCCTTGGTCCACAAAGTCTTACCCAGCCGCATGCTGTTATTGGCGATAACGCCCGAAGCCGCGCCGAGTATATGCCCGGTAGAGCGATAATTTTCCTCAAGCCGCACGATATGCGCTCCGGGAAAATCTTCCTCAAAGCGCAGAATGTTGCCTATCTCAGCGCCGCGCCATCCGTATATCGACTGGTCTTCATCGCCGACGCAGCAGATGTTTTTATGCCCTTGAGCAAGAAGACGCAGCCAAAGATATTGCGCCACGTTCGTATCCTGATACTCATCGACCAGAAGAAATTTAAACCGGTCGTGAAAATCCTGAAGAATATCGGGATGATTGCGCAGCAACGTCAACTGATGCAAAAGCAGATCGCCGAAATCGCAAGCGTTAAGCTCCAGCAATCTTGCCTGATACTGTTTATAAATTTTTGGCATTTTGCCATCGGCCAGATTGCCGTCGTCATCCTGAACGACCTCCGGCAAAAGCCCGCGATCCTTCCAGCGCTCTATAACCGAAAGCACCAACCGAGCCGGAGATTTTTTCTCGTCTATATTGTTAGCTTCTATAAGTTGCTTGATGAGGCGCAACTGATCGTCCTCGCCAAGAATAGTGAAACTTGGTTTAAGCCCTATCCGCTCCGCATATTTCCGCAACAGCCTTGCCGCAAGAGAATGAAACGTGCCTAGAAACCACCCTTCCACCGATCTCCCAAGAATAGCCGACACGCGCTCACGAATTTCGTTTGCAGCTTTATTGGTAAAAGTAACGGCCATAATCTGCCCCGGCATAGCTCTACCGGTAGCGAGAAGATGAACCAACCTGGCAGTGAGCACTCTGGTCTTCCCGGTCCCTGCCCCAGCCAAAACCAGAACCGGTCCGTCCAGAGTCAGAACCGCAGCCCTTTGCGCGGAATTAAGCGAACAAAGATAAGGCGCGTCGTCAGAACACGTTTCTAATATTGATGATTCTGTATGCATAAAATCACGGCCTGATAATTTGGAAATTGAACCAATTATGGGTTCAAAAGAGGTCTATTACCAGACCTGAGCCACATCGGCATCTTTTACCTTGTCTTCGTCAGGCAGCACCGGTTGCAGCGACAGCACTTCCTCAGCGGATGGAATCCTTACCACGACCTTGTTGCGCCCGGTTTCCTTTGCCTCATAAAGAGCAGTATCTGCGCGTGCGATGAAGCCCTCGGGATCCTCATGAGGATAATATCCGGTAACGCCGATAGATATTGTAACGATACCCAACGTCTCGCCGGTTCTTTTTCTCTGTATCTGCTTGGTAGCGAGAACGTTACGCAACTGATTGGCGACTTTCTCAGCGTCGCCCACGCGAGTCTGAGGCAGCATAATAACGAATTCCTCACCGCCATATCTGGCGATAATATCGCGCCCCTTAAGGTTCTCCACCAGAGTATGAGCCACCAGACGCAGCACCTGATCTCCGATAAGATGGCCATAGTTGTCGTTGAATTTTTTAAAATGATCGATATCGATCATAAGGAGGGCAAGATCGGTTTTATTTTCCGAGGCCTCCAGAGTGGCGCGAGCCAGCTCATTATTAAAATATTTGCGATTGCCGATCTCGGTAAGAGGATCGACCAGCGAATCCTTACGCACCTGATCCAGACTGTATCTGACTTCGGTAAGTTGCTCGGTAGATTTAGCGAGCTGGTTCTGCAGGCGCTTATTCTGATCGACCATTACCCTGGTTTCCTGAGCCACCTTGGTAAGAGCTCCACGAATTTCGTCCATCGTAGGAGCCGCCTGTATAGTCCCCGAGAAAGAATTCAAAGTCTGATTATACTCAGTAGCTCCGGTCAGGCTCTGATCGATAACGCCCATGACCTTGCTAAGCTCGGATTCGATAGCGGTGTTAGTCTGCTGAAGCACGCGATGCTCGGCCTCAAGACCGAGATGTATCTGGAACAGCTCAGTGCATTGCTGCTGAGACAAAGATCCGAACTTATCGAACAGCAAATCCATCGCCATCTTCAAATTAGGATCGGCGCCTGAAAAATATTTATAATAGACGGCAAAATTCTCCGGCATAGGCTCGAGACCATCTTGCCTCAAGCGCTCCAAAGCCTGCTGAGCCCAGTCATCAGCCGTATGATCCTGTTCGTCTCTAGTCAAAAAAGCCTCGCACAAAAAACAAAACCGATTTACATACTAACGCATTACCAAACGCACGCGATAATTAAAAGCCGTGCGCCATTAGGTTCGCGCAACTTTAGATACTTAATGACTTATAGAAACTAATTTTTTCTTATCAAGCAGGGAATATCTCGTTTAACCAAATCTTTACACAATTCCCGCAATCCATCCCCACTCTGACAGCCTGAAAGATGTATGGTGAAGCGCGGGGTTCCCCCGGGGACAGCAACCTCTGGCACCACCATGGTTTTTATATCGGCAGGAATACCCAAAGCCTTGATCTTCCCGAGCCAAACCTCGGCCATAGCCTTGGTGGCATAGTTTCCCAGCTCTGCATAAGGCTCGCTGGACACCGTAAGCTCGGCGCGCTTACGGCGATAATAGGACATATTGGACTTAACCTTGGCGAGAGTAAGGTCCATCCTGGCGACTCGCTCAGCATCCAGATCCATACCTGACAGCCCGTATGCCAGCGCCAGATTTTGCCGCAGCGCAGGAGTTGCGGCAGTATTTTTCAGCTGCGGCTCTAAAAGTTTGATAGCCTCATCGTAAGAACCCGAAACAATGAAAGAATATGCCAGATTATTCAAAGTATTAAGGTTGTCGGGATCTTCTTCGAGAGCTTCTTTATATTTCTCCTGAGCGCCCCGATGGTCCCCCAAATAATCTAACGCTATACCCAGCCCGTTGAGAGCTTTCGGATCGTCGCTATCTTCATCAAGAGCCTTTAAATACTGGTCCTTAGCCTCAGCAGGCATATCCAAAGCTATAAGAACCCGGCCATATCGCCTTAAAAGATCGGCATTGTCGGGATCGATGGTCAAAGCCATGCGGTATTTCTCCGCAGCCGCCTCTGCATTGCCCATTTTTTCAAGGATCTCGCCGATTCCTCTATAGGCGACGACATCTTTAGGATCGCGCTGCAAGGCCCGCTGATAGAAATCCACAGCGCCGGCATCGTCCCCGCGAGAGCGCATCTGCTCGGCCAGACGAACCATTCCGGCGGCAGGGGAACCGCTATCTTCATATTCCTGCAAATCGGGGCCGCAAGCAGCAAGACCGAGCAGTAGACTGAAACATACAGTAAGCTTAGTATATGAAAATGGAATCATAAGAGCGCTCCAACCTGCTGGTCTGTTGAGGAGAGCTTCTATTTTGCCACCAATTAGAGATTTAACCAGATATATTTTATCTCATACGGAGCAACCCCATGGATGAGTCTAAAGCTTCGGCATTGCGGAATCTAAGAGAGCTGCCGCGATTGATTGAAAGAATGCATCGGCGCTTTCTGGACGTTGTCCGACTGGAGCTTGGTCGTCGAGGCATAAGGGACATAAGCCCGGTGCAGGTAATGATGATGAGCAACATCGGATCGGGAGAAATCTCGGTCCACACCCTGATAGAGCGAGGCTATTACCTAGGCTCCAACGCGTCCTATAATCTGAAGCAGCTAGTTGATTGCGGATACGTGGAAAGACTGTCCTCTCCCCGCGACAAACGAGCCGCCAGATTAAAACTATCCCCAAAAGGCGAAGCAACTCTTAGCGCCTTGGCAGAGCTGGAAGGCCACTGGGCGGAACCATTAATGAAAAGCCCAAGCGATTTTGCCGATATCGAAAACGCCAACAATCTCCTGAGAAAATTAGAGCACTGCTGGTCCGACGCAGTTCGATACGCCGAAAGCACCGATAACCCCTAATCCTTATCAAGCGCCTTAGCGATAACGCCGCGCAGTCGTTGCGCAGCGAGTCCGTCATTGTGATCGAACGTCTTTTGCCTGACGGCTTCCCTTGCCGCCGCATATATATCGGCATCAGGAGCTTGCAAAAACCCAACGGCTCCATCGACCGCTTTTATCAAAGCGTCAATATCGCAAACCCTCTCCCCAGCCATATATTGCTCATACCCGGGTATTAGCCCTCTAGCCTTATCGACATATTCGTCATGATCGGGGGTATAAAAAACCATCGGCTTGTCGCGCAGAAGAAAATCCACCGCCAGCGATGAATAGTCGGTAACAAGCACATCCGTATATTTCAATATCGGATATATATCCGTATGAGCGGAGATGCATTCGATGCAGGGATAGTGTTTTTGCAGTTGCGCATTTATCTCCTGCTCGAACGGATGCAAATTCACATAAAAGACATATCCCTGAGATTTACAGTGCTTAGCCAAAACCTCTATCTTAGAATTTTCTATCCACGCCCCCATCTTATGGTCCCGAAACGTAGGAGCATAAACAATCACCGGTCTTTTATTTTGGTTAGCATCCTTAAGAACGCCCAAAGCGTTCACATCGACATTTATCAAATCGTTCTGAGCCAACTCTCTGAAAAACACATCGGTGCGCGGATAGCCAATAGCGGCATACTCATCAAACGAGAAGCGCCCAGCCCAATCCGCCTGAGCCGCCATACTGCCTCCCACAAAAACATCAAAAACCCCGGAAGCGCCAAGCACCTCGGCATTTCTGGGTCCATATGTGGTCGGAGGGCGCATGCATTCCAACCCTATTTCTTTCAAAGGAACGCCATGCCACATCTGAATGGTTTTAGCTCCCCGAGTCAGAGCATATTGAATAAAATCTTTTCCCTCGACCGGATAGAACACATTGCAAAGAACAAGCACCTTAGCGCCCAGCACAGTCTTAGTGTCCTGCGCTGTCCAGTCCTCAACTTTTCTTGGCAAACACGGCAGCCCGGCAGCTTTTAATTGCTGATACTGCTGCTCCTGATATGTAACGAAAAAGCACTCTATATCGTTCTTTTCGGCATACTCATAAAAATCAAGGTACGCATACTTGATGTTGTCGCCGAAATAATCCCTGCCCCAGAAAATCACCGTCCTGTTTTTAGGAAAAATCTTCGAAGCGTTTGAGAATCCTTCCCAAACATGAGCCGCATTCTCATTATCCGCCGACTTCATAGCAGCTTCTGCGATAAGGCCAGTCGCCCTCTCCAACTTATCCAGCCGCTTAACAGTCTGATCTAGCACTTGGTTCTGCTGTCCGAGGTGAGACATAATCAACGCCAAAGACTTCTCCAAAGCGCTCACGCGCCCCGAGCAATCGGCATTTTTCTTATCATCTTCATCAGAAGTCATTTTCGCGCCAAATCAAAAAACATGATTTGTCATGTTTTCACAATCCCACCCATCCCACAAGACCCCATGACTTTATGATGCAAAGAAACTCACTGCTTGATCTTGTTAAAGGCGGCGCTTTCCCCAGCAGTTAACTGCGCAGAAGACATAACCTCATCCGAGAAACCCAGCATGTCCTGTCTGCCATCATTTTTCGTCATAACGATGTTTTCGACAAAACGGCCGCCGCTGATAGCAATCTCAGCATAAGGCAAAGCAGGCTTATCAGTCTGACGCGGCGTCAAAAGCATTTTCCAGCGATTTTTAGTAGTGCTGCGTTTTATAACAAAGGCCGTTTCCAACCCGCTCCAATCGCCCGCCAACGCTCTCCCGACCATGTCATAAAGTTGATGAAGATTCTTGACCGGCAATTTCATGGCGATCCCCCCAAGATCCTGAACCGCGCCGTTCTGAGTAATGATCGTAGATGTAGGAAATGGAGTCTCAATACCCCAAATCAAGCCGTAAGCAGGCGCTACAACAAAATGTCCAGACGACTGCATGGGTTTCTGAACCCCCGCCAAATGATGTTCCTCAACAAAGCGTCCACGCAAAATCTTACTGGCGTCGATACGAGCCTGCCCAGAAGGAGCCTCAACTGCCCACGCCACAGAGGAAACCGCCACAAAGATGAGGATAAGAAGGAAGAAACGCATATACATAATTAATCCTCAACCTATTGGACATCCAACCATAAACGCCCCTTACTTACCGCACAACTTGTAAATTGCCTGTTTTCAGCCTAAAAAAAGGGGGCGACAATCAAGATGCTTGATACGTACCACATATCATGTTATAATGTAAGGCAATAAATGATTGGGTCATTTAAGTGTAAAGAAACGGCAAAGATATGGGAAGGCAGGGTTTCCCGTCAATTGCCGCGAGCCATTCAGGAAAGAGCGTTGCGCAAACTGCGCCAGCTTGACGCCGCCGTGCTTGTGGATGACCTAAAAAACCCACCCAGCAACCATTTAGAGGTGCTGAAGGGCAATAGAAAAGGACAGATGAGCATTCGCATTAACGACAAGTGGCGCATTTGTTTTTATTGGAAAGATGGTGAAGCAACAGAGGTTGAAATTGTCGATTACCATTAAAAGCCGTAAAGGATAAAAAATGACCACGCTTCGCAATCCACATCCGGGCGAGATTCTCAAAGAAGAGTTTCTTAGCGAAATTGGTATGAGCCAAAACCAGTTGGGCCACTCTATTTGCGTGCCCCCTAACCGCATTCATGCCATCGTGAACGGCACCCGCGATATAACGGCAGACACAGATTTGCGCCTATGCAAATTTTTCGGCCTGTCCGAAGGCTATTTTCTGCGCCTTCAAAACGCCTATGACACAATGGAAGCTAAGCGGAAGATTTCTGCAATGGTCTCCAAGATTAAACCCTATGGCCAATCTGAAAATCGCATGAGCGTCTAATAATCACCAAAATATACTTCCGAGTCATTCCCGGATCGGCGGGAATCCAGCGTCGCGTGTCCACGCGACATATGACTCTACAAAATCGAGGCAAAAGCTTCTGCTTCATGACTTATACGACCCACAGCCTGTCGTCGTGCCAAAGTGTGTAGCGCGTAGGGGGGGGAACAAAGGCTAACGCCTCTTGGATAGTGGCTGGGGGACTAGGATTCGAACCTAGGTAAGCAGAGTCAGAGTCTGCTGTCCTACCGCTAGACGATCCCCCAACGGGAGGGGTTTTCCTATCATATCATTTTGCGTTTGAATAGATTATATAGCTACTAATTAACTATTCGGGGTTTTTTACGGCATGAGTAACGATAAACCAAAAAGCGCGCTGCGCAGCGTAGGGTCGAGGCGCATGGCGATTGTCCGGGTAAAAACAGGCAACAAACGTTCGCTTTCCTCAAAAAAGTGGCTTGAAAGACAGCTAAACGACCCGTATGTGGCGTCTGCCAAAGCGGACGGATATCGCTCACGAGCGGCATATAAAATTCTGCAATTGGACGAAAAGTTTCAGTTATTCAAAAAAAACATGAAGGTAATCGACCTTGGAGCCGCCCCCGGAGGCTGGAGCCAGGTTGCAGTTGCTAAAATCGGACCGAAAGGAAAGCTGATTGGAATAGACCTGCTTCCCGTCGATCCCATAGCAGGCGCAGAAATCATCCAGATGGATTTTATGTCGGACGAAGCGCCGGGGAAACTCCGCAAGATGCTCGGTGGCAAAGCCGACATAGTATTAAGCGACATGGCTCCATCGACGACGGGACACACCGGCACCGACCACATCCGCATCATGATGATGGCCGAAATAGCGGCCCTGTTTGCGACGGAGATTCTGGTTATTGGGGGAACCTTCGTGTGCAAATTCTTCAAAGGCGGCGCGGAGAAAGAGCTGCTTGACCAACTGAAAAAAGATTTTGCAAAAGTCCGCCACGCGAAACCCCCGGCCAGCAGACCGGATTCCTCGGAAACATACCTTGTCGCGCAGGGTTTCAGGAAGCCGCAATAAACCCGGCCTCGGTAACGACTCCATCAAGCCGCATGTCATGCTCTTCCACGGGAACAGAAGCAATTTCCTGTTCTGAAAAAGCTATACCGAAAACGCGAACGCTCGGATTTTTCTCACGCAGGACCTTAAGCGTGCAATCATAATACCCACCGCCATAACCCAGACGGAATCCATTGCGATCGAACGCCAGCAAAGGAACGAGCACCACCGACGGAGTCAACTCCGCTTGAGAATCCTCTGGCTCTGGTATTTTTATACGATTTTGAACGAGACTATCTCCGGGAACATACTTCCGAAAAACGAGCGGAGAATTTCTTTCCCCGACAATCGGCAGACAAACGATATGCTCTTTTTCGACAAGCGACTCTATCAGGGGGAAAAGATTCATCTCCTCGCCTATAGCGGCATAAGCAGCGACAACGCTACAAGGATCAAGAAACACATCGGCCATAAAATAATCGCGCAGTTTCAAGGCCGCATCGGGCGCAGCGACATGAGCAACCAGCCGCTTTTTACGCATCTCCAGCCGCAGGTCGCATTTTTTATTTTTTATGTCCATAATGTACACAAAGCGAAAGTGGAAGGGCCACCTCGAACGATGGTATGCTTGTCCTCCGTGACCTGCGTGAGCAGGTGGGCGCCATGTGACCAAAACCACGGCTCTGGCCAGGGACGGCTCCCTAGAGATTTTACTTATCGGCCTCGGGGATCATGCTCCCTGTCGTGTCGCGCAGCAACCTTCCGCCCCTATTCTACAACATTTTCGCCTGAAAGTACGGGTAAAAAACGCGGCCCCGGCATACAGGAAGCTTTAGTGCAAATAAACCTCACAATTAACAAATTAACCATGATAAACTGGAGGCTTCGGAAGGCTTTCTTTTCAGGAGACAAATATGAGCACGGACAATCCGCAACCAAAGCCGGATATCCGAAACATGATTCCAGGAGCGTTCATGATGCCCGGAACCGTGTTTTTTCAAGCTATAGAGTTCTGGACGGATGCGTTTCAACGCTCTGTGCTGTTCCTCGACGTTCTAAGAGAGCGTGGGAACATACACTTCAAACAACTTGAAAACCCAGCGCCTACGGTCCTTTTCTTCGACCATGAAGAAATACTCAACGGGCAGGATCTGTTAGAGCCTGTAAATTACATGCTGTTCAGAATACTTCCGCCCGATGGACTACCGGTTGATCCGACAAAACGCCCATTCATTATATTCGACCCCCGCGCCGGACACGGCCCCGGCATAGGCGGAATGAAACCGGACAGCGAGATCGGCCTCGCCATGCGGGCAGGGCATCCATGCTATTTCGTCGGCTTTTTACCATACCCCACGCCGACCCAAACCACCGAGGATGTCTGCCGAGCGGAAGCCGTTTTCGTAGCGAAAGTAATAGAGCTACATCCCAAAGCCGACAAACCATGCCTGATAGGCAATTGCCAGGCGGGATGGCAAATCGCAATGATGAGCGCGACCAATCCCGACCTTGTCGGAGTGCTCATACTTGCCGGAGCGCCCATCTCATACTGGGCCGGAGTGCACGGAAAGAATCCCATGCGCTATGTAGGCGGCATGACTGGAGGATCATGGACGACATCATTGTCCAGCGACATCGGCAACGGACTGTTCGACGGAGCGACCCTTGTCCAAAATTTTGAGAACAGCAATCCAGCAAACACTCTATGGAAAAAGAATTATTCTTTATATTCCAAAGTGGACACTGAGGCTCCGCGTTTTCTGGAATTTGAAAGATGGTGGGGAGCGCCGGTTCTTCTCAACCGCGAGGAAATGCAGTTTATCGTAGATGAGCTGTTCATAGGAAACCACCTAAGCGCAGCCAAGATACACACGTCCGGAGGACTGCGCATAGATTTGCGCAACATCAAATCTCCAATCGTCGTGTTTTGCTCAAACGCGGACGACATAACTCCGCCGCAACAAGCGCTGGACTGGATCCTTGATCTCTACAACAGCGAAGACGAAATAGTCGCAAACGGCCAGACAATCATATATACGGTGCATCAAACCATAGGGCACCTTGGCATATTCGTATCCGGCTCGGTGGCGGTAAAAGAGCACGACAAGTTCATACAAAACATAGATATGATCGAAACCCTCCCGCCGGGACTTTATGAGGCTATCTTCACGGAAAAAGAAGCGGACACCCTGAATCCGGAGCTTGTCAGCGGAAAATATATTTTGCGCTTTGACAGAAGAAGGCTCGACGACATCCGCGCTTTTGGCTGCAACGACGCGGAAGACAATCTACGGTTTGAGGCCGTCTCAAGAATATCGGAAAACATCCAAGGCATGTACCATACCTTCCTGTCGCCAACTGTGCGCTCGTTGGTAACGGACAAAACCGCTGAGCTTTTAAGAAGGATGAATCCGATAAGATCGAGATTTGAAGTATTCTCGAACAGAAATCCTCTTTTAAGCCAGATCGGACCGCTTGCAGAAGCAGTAAAGGCCAACCGCCTCCCCGTCTCACAAGACAACGTGTTCTGGGCGATGCAGGAAGCGTTCTCAAAACAGATCATCTCTGCGCTTGATTCCTACAGGGAAGCCCGCGACGAATTTACAGAGAAGCTCTTCATACAAATTTACGGCTCGCCATTAATTCAAGCCATGATCGGACTGCGCACAGTCCGCCCATATTCGGTCCGCCACATAGGACGCGACATGGACCGCGAAAGAACAATTCATCAGAAGCTGGAGGAGCTTCAAAACCAGGTCGAAGCCGGGGGTCTGGCCGAAGCCATGGCCAGAGGACTAATCTACGTCAGCCGAGGCAGCAACAGCATGGACGAGCGAGAATTCGTGATGCTGCGCAAACTAAGGAGCGAAAGCAAACTGTTCCCGCAAATGCCGCGAGACGAATATAAAGCGATGGCTCGCCAACAATACATGATGCTGATGCTGGACGAGGAAAGAGCGCTCAATGCGATGCCAACTCTGCTGAGATCAGGACGCGGCTCCGGCTCGGAAGTCATATCGGCGATACGCAGCGTAATAGAAGCGGCAGGCAAACCGACCGACAACGAATACCGCCGCCTGAAAAAGCTTGAGAAGCTTTTAACCTAAATCAGCGCGGCCTCTTCGTCAGACACGGCTTTCTTATCTTCCCTGTTATCGGCATGGTGATCCGTCGCAACCACAATATAAACGGCAGGCACCACGAACAGAGTGAACAGCGTCCCGATGCTAAGACCGCTTGCGACGACCAGTCCCATGTTAAACCGAGAAAGAGCGCCCGCTCCGCTTGCCATTATGAGAGGAACCACGCCAAGCACCATAGCCGCAGTCGTCATAAGAATGGGCCGGAATCGTATCGAGGTCGCCTCGATTATAGCGTCATGTTTTGAATACCCTTCTTCCTGCAAGTTATTTGCAAACTCGGTAATAAGAATTCCGTGTTTACTGATAAGCCCCATAAGAGTGACCAACCCGACCTGCGTATAAATATTCAAACTGGCCCCGCCAATGCCAAGGCTTATGAAAACCAAAGCTCCGGCTATGGACATAGGAACTGAAACCAGAATGATAAGCGGATCGCGGAAACTCTCAAACTGAGCCGCAAGAGTCAGAAAAACGATTATAAGAGCGAACAAGAACATAGTGGCAAAGCCGCTGGATTCCTGAACGAACTGCCTTGATTGGCCGCCGTAATCGACCGCATATCCTTCCGGCAGCATTTTTTGAGCAAGGTCATCCAGATAATTTATAGCATCGCCTAATGACACGCCAGGAAACATGACGCCCTGAATTGTAGCCGAATTCATCTGCTGGAAGTGGTTCAATGATTCTGGAACTGTCTGCATCTCGATATCAGCTATAGTGGATACTGGGATGGAATCACCGCTGCCTGATCTGATGTAATAACTTTTAAGCTGGTCCGCAGTCAGCCGCTCTTTCTGCTGCACCTGGGGAATAACTTTATATGACCGCCCACTCAAGCTGAAATAATTGACATAGCCGCCACCAAGCATAGACGCCAAAGAGACGCCTACGTCGCTCATAGTAAGACCCAACTGCGCAGCCTTGTCGCGATTTATAAGCAATTTTGCCTGCGGCTGATCTATCTTAAGATCGCTATTTATAAATATAAACATGCCGCTGCTTTGAGCTTCCTGCACGAAAGTCTCCGCCACATCATACATCCGCTCTGGAGGCTGGGTAGAGTTAATCACGAACTGAATGGGCAATCCGTTACTTCCCGGAAGAGGGGATGGTTGAAAAGCCGCCACCTTAACGCCCGATATATTGTTCATATCCGCCTGAATGATGGGCTGAATATCATTTGAGGTGCGCTCACGTTCATTCCAAGGTTTAAGAACCATACCGGAAAAAGATATACTCGGAGCATCCACCTGAAAAACGTGCTCCATCTCTGGATAAGCGCTGAACCGCCTGAACGCTTCACGAGAATATAATTTTCTCTGTTCCAACGTCGCATTGGGTGCAGGAGTTGAAAACGCAATGACGATTCCCTGATCTTCCTGCGGAGCCAATTCCGCCTTACCGCTTGAATAAAGGAAATATATGCTTCCGATAACGATGGCGGAGAAAACCATAGTTACGGGTATATACTTAAGGCTATTAGTCAATATGCGTTTATAAGAGGAAGATATTTTCTCAAACCAGTGGTCTATATGCGAAACCACCTTCTCCTCGAAAGCGTTCCGCTCCTCATGAGGCTTAAGCAGCTTCGAGCAAAGCATCGGAGAAAGCGTCAGAGCAACAATAGCCGATATAACGACGGCGCCGACAAGCGTAAACGCGAACTCCGAGAACAAAGCGCCAGTAAGCCCACCTTGAAATCCTATAGGAATATAAACTGAAACCAGAACGATGGTCATGGCTATGATGGGATTAGCCAACTCTTTTGCCGCCTGAACGGCCGCCGGGAAAGGCTTCATACCGGCGTCAAGATGCCGGTTGACGTTTTCGACCACAATGATCGCATCATCGACGACAAGGCCGATCGCAAGAACGATAGCAAGCAAAGTCAAAAGATTGATAGAGAATCCCAAGATAAGCATAACCATAAAAGTGCCGATCAATGACAACGGTATGGCAAGAGTAGGGATCAACACCGAGCGTGGAGATCCAAGAAAAGCAAAAACCACAAGCGTAACAATAAGCAGCGATTCAATAAGAGTGTTAACAACCTCGTCAATTGAACTGTTGACGAATTTTGTTGAGTCATAAATTATTTTACCATCGAGACCTTCTGGCAATTGCGCTTGAATTGCCGGAAACTCTTCGCGGACGTTTTTTATAACCTGAAGCAGATTGGACCCGGGAGCCACCTGAATCCCGATCATCGCCGCTTCTTTGCCATCGAACACCACGCTAGCGTCATAGCTGTCCGCGCCAAGCGTAACATTTGCGACATCTTTAAGCCGCACGATTGAACCTTTTTTCTGCTTTATAATAAGATTGCGGAATTCCTCCAACGAACGCATATCGGTTCCAGCCGTAAGATTGACCTGAACCATTTGGCCCTTGGTGCTTCCAAGACCGGATATATAATTATTTTTGGCCAGCGCCTGACTTACTTCGCTTGCGGTAAGATCGTACGCGGCAAGTTTTTTAGGATCGATCCACGCTCTTAAAGCAAAATTCTGCCCGCCAAGAATTTCCGCAGTCTGCACACCCTCAACAGCCTGCATTTTCGGCTGCACGACGCGAACGAGATAATCGGTTATATTATTTCTGGGTAAAACCTTACTGCTGAATCCAATATACATGGCATCGATAGTATCACCCACCTTAATGCTCATGACCGGTTGCTGGGATTCTGGAGGCAACTGGTTCAGAACCGAATTGACCTTAGCGTTTATCTCGGTAAGAGCCGCATCCGGGCTATAATTCATGCGCAGATTTACCGTAATTGTGCTCACGCTGGTCTGACTGGTAGAGGTCATATAGTCTATACCGTTGGCCTGAGCGATAGCGTTTTCCAACGGAGTGGTTATAAATCCAGCCACGACATCGGCGTTAGCGCCATAATAAACCGTGCTTACCGTAACTACGGCGTTTTCGGTTTTAGGAAACTGCAAAATAGGCAGCGAGAAAATGGCGCGCAATCCAAGCACCATAATCATCAGACTAATCACAGTAGCCAGAACAGGACGCCGTATAAAAATCTCGGTAAAATTCATAATATGCCCCTCACTCGAGCGTTATTTCTCATCATCTTCGGGTTTGGGATCGGGATCGTTAGAGGGCGAGACATCGTTATTGATCTTTATGAACGATCCGTTGCGAAGTTTCATCTGCCCGGAAGTCACAACCCTATCGCCAGCTTTAATACCGCTTATGACCTCAACCTGATCGCCGCGTTCTCTCCCAGTAACGACGAAAGTCTGTCTGGAAGTCAGCTTACGTTCAGGATCGGTAGCGCTCGCGTTTTCCTCAACCACATATACCGTGTTGCCATAAGGATTGTACACAATGGCAGTCTGAGGCAGAGTCATTACATCTTCCAGCGTTCCCGTATCGACGGTTACCTTTGCAAACATTCCAGGAAGCATTAAGCGATCGGGATTTTTAAGTTTGCCCCTTACCTGAACGTTACGAGTAGCATCATCGACCTTGGGATTTACAGCAACAATTTCTCCGACGAAATCCATATTGGGATTAGCGTCGATTTTAACAGCAACCTTCTGACCGGTTTTCACCCGAGGAAAATCCTGCTCGGAAACGAAGAAGTCCACATAGATAGGATCGAGCTGCTGCAAAGTAGCGATAACTGTGCCCGGAGTGACATATTGTCCGACATCTACGGACTTAATGCCAATATGCCCGGAGAACGGAGCATAAATAATTTTCTTATCCACCAAAGCCTTTTGAGCAGCGGCTTGAGCCTTTGAAGCGGCAAGATTAGCCGCATCGGTATCGACCACCGCCTGGCTCACGGCCTGAACATCGAGCTGTTTTTTGTCGCGATCATAGGTTACTTGAGCCAGCTTTGCCGTAGCCTCCAAAGCGCGAAGCCTTGCGACATCTTCTTCAGCCCTCAAAAGCACCAGCACGTCTTCTGCCTTAACCTCGGTGCTGGACTCGAAATTGATGGCATCAATAATGCCGGAAACCTCGGTAGAGATATCGACTCCCTTAACCGCACGCAGAGATCCTGCGGCATCAAGCTTGGGCTGCCATTTCTGCACTTCTACTGTTAGAGCAGAAACCGTAAGTATAGGAGAGCGCGCGGCCGCCATAACTTTTTCGATCATCTT
>JAQUWX010000090.1 GCA_028692635.1 Alphaproteobacteria bacterium
CGTTCAGCCATGTTGCCGCAGCCTCTCCCGCAACATCGCGCCACAAGCGCTCCGATCCATGAGTCACATCGGTCGAAGCAATAATTTCCGCAATATCTATATGCTGCTTTATGCGCTCTTCCAACGAGATGGAAGATTGCCAGCTATCTGTAATTGGAGCGAACCAGCCTGCTATACTCCCGCACCATTGAGCGCAAGGATGTTCGGCATCTTGCAAAGATTTAGCAGCTCCGCTCCAACCGTCAGTTCGCCTGAATCCTCGCCATACATCGCGCTCAATCCTGCGAGCCATAGAGCGACACTCCGCAGCATCCACGCCGCACCCGGCAAGCGGATGCTTAAGCAAAGTCAGATATTCAATAGCCGCGGCGTTATCGGACGCAGCCTGATATAACGCGCTTAAAAAACTTCCCACCGGAGTTGACGAAAGAGGGCTCCCCGCAGAATCGTTCACATCAACATTCCATCTACGAAGAGCCGCAATGACTCTGGCGGACAAAGCTCTGTCAGTCGTAACGAGCATCGCTGTTTTAGTTGGATGTTCTAAAACCTCCCTAAGGCGTAAAGCAATTACCTCCGCCTCCTCCTGCTGTTGATCAAGCTCAACCAGAGACAAACCGGACAGCGCCCCAATCGAGATATTACGCCATTCCGCAACGGCATCCGCAGGACGCATGGCCTCTTGAACGATCCTGACGCGATCAGAGCGCTCTGAAGGAGAAGCCATAATTTCCACTTCATTCCGCTGAACGCCAAATTTCTCCAACAGTTTTTTCATCCCGTATTGAGGATGATTTTCGTCGATTGACTGCCATGCGTCTTCATCAAGCTCCACATCAAGCCCGGGCAGAACGACCAGTCCCTGCGGCAAGGACGCTATGACGGACAACATCTCCGCCACCATGGGCATAGATCCAGTGGACCCCGCAGCTATGACAGGAGTGGCTACAGGAAACTTTCTCCACGCGTCAGCCTGCGCAGCCAGAGTTCTATTGCGCCGCTCTGCCGGATCGATGCATCCTTCTTCAGCAAGAACCGACGGCCATGCGAGAGTTATAATCTCAAGAAAATCCAAGGTTTCTTGCCAGTGCTCGGCCAGGTCGCCCTTAACTAGATTTTTTAGATCGGCAAAATCAGATCCCTCTATCTGCGCCTGATCCAGAAATTTGGCCAGAGATGTCGCAAGCTCCGCAGCCTGTTCCAACGGCAGATTTTTGTCTTTCTTTTTTATCAACTGCACCAACAGCATCTGCCGCCTTATCGCGGATACCGCTGGCGGAATTTCCATGTTTACGTCAAGGAAAGAAAGCTCTTCCTCGTCCATATCGCCCAAAGGCCGCAGACTTGGAAGTAAAGCCGCCCGACCGCCCGTAACTTGCAAAAAAGCTTCGCGCATTTGCCTGCACGCTCTGCGATTAGGCAAAAGAACCAGCATATCGGACAACTTTATGGGATCTTCGCCGCACTGTCGCCAGAGGCTTTTTGCCAGCTCATCCAAAAAAGACGCATCGGGCGGGATGGTGGCAACGCGCATCATGAGACGATTTTTCCCGCAAACAAACGGTTAGCTTCAGCCAGGTCCTCCGGCGTTCCCACATGATGGCACGAACCTTTATGCTCGATCCCGAAAAGAAGTTTTTTGCTTTCTGCCTTATTCCAGATTTTATTATTGGAGAAAACAGTCTCTTTCTCCGCTATGAACAATTCCGGCTTAACGATCTGCGCGCTTAGCATCACATGCGATTTTTGCGGCGGCGCGTCTTTTCTCCACGCGGTCCCATCTTTTTCAAGCATAAAGTCTCCGCCGCTTTTCCACCCTTTGGCCTTGCTCGCCGACATAAGCAAAAGCAGCGCATCCATTTTTTCCGCATTCCAAGTTTCAGCCATCGCTTGCAAAGACGGCTTACCCACATCAAACCACGGCAAATCGGAGTTAAGCGCAAAAAACGGTTTTCCTCCGAAATGCTCGATAGCGTTCTTAATTCCTCCGCCAGTATCAAGCAGTTCATTTTCCCGAGAAATTATTATCTCCACATCGTTGCGAGAAGCCAAGTGAGCCTCTATCTGCTCCGCCAGATAAAAACAATTCACGACTACACGAGAAATACCGACCTCGACCAATCTGTCGATAGCTATATCAAGCATCGTCCTCGATCCGATTTTAAGAAGCGGCTTTGGCGTCTCAAGAGTAAGCGGCCGCATCCGCATGCCATATCCGGCAGCCAGCACCATAGCCGTAGAGGAAATTTCACTCATGGAAAAAGCTTACGCTCCTCAAACCAGTTTTTAACATGCCGCAAAGAGTCATCTTGCAACATGCTTATCATATGTTTCCATATTCTTGGCAAATATACGCGCTTATCGCTGCGACCTGCCACATTGCCCAATATGCGAGCGTGGCGCTGAGCTGACAGAACGGTGCACGCACGAAGAAGATCGGCTTTTTTCATCACAGGATTTTGCTTCAGATATTCGTCTATCATATCGGAAAGCAGATCAGCCGCTGAATCGCGCCTTACCACCTCGCAAAGCGAAGCTATATCGTACGGCAGCGGCCCCTGACCGCCATCCTGAAAATCTAAAACCCCGGCATCGCGCCAGCCCTTGCGCGAGGGCAGCGACATAAGATTGTCCGGCATGTAATCCCGGAGCAGCAGAGTCTGAGGAAGCTCTTCCATAGGCTTAAGCGCCTTAAACCATATAGAGTGAAACTCCTCGCGTTCGTCCGCCGTAGCTTCGCGGTTTTGCGCATAAGGCACATATCCATCTAAGAATAGCTCAACCTGACTGGCAAAAAGCTCGGCATTAAAAACCGGCAGCCCGGCTCCAGGCAAAACGGATCTATCGAATTTGCTGTGCAGCCTTGATAAAACGCTTATTCCGCGCCGATAAATCGAAGAAGCATTAGCGCCGCTATCCAGCATTTTGCCAAAATTTTCATCGCCAAAATCCTCCATAAGGATCAGGCCATCGTCCAGATTAGCCGCATAAATCTCCGGCGCAGAAATATCCATATCGCGCAGAATGTTCGCAATAGCGACAAACTCGCGAGGCTTTTGAGCGTTATCTGAAATCATCAACACGGCTCGCGTGCGCGAATTCTTCTTAAGCCGCACATATCTCCTCGACGAAAAGTCCGCCTGCAATTGAGTTTGCCTGGCGCCTCCCCATCCGTTCAATTCCAGAAAATCGCCTATCCTGTCCATTTGCCCCACTCTCCCCGAGTCATTCCCGCGACCTGTCGCCAGGATGATTCAAGAGATTAATTTTCTTCGCCCAATTTCCCTTTGGTTCGAGCTGAACTTTTCTTGAATCGGATTTATCCATAATAAACCGCATATCAAGCCTGTCTTTTGGTAAAAACCTCCCGGCATTTTCCGGCCACTCCACAAGCACAAGCCCATCCGAACACGCTTCGTCCCAGCCAAGCTCCTCAAGCTCCATTTCCGATTTAAGGCGGTAAAGATCGAAATGAAAGACTGTCAACGACGCCGTCTCATAGTGCTGAACGATGGTGAACGTAGGGCTTGGTATTTCGCCCGTAATTCCGAATTTCGATATCAGCGCCCTGGCGAAAGCAGTCTTCCCCGCCCCCAGTTGCCCATAAAGCGCAAGCACATCTCCGCGCTCAAGCAAAGGAGCCAACCGCCCAGCCAGCTCATCGACAGCCATAAGATTAGGAATAGGGAAAACAAGGAGCGCTTCAGTCATGGTCTTACACGTCGCCCCCGACAAACGCCCTCATGTTGCAATACGAGATGAGGGAGAAACCCGCAAAAGCGGTTCGGTTTCTATCGGCGGAGTTATCGGTATATAGCAATTTATCTGAGTTCCGCTACTGATAGCGCTTACGATCTCGATCCGCCCGCCGTGAAGCTCGACAAAATTCTTGACCAGGCTTAACCCCAACCCCGCCCCGCTCTGGCGAGCCTGAATGTTGGATTTTTCGAATTTTCCGAACACCCTCTCCTTGTCGGCATCCGGTATACCTATGCCCGTATCGCAAACGCTAAGCACGATAAAGTTTTCCTGCTTTTTCGCGATCAAAGTGATGCGTCCATCGGCAGGAGTATATTTAATGGCGTTGCTTATAAGATTGAACAGCACTTGCTTCATGCGCTGCTCATCCACGACAAAGCTTCCTATATCCGTGGGGCAATCGATAGTGACGCTAAGCGATTGCTGCCTTGCCCACTCTGAAGTCATTTGCTTGGCGGCATTCAGCAATTCCGCGA